>NZ_JCAXWU010000013.1:0-177762 GCF_059759695.1 Klebsiella sp. M041
GCTGAACAAAATGACGAAAGCAGGTATGCCTGAAAGCGTGCGTATTGCCTGAAAACACAACCCGCTACGGGGGAGACTTACCCGAAATCTGATTTATTCAACAAAGCCCCACCCCCCTAATCTCAGGTGCATAACCGCGTCTCGACTGCGGTAACATCTGATCGTCCGACATGACAGAGACGCCGGTGAACGGTAATGTATCAAAAAGTCGACCGGAGGTGTTTGACTGGCCAATAACCACTCGCCCTTTAATGCCATTAATGTCATGCTGGACATAGGTATTCAGGGCATGGTATCGGCTTTGTTGATTCGTTTGGCTGGTCCAGGTGCCATTATGTCTGAAGAACCAACCACCGATATTCATGCCGCTATTCAGGCCAAGATAGTCAGAGTTATAATGCGAGCCATGGGTACTACTTTCATAGGTATTAAAATTATATCCGACGAACGCTGCGGCGATCCCACTATCCCACTCCGACTCAGGAACTTCACCTTGCGAAAGATGCAAAATAAATTTTTGTGGTACAGAGATATCGAGTCGTTGGCTACTGGCATCAAACTTGACGCTACTGCCGGGGATTAAATTGGATAATTCAGGACATGAAGCGAAATCGACCTTATTTTTTATCACATTTTCTTTAAGATGAAGATGCTTTAACATCGATTCTGATAAACACGGTACAACTTTTCCAGCTTTATTCCTTCTAAATTTAACCCTTTCGCTGTAGGATAAAATTTCATTAATATAAACATCTGCCTGGTAATCGCCTTCAGGTACATTGCCAGCAATAGAAAATTGTTTGAGATCGATATTTTTCTTGAAAGAGGAGTTGATGAATACGGGATCGAACTGTGTGTTGTTCGCAAGCGTATCAGCATCCACGATATCGTGATTAACAACTCCATCTGCAAGCGCATTTACAGAAAAAAAAGCACACACAGGAAACCATAAAGCTTTATTTACAGAAAAAGCAGTAAGAGATATTTTCATGTTATTCTAAGATATCTAGATGCATATAAAATGCGAGTTAATTATGGCAAGTATTTAATAGTGATGCTTTTATGAGCCCCGAAATCATTTATATATTCTGCTTCAACCTTATCTGTGCTGTTAACATTGATATAATTTTTTAATGATGTTGTTCCCATTGGCTCAATCATTGAACCATTGACAATCGTTTTCTTACCGTTATGGGTAATACTCACCGCAGCCAGCGTAATATAATAGGGTGTCGGGTTTTTAATAATGATTGAGTCACCAGCAACCTTCCATGACAACTTTTCCTGCGCTGTCGCAGCGCCGTTAGAAAGTTGAGATGGTCGCCAAAAAAGCTTTAATCGACTTCTGAAGGCAACCTGTAAATGATTTTTAGTATCTTTTTCATTTGGTGGTATCTCCAGCACATTTAACCAAAAAACATGTTCACGGTCGGGTGAAAGATCGGCGCCGATATAGTTAATTCGCAGCGTCTGTCCCTTACCAGCTTCGACTCTGGTTAACGGAGGGGTCAAAATGAAAGGCACATTCATCTTTTCTGGTTCTATTTGTGAATGTCCATCATCGATCCAACTTTGTAACAGTACCGGATAGCTGTTTTTATTATCAACCTGAACGGTTATCTCACGTTCATCAGAAGGATATATAAACCGGGTACCATTGATAATCGATGAAGCTGAAACGTTTGCAGCCATAATAATAGACATTGTCAGCGATAATACCGACATGAGGCGGTGTAATGGATAACTCATTGCCAGACTCCATACTCTCCCCATTTGCATGGGGAGAGTATTTTTATTAATTGTACATCACAGAATAAACAACGCTGGATTCGACATCGCCGGCAGTCGCAGCACCAGTTGCATGGTAACGTACCGCGTAAGGCAGAATGGTGGTGCCCTGAGGATCAATGGCAATTTTGGTGGTATTCGCCTGCTGTGCAGCGTCACCGGCGATAATCGCGTGGTGGCTGCTGTTGCTGTTATCCACTAATTCAAGGGCAACGGCACCCGCACCGCTCGCTTTATGGTTTAACAATAAGCCAGTGGCAGAATCCACATCCGCGCCGGCTTCGAAGAAGACCGCTGCTGTTTTACCCGCCGCCAGAGTTGCGCCAGCAGATTTACAGTTATCGAGAGAGACAGTGAAACTGGTCATTCCGGCAACATCACCGCTTTTGGCAAGAGATGCCGTGGATACCGGAGGCAGTGCCACCGTACCGGAGTTAGTCCCGCCGTTCAGCTTAACCGTACAGGTTACGTCAGTCACTTTACCGGTGAAATTAATAGTACCACCGTTAGCCGTTGCAGTAGGCGCAGCGCTAGCAGCAAAAGATAAAGAAGAAATAATAGATACAACTGCAACACACACTGCTTTTTTCTTAATAGCGAACATCATCATTTCCTAGATTTAATTAAACAAAGTGGGCAAAGACACTATATATATACAACAACAAAAAACAATTTTAATGATTATGCTTTTTTACACATTCAGCATTTAAATATAGGTGACGGCTACCACGATAGCAGAATGGTAGTCACCTGGAGATATATTAGCGTTAATAGCTACAGGTTTAACAAGGAGGCTCGCATTGATTGGCTGGCCTCGGTAGTTAAATCGGGTGTTAAAACCAGGGGACATATTGACCTCGGATACCGTAGATTGCCAGTATACGGCCAGGCCGACCCCCGCTAAGTCGGTAGTCACCCGACCATCAGAGCCATCGGTGACGAGTTGGTACCCAGGCGCTGGCGATACCGAGATCAACGCGGCCGTCGCGCCGGGTGAACACGTTATCTCTAGCGGAATATCCTCAGTGAAAGTCGTATGCTGTCTGAGATCTTCAACTGAAATATCATCAAATACAACGTTAGTTCTTATTGAGCTGCTGTTGCTAATCGTACAGTTATCAGTCGCTATCGTCATCGCCAGATTTGCGCTCACGCTGGCTGTGCCATTATTTGCCGTAACGGTACTCGCCTGCAGAGCCGGGGCCATCAACATTGGCAGTAATATACAACACATTTTTTTCATCACAGATCACCAGTAATTAATTTCAGCAGTGATAGAACTTCTGACTTGCCCCGTGATACTGGATCCTGAGCTGGCATTATAATAGGGGGTAACATCTATTGGTAAATTAATTGTCGTAGTGCTGGCGCTGGCAAACAACCTGTCCGCGAGCGTGTAATCCCTGGTAAATTCAACGGCTGTACCTTTAGAAGCCAAAATATCGTCTGCCCAGACCAGCAGAAAACCTAAATCATTAAGATTAGATTTAATCACCCCTGGCTGCTGCATATAACCATTGGGACTGGTAAATTTCACTTTTACGCCGCTCAAAGCCTCATTGCAGTTTGCAGACAATGTAGTATGCAATGGCATGACAGTATTTTTCATCACATGTTCCTGCGTCTGATTCTGAAAATCGACATCATTCAGTTCAAATACACAGGTAGGTGGCACAGTAACAAATTTTATGAGCTGTGGCCCGTTGTAAGAGACCACTTGTCCGCCAAGAAAAATGTTTTTTCCTGCAGTGATTGGCGCGTTTGAAGCTTGGTGTCTGACTCCATCCTTAACTGAAGAACTATTCAGGTCGAGCGTAAAGCTGCCGCTGCCGTGGTGGTTTTTCAGTGCTAATGGTAATGCAACCCTGGCTGAAACCATGAAGGGAGTGCCAGATTTCGCGTTGATCGGTTGACTGCTCACAGCATGAGGATCGGTGAGGAAATGATTCACAATAGCGCGACAAAAGGTCGGTTCCAGTTCGAATTCAAATCCGAACATCCCCATACAGGCACCGTTAAAAACGAGGGGCACATAATGTATCGGCCCATCCGTGTCGGAAATACATTGCACGGAAGCGGTATACACCAAATCGCCGACTACGCCATGATCGGACACTGTTCTGACATCATACACGCCAGCCGATTTTTGAATCACTGAAGGCGCCGGTGTAAACCCGATATTCAGCGTTCCCGCGGGGAGACTGGCTTCAGAACCACATGCCACATTTGCCATTGCGCCGGCGGAATAGCAGGTTATTAAAAGTCCCAACAAGCTAAAAATAAGTATCTTTATGCCATTCATATTTATTCCCCAAATGTTACAGGCAATCATAAAAAACCGCTTATTTGGGATCAATTATTTTCTATGTGTTTTTTTACATATCTATACGTAAGCTTAATATCTTGCAGTTCATCACCGGCATTAATGTCAATATATATCATTGGCAATGTCCATTTTTAGATAGTATTTTCAAGATGAACATTATTTTTAAAACAAACCCTCTGTTTTATTTTCACTTAAATAAACAAAAAAATGACAATCATTTAACAACTAATGTGAGTATTAAAGAGGGGTATTGTTGATGCCAAAAGATAATGCAGAAGATAAAAAAACTATCAATATCATCGAAAATAGATAAACAGGAAAAGTAACAACCTTCAACATGGAATAAACTGCTTAAACCTGGCAACTTCGCTTCATAAATATAACTTAAAACAGTTCATATCGCGTCATAGAGCCCCCGCCTTCCTCAGCCTCTGATACATAGTGAGCCTGCGCACAGTCGATACTGTACTCACCAGGATAGACGATCTTTCCCGTGTGGCATGGGACTTTACCGGTTTATCGCTAATGTGGAGACCCGAAGCTACAGACTTACGTCATTAATTCTAAGAGACAGCTGACGACCTCAGCAGAGGTCATCAGTCACAGGAAAGGAACAAATGAAGAGGAAAACAAACGTACACAAGGCGTATACCATAAGCTCCAATGCTGAAAAGCCGAACTCAGCATCTCAGGCGCTAGCGAAACATCCTTAACCGCCGGAGCCCAGCAGGGTTCGCCTTAGTCGTTTACCGCGCATTCGCACGGCAGATGGTGGCCGATAAGCTTGCGGTATAAAAACGCCCCCATAATCGCCCCCACCACCGGCGCCAGCAGCGGCACCCAAAAGTAGGGTATCGACTGCCCGCCGGTAAAGGCGATCGCGCCCCAGCCGGCCAGACTGGTAAACAGTTTAGGGCCAAAATCACGCGCCGGATTCAGCGCAAAGCCGGTTAGCGGCCCCATCGACGCGCCGATCACGGCGATCAGCAAGCCAATCAGCAACGGCGCCAGCGGCCCGCGCGGGATGCCATTGCCGTCGTCGGTCAGAGCCATGATCATCGCCATCAGGATCGCCGTGATGGTGGTCTCTACGGCAAACGCCTGCCAAAAGGTGATATGCGGATGCGGGTAGGTGGAAAAGACCCCGGCCAGGTTAAGGCTGGCGACGGTACCGCGAACGATATGCTGGCTCTGTTCAAGATCGAGAAACAGCTGACGATAGAGCCCGTACACCAGGGCGGCGGCGCAGAATGCCCCGGCCGTCTGGGCGACAATAAACGGCAGTACTTTACGGCGTTCAAAACAGGCGAACAGCCACAGGGCAATAGTGACGGCCGGATTAAGGTGCGCGCCGGAGACGCCAGCCGTCAGATAGATGGCCATGGCGACGCCGAGGCCCCAGATAATACTGATTTCCCACTGGCCAAAGCTGGCTCCGGCGACCCGCAGCGCAGCGACACAGCCCGCGCCGAAGAAAATGAGCAGTCCGGTGCCAAGAAACTCGGCCACGCACTGCCCGGTTAAGCTAGAAGTCTGGTTCATCATTGGCATCCTGAAATAGCACGTTATAGAGAGAGGCTGGCGCGAGCGCCGGCTTAATCGGCATGACCGGCCAGCACCAGCCCGGTGGCGACCGCATTGCGCGGCCCTTCTGTTCCCCGAATGTTGCCCTGCCCGGCGACCACGCCGTAGTGCGACAGGGCGTCGGTGATCAGCTGCGGGATCTCAAAATCCAGCGATGAGCCGCCCACCAGCACCACAAAGGCGATATCGCGAATGGAACCGCCGGGGGAGACCTGGCGCAGCGCGCGCAGGCAGTTGGTAACAAACACTTTCTCCTTCGCCTGGCGGCGCACAAGACGAATTTTTTCCAGCGGGCTGGCGTTATCGATCGGCACCAGTTCGCCCTCCTTGATGTACACCACTTTGGCGAACACCGCCGGGCTGAGGGCTTCCCGGAAGAACTCCACTGCGCCATTCTCGTGGCGGATACTGAACAGGCTTTCCACTTTGGCCAGCGGGTATTTTTTTATCGCTTCCGCCTGCGAAAGATCCTCGAGACCCAGCTCGGTTTTAATCAGCAGGCTGACCATATTTCCCGCCCCGGCGAGATGCACCGCGGCGATCTGCCCCTCCGCGCTGACGATCGCCGCATCCGTCGAACCAGCGCCGAGGTCGAGGATCGCCAGCGGCGCCGCACAGCCCGGCGTGGTTAACGCCCCGGCGATGGCCATGTTGGCCTCCACGCCGCCCACGACCACCTCAGTCTGGAGTCGGGCGCTCAGCTCGCGGGCGATAACCTGCATCTGCAGACGATCCGATTTCACCATCGCCGCTATCCCGACGGCATTCTCCATGGCGCACTCCCCAGCCATCCCGCCCTGCACCTTGCGCGGAACAAATGTATCCACCGCCAGCAGATCCTGGATGTGGATCGCGCTCATCTCATGGCCGGTCAGGGACGCCATCACCTTGCGCACCCGCTCGAGCATGCCGCCGGCGTGGGTGCCCGGTTCGCCGCGGATGTCGCGTACCGGAGCGCAGGCGCTTATCGCCTGCATGATCCCCTCCGCGCCCTCGGCGACATCGGCTTCTCCACGGCGCTTTTCGCCGCTGATGTAGATCTTTCCCGCCGGGATCACCCGCGACTGCACGTCGCCCTGGGGGGTCTTGAGCACCACCGCTGAGCGGTTGCCAATCAGCGCGCGGGCGATGGGGACGATGGCCTGGGTCTCCTCCGGGCTCAGCCCAAAGAAGGTGGCGATGCCGTAGGGATTCGACAGGATCCGCACCACCTGACCCGGCGCGGCTACCTCCACCGCCGCCATCACCCCCTCGGGCACGTGCTCCAGGAGCGTCACTTCATCCACCACCGGCAGGGTTTTGCGCAGGCGGTTGTTCACCAGCACGCCGTCGTCCTTTTTGAGGATCGCCGCCACCACGTTGATCCCGCGGTCGATCGCCTCATTGAGCCACCACACGGCGTCAAGGAAATCGACAGCGTCGTCAATCAGCGCGATCCACCCCTCGGCATACTGCGCCGCCGGCAGCGTCGCCAGCCGGCCGAGGGCGATGGTCGTCCCCACGCCGACGCCCACCCCGCCCGGGGTCTGCGGGTTATGACCGATCATGGTTGACTCGGTGATAATGGTCTCGGTGATGGTCTCCATCGCCACATCGCCAATGACCGGCGCGGCTTCGTTAAGATAGATGCGAGACACATCGCGCATTGACCATGGCGTTTTCGCCAGAGCCTGCTCCAGCGCGGCGAGGGTCCCGGCGATATTGTCCCGCGTCCCTTTCATGCCCGTCGTCGCGACGATCCCGCTGGCAACAAACGTCCTCGCCTGCGGGTCGTCGGACGCCAGCGCCACCTCGGTGGTGGCGTTGCCGATATCAATCCCGGCTATTAACGGCATGCTGACCTCCGCTTAGCTTCCTTTACGCAGCTTATGCCGCTGCTGATACACTTCCGCCGCCTCCCGGACAAAGGCGGCATTCACCGTCGCATGCCAGGTGTGCTCCAGCTCGTCGGCGATCGCCAGCAGCTCCGCCTGCGAGGAGCGGAACGGGCGCAGCGCGTTATAGATAGCCAGAATGCGCTCGTCAGGGATGGCGATAAGCTCCGCCGCGCGGCGAAAATTGCGCGCCACCGCATGGCGCTGCATCTGCTCGGCAATCTGCGCCTGGTACTCAAGGGTTTGCCGGGAGATCCGCACATCCTGCGGGCCCACCTCGCCAGAGAGCACTTTCTCGAGGGTGATGTCGGTCAATGGTTTGCCGGTGGGCGTCAGGATATGCTCCGGGCAGCGGGTGGCTAACGGATAATCCTGCACGCGCATGGTTTTCTCGCTCATGGTCACTCCCTTACTAAGTCGACGTGCAGGGAGACGGGCTCGGCGTCCTGCACCACATGTTTGGTCTCTTTGATATGAAACAGGGCGGCTTTGGCCATAAATTTCGGCCGCACCATCTGGTCGTTCACCACCGGCACCGGCGAAGGTGACTCGTTGCGCGCATAGCGCGCGGCGTTTTTGCCAATCTGCCGGTAGGTCTCCAGCGTCAGCAGCGGCGCCTGGGAGAACAGCTCCAGGTTGCTGAGCGGCAGCAGATCGCGCTGATGGATGACCGTGGTCCCCTTCGACTGGATACCGATGCCGATCCCGGATCCGCTCAGGTTCGCCGCATCCCAGGCCATAAAGGAGACGTCGGAGGTCCGCAAAATGCGCACCACCCGGGCGTGAAGTCCCTCTTCCTCCACCCCGGCAATCAGCTCTTTAAGGATCGCGCCATGGGGCATATCGATCAGAGTGTGATGCTGATGTTTATCGAAGGCGGGGCCGACGCCGATCACCACTTCATCGGCGCGTTCATCGGCAGAAGCCGCCCCGCCCTCGCGGGTTTTCAGGGTAAAAGAGGGCTGAATTTGGGTTGTCTGTTGCACAGGAATACCGCCTTATTCAATGGTGTCGGGCTGGACCACGCCCGGAATATTTTTGATCTCCGCCCAGCGTTCGGCTGAGATGCGATAGCCGGTGCCCGGCCCCTGATAGTCATTGATGTCGTTGACCGCGCTCACCACCTCGAACTGTCGATCGAGAATGGCCGAGGTCTGCAGGTAATCGCCGGTGACCCGCTGGCGCAGCATATTGAGAATATTGCTGGCGATATCCTCAAAGCCGCTGCGGCTTAGCGCGCCGACAATATCGAGGCCGGTAATATTGCGCTTCATCATCTCTTCCACCGCACTCAGGTCCTCCACCACGTTACGCGGCGGCATCTCGTTGCTGCCGTGCGCGTAGGTGGCGGCCTCCACCTCCTCGTCGGCGATCGGCGGCAGCCCCAGCTCGCGAAAGACCGCCTGGATCGCCCGCGCCGCTTTCTGGCGAATGGCGATGGTTTCCGCCTCGGTCACTGGACGCAGTCCACCGTCAACCATCAGGTCGCGCTGCAGGATGTTGTAATCATCAAAATCTTCCGCATCGAAGTTCGAGCCGGCGAACATGTTGTCGTAGTTCGGCACCGCGCTGTAGCCGGAGAAAATAAAGTCGGTGCCCGGCAGCATCTGCATCAGGGTGCGCGCGGTGCGGCGGATATCCGAGTGGGAGAAGGTCTGGTCGTTGGCCGAGGCCACTTCGAGGTCGAGCATGGAGGCGATCAGATTTTCCGCCAGCACCGCCCGAATGCCCGAGGGCACGGCGCCGGTCATGCCGATGCAGCTCACCGCCCCGTTCTGTAGACCCTGCACCCCGGCGCCTTTGGTAATGAAGATGCAACGCGATTCGAGGTAGAGCATCGACTTGCTCTCCGAATAGCCCATCAGCGCTTCGGAGCCGGTGCCGGAGGTGTAGCGCATTTTCAGCCCCCGGGAGGCGTAGGCCGAGGCGAGGAACGCCTTTGACCATGGGGTGTCATCGCCGTCGGTAAATACCGCCTCGGTGCCGTAGACTGACACCGTCTCGGCGTAACTGGTTAAGCCACGCATGCCCAGCTCCAGCTCGGTGGCCTCTTCCACCGAGCATTGCGTCAACACGCCGGGGCGGCCGCACTGCGAGCCGACCAGCAGCGCCAGGGCGTTAAACGGGGCATAGCGCGCAATACCGACCGTGGTCTCCTGCTCGGAGAAGCCGCGGATCCCGGCCTCGGCGGCGTCGGCGGCAATCTGCACCGGATTATCCTTCAGGTTGGTGACATGGCACTGGTTGGAGGGCGTTCGGCGGGCGCGCATCTTTTGCAGCGCCATCATCATCTCCACCACGTTCATCTGCGCCATGACTTCAACCGCTTTGGCCGGCGTGATGGCGGTGGTGATGGCGATGATCTCCTCCCGGCTGACGTGGATATCCACCAGCATGCGGGCTATCTCCAGCGCCTCCAGACGCATCGCCTGCTCCGTGCGCTCAATGTTGATCGCGTAGTCGGCGATAAACCGGTCGATCATATCAAACTGGTCCCGGCGCTTGCCGTCCAGCTCGACGATCCGACCGTTTTCCACTTTGACCGACGAGACCGGGTCAAAGGGGCTTTCCATGGCGATCAGTCCCTCTTCAGGCCACTCGCCAATCAGCCCGTCCTGATTGACGGGGCGCTGGGCCAGTACTGCAAATCGTTTTGATCTTTTCATTGTTCATGGGCTCAAAAGGTGAAATCCGCAGACGGTAGCGAACACGCCGGGCCAGCGTCGCTGCCCGCCCGGCCATTACCGGCAATAGCGGAACTTTAAATGAGCCACTGGTGAAAAAAATAAATTTAATTTTGTTTCAATCTGGCACGTTAAATCGGCAAACAGTTTCACTATGAAACCCCGCCGCAACGGCTAAAATAAAAATGTGATCGCCAGCATTGATATAAATCAATTAATAAAAAAAGCCCGCCACCGCGTTTTTCTGAGGCCTTTTTAGACCTGTTGACTAAATCATGGCGGGCGACAAAATAACGCTGAGAAAAATAAATTAAGCCAACCGCGTGGCGATAGTTTTTTTACTTTCGCCCCCTACTGACTATTCGCGTCAGCATTACCCTGGCGCGGGAGATAATCATGAACAAGAGCCAACACATTCAGACTATCACCCTGGCCGCCGCCCAGAAAATGGCGGCGGCAGTGGAGAAAAAAGCTAATGAGATCAACGTATCGGTGGTATTTTCCGTGGTTGACCGCGGCGGCAACACGCTGCTTGTCCAGCGGATGGACGAAGCCTTTGTCTCCAGCTGCGATATTTCGTTGAATAAAGCCTGGAGCGCCTGCAGCCTGAAACAAGGCACCCATGAAATTACGCCAGCGGTTCAGCCCGGACAATCTCTGTATGGTCTGCAGCTGACCAATCAACAGCGAATCATTATTTTTGGCGGCGGCCTGCCGGTTATTTTAAACCAGCAGATAATTGGTGCCGTCGGCGTTAGCGGCGGTACGGTCGAACAGGATCAATTATTAGCCCAGTGCGCCCTGGATTGTTTTTCCGCATTATAACCTGAAGCGAGAAGGTATATTATGAGCTATCGTATGTTTGATTATCTGGTGCCAAACGTTAACTTTTTTGGTCCCAACGCTATTTCCGTGGTCGGTGAACGCTGCAAGCTGCTGGGGGGTAAAAAAGCCCTGCTGGTTACCGACAAAGGCCTGCGGGCGATAAAAGATGGCGCGGTGGATAAAACTCTGCATTATCTGCGAGAGGCCGGTATCGAGGTGGCGATCTTTGACGGCGTCGAGCCGAACCCGAAAGACACCAACGTGCGCGACGGTCTCGCCGTGTTTCGCCGCGAGCAGTGCGACCTTATCGTCACCGTGGGCGGCGGCAGCCCGCACGACTGCGGCAAAGGCATCGGCATCGCCGCCACCCATGAGGGCGATCTTTATCAGTATGCCGGGATTGAGACCCTGACCAACCCGCTGCCGCCCATCGTCGCGGTCAACACCACCGCCGGCACCGCCAGCGAGGTCACCCGCCACTGCGTCCTGACCAACACCCAAACCAAAGTGAAGTTTGTGATCGTCAGCTGGCGCAACCTGCCGTCGGTCTCCATCAACGATCCGCTGCTGATGATCGGCAAACCGGCCGCCCTGACCGCGGCGACCGGGATGGATGCCCTGACCCACGCCGTAGAGGCCTATATCTCTAAAGACGCCAACCCGGTGACTGACGCCGCCGCCATGCAGGCGATCCGCCTCATCGCCCGCAACCTGCGCCAGGCCGTCGCCCTCGGCAGCAATCTTCAGGCGCGGGAAAACATGGCCTACGCCTCTCTGCTGGCCGGGATGGCCTTCAATAACGCCAACCTCGGTTATGTGCACGCCATGGCGCATCAGCTGGGCGGGCTGTACGACATGCCGCACGGCGTGGCCAACGCCGTCCTGCTGCCGCACGTGGCTCGCTATAACCTGATCGCCAACCCGGAAAAATTCGCCGATATCGCCGAACTGATGGGCGAAAATATCGCCGGACTGTCGACCCTCGATGCGGCGGAAAAAGCTATCGCCGCCATCGCGCGTCTGTCGATGGATATCGGGATTCCGCAGCATCTGCGCGATCTGGGGGTGAAAGAGGCCGACTTCTCGTACATGGCGGAGATGGCCCTGAAAGACGGCAACGCGTTCTCGAACCCGCGTAAGGGCAACGAGCAGGAGATTGCCGCGATTTTCCGCCAGGCATTCTGAGTGTTAACGAGGGGACCGTCATGTCGCTTTCACCGCCGGGCGTACGCCTGTTTTACGATCCGCGCGGGCACTATGCCTGCGCCATCAATGAGCTGTGCTGGGGGCTGGAGGAGCAGGGAGTCCCCTGCCAGACCGTATCCTGCGACGAAGGCGGTGACGCCGGTACGCTGAGCGCCCTGGCGGCCAGAAGCTCGACGCTGCGGGTGGGCATTGGGCTCAGCGCAGCCGGCGAGATCACGCTAACCCATGCCCAGCTGCCGGCGGACGCGCCGCTGGCGACCGGGCACGTCACCGATAGCCGCGATCATCTGCGTACGCTCGGCGCCAACGCCGGGCAGCTGGTGAAAGTCCTGCCGTTAAGTGAGAGAAGCTGAATGTACCGTATCTATACCCGCACCGGAGATAAAGGCACCACCGCCCTGTACGGCGGCAGCCGCATCGAGAAAGACCATATTCGCGTCGAGGCCTACGGCACCGTCGATGAACTGATATCCCAGCTGGGCGTCTGCTACGCCACCACCCGCGACGCCGGGCTGCGGGAAAGTCTGCATCAGATTCAGGAGACGCTGTTCGCGCTGGGGGCTGAACTGGCCAGCGATGCACGGGGCCTGGTCCGCCTGAGCCAGACGATCGGCGAGGAGGAGATCACCGCCCTGGAGCGACTTATCGACCGCAATATGGCCGAAAGCGGCCCCCTGAAACAGTTTGTGATCCCGGGGAAGAATCTCTCCTCCGCCCAGCTGCACGTGGCGCGCACCCTGGCTCGTCGGCTGGAACGTCTGCTGACGGCCATGGACCGCTCGCACCCTCTGCGCGACGCGCTCAAACGCTACAGCAATCGTCTGTCGGACGCCCTGTTCTCCATGGCGCGTATCGAGGAGACTAGGCCTGATGCTTGCGCTTGAACTGGCTGGCGTCGATATCGTACTGCTTCATTTTGCGCCACAGGGTGGTGCGGCCGATATTCAGCAGTTGCGACATCTCCTGCACCCGCCCGCTGGTCACCCGGGCGGCGTGGATGATGGCCTCTTTTTCGATGGCGCTAAAGGTCAGACTGGCCGGCAGCAGCGATGAGCCGCTATCGGCCCCCGGCCGATCGGAAAAGAGATATTCCGGCAGGTTGCTCAGGCGAATGTGGCCGTTATCGCTGCTGATGGCGATGTTCTCTATCACGCTGTTAAGCTCAAAATCATTTCCCGGCCACGAGTAGGCCACCAGCTGGGCCAGCGCGTCATCGTCCACTTTCAGCCGGGAAGAGAAACGCTTTTCCAGGCTTTTCAGCCGGTTATGCACCAGCGACGGGATACTGTTGCGCCGGGCGCGCAGCGGCGGAATGACGATCTCGAAAGAGTGCAGCGCATAGTACAGCTGGCGGCTAAAGCGGTTCTGTTCCACCAGGTTGGCCAGATCGACGGTGGTGGTGGCGATCACCTTCACATCCACCGGGATCAGGCGGCGGGCGTCGAGGCGGGTAAGCACTCCCTGCTTAATCACCTGCAGCAGGGCGGACTGCAGCTCCGGCGCCAGATACTCAATTTTTTCCAGAAACAGGGTGCCGCCGTTGGCCAGCTCAAGGCGGCTCAGGCGGCCATTTTCATCATCGGTGGGGGCGCTCCCCATAAAGTCCTGGCCCAGCACGCTGTCGGCATACAGCTGGCAGTTGACGGCGATGTAGGGGCCGCCCGCCCGCTCGCTTTCATTGTGGATGGCCTGGCTCAGCAGCTCTTTCCCCACCCCCTCTTCACCGCACAGCAGTACCGGAAAGCCGCCGCGCGCCGCCTGGCGGCCAAAGTGGATCAGCCGCCGGGTTTCCGGATCGTCGGCTGACATCTGCTCAAAGGTGTGGCTGACTTTGCCCAGTTGGCTGGTCATCAGCTGCCGCATCTGCTCCACCGGGTGCAGCAGCAGAATAAAGCTGTTGCCTTGCGACTCGACAATCGGTTTTAAGGTGATCACCGCGTCGATAAACTGGTGCTGGCTTTCAAAGGTGACTTCAACGTGATTCAGGCCGCGGGCGTGTTTGATGGCGCGGCGCAGCAGCGCCGGCAGGGTCACCAGATCGGCGATATTTTTTCCCTGGCTGGCCTGGGCATCAAGATGCAGCAGTCTCGCCGCCTGAACATTGAGAAATTGCAGTACCCCCTGTTCGTTCCACGCCATCACCCCGTCGTCCATGCTCTCCAGCAGGCCGTACATTTGATTGAGGTGGCGGTTGGATTCCGCCAGCAGGCTGTCGGTGAGCAGGGAATTGCCCACCTCGCGGGCGATGGCCAGCGTCAGGGAGAGGTCGGCGCTGGACTGGTGCTCCACCAGACAGCAAAGCGAGATAGAGCCGAACAGCCGCCCGTGGTTATCGAACACCGGCGTCGAACAAAAGCTCCATGGCTGCAGGGCCTGCTTAAAATGCCGATCGCCGGCGGTGTTGATCGGCTGCCCCTGCATCGCGGCCAGCGACAGCGCGCAGGTGCCGATAATGCTCTCCGCGCAGTAGCTGCCGTCGCGAAACCCCAGGTCAGCCAGCTGCGCCAGCGTTTGCGGTTCGCCGCAGCGGCTCAGAATACAGGCGGTCTCATCAAGGATAAACAGCGCGCAGGGGCGACCGTCCATAAACTCCCAGGCGTCCTCCAGCGCCGCCTGACCGATGGTCAGCAGCGCGGTTTTACGCCGACAGATCGAGTCAAAGGTCAGGCCCTGAGCCTGGTGCGGTTTTTGCCAGGTTTCGCGCTGCATAAACTTGCTGCAGCGATGCCATGACTGGGCGATGACGGAAGAGACCGCCTTCCCGGTATCCTGAGTCTGAACAGTCATACTGTTTTCCGCGTTTTACCATAGAGAACCCCTCCGGCAGCCGCTGCCAGAGGGGAGAAAGAAAAACCGCCGACCGGCGCCAGCGGTTTAGCCACCGCGAATTAACGCGCCAGCCACTGCTGGCCTAACAGATCGGCGGTGAGGATAGCGGCGTGCACGCTCTCCGGGGTCACCGCAAACGGCATATTGTGGATGGTTTCCCCTTCCGCGCAGGTGGCTTTCGCCACCGCGGCGATTTTCGCGTCGATCCCCTCTTTGACGCCCATCTGCGCGAGGGTCACCGGCAGGCCGACGCGCTGGCAGAAGCCCAGCACGGTTTCAATCTCGTCCATCGGGCTGTTCTGCAGCACCAGCTGCGCCAGGGTGCCGAAGGCCACTTTCTCGCCGTGATACAGGTGGTGGCACTCTTCCAGAATGGTGAAACCGTTGTGGATCGCGTGGGCGGCGGCCAGGCCGCTGCTTTCAAAGCCAATGCCGCTGAGGTAGGTGTTCGCTTCGATGATGCGCTCCAGCGCTTCGGTCACCACCCCGGCCTGCGCCGCCAGACGGGCCTTTTCGCCCTCCGCCAGCAGCGTATGATAGCACAGGCGGGCCAGGCTCAGCGCCGCCTCGGTGGACTGCCCCCCGGCCATGCTGGTGGCGCGCGCATCGTAGCAGGCTTTGGCCTCAAACCAGGTGGAGAGCGCATCGCCCATGCCGGAGACCAGCAGGCGTACCGGCGCTTTGGCGATAATCGCCGTGTCCATCACCACCATATCCGGGTTTTTCGGATAGATCAGATACTCTTCAAACTCGCCCGCTTCGGTGTAGATCACCGACAGCGCGCTGGTCGGCGCATCGGTCGAAGCGATGGTCGGGATCACCACCACCGGCAGCTTCTGGTAGTAACCGATCGCCTTCGCGGTATCGAGGGTTTTACCGCCGCCGATGCCAACCACGCCGCGGCAGCCCTGTTTTTGCAAAATCGCCATCAGGCGGTTAATTTCCGCATGGCTGCATTCGCCGTTAAACCGTTCCGCATGGCAGCGAATATCGTGACTCTGCAGGCCATTCACCACTTTCTCCCCCGCCAGCTTCATCACGAAGTCGTCAGCGATGACGAAGAAGCTCTCCGCCAGGTTTTTGGCATATTGACCGAACAGGACAGCAGCATCAGGACCCTGAAGATATTTGGCTGGAGATTGAATAACTTTTAGCATTCCTTTCACCCTCAAATAAGTGCGCATGTAGACATGATGAGCCCTGGCGTTATCCGCGCCGGCCGGTAAAGCGCGGCCTCAACGGAATGTACCGGAGCAGTGCGATCACTGTAGGGCCGGCACGGAACAAAAAAATCTTTCGCCTTTTTGTTCTGATTTGAAACACAGGTTAAATTTTTACGTTCCATATTGGAACAAAAAACCCTAGTCTTCGTCAGGATTGCGATCCCGATCCGCTCCTCTGCCGCATAATTCCCTTACCATCCCCCTTTAGCGGCAGGCTTTTTCCCCACAGCCGGGGGAAATTTAGCAAAAAATTTTTTTCCGCCCGCTGCGCCAGCCGCGATGACCGGCGCTTAAGGCAGAGGAAAAAAAGCGCGCCAGCTCGCATTTTCACCGTTTCCTTAGCAAAAACGTTCCATAAAGAAACAAAATCAGCAGGTGATGTTTCGTAATGAAACCCGATCGCCGGGGCATTCTTTTTTTCGTCCACTCAGCCAGAATCATCATATCGCCAGGCACGCTGCACCGTCAGACGATACCCCTACGCGATGACCGCCTCCGCCAGCAGAGAGGCCGCATCGAACCTTCTCCAACGGAGCACTGAATAATGAAAAAGCTGATTAACCGTGTTGAAGATGTACTGAATGAACAATTACAGGGGCTGGCTAAAGCCCACCCGCAGCTGACCCTGCACCAGGACCCGCTGTACGTCACCCGCGCCGACGCGCCGGTGGCCGGCAAGGTCGCCCTCCTCTCCGGCGGCGGCAGCGGCCATGAGCCGATGCACTGCGGCTATATCGGCCAGGGGATGCTCTCTGGCGCCTGCCCGGGGGAAATCTTCACCTCGCCGACGCCGGATAAAATGTTCGAATGCGCGATGCAGATTGACGGCGGCGAAGGCGTCCTGCTGATTATCAAAAACTACACCGGCGACATCCTGAACTTCGAAACCGCCACCGAGCTGCTGCATGAGAGCGGCATTAAAGTCACCACCGTGGTGGTCGACGACGACGTGGCGGTGAAAGACAGTCTCTATACCGCAGGCCGCCGCGGCGTCGCCAATACCGTTCTGATCGAAAAACTGGTCGGCGCTGCCGCCGAGCGCGGCGATTCGCTGGAGGCCTGCGCTGAACTGGGGCGCCGCCTGAATAATCTCGGCCACTCCATTGGCATCGCCCTCGGCGCCTGCACCGTACCGGCCGCCGGACAACCCTCCTTTACCCTGCAGGACGATGAAATGGAGTTCGGCGTCGGCATTCACGGCGAGCCGGGCATCGACCGCCGTCGCTTCAGCTCACTGGACCAAACCGTCGATGAGATGTTCGATACCCTGCTGGAGAATGGCGCCTACAGCCGCACGCTGCGCCAGTGGGATACCGTTAAGGGCGCGTGGCAGGAAGTGAAGCAGAGCAAAACCGCGCTACAAAATGGCGATCGGGTCATCGCCATGGTCAATAACCTCGGCGCCACGCCGCTGTCCGAACTGTACGGCGTCTATCACCGGCTCGCCCAGCGCTGTGAAGCGTCCGGCATCATCATCGAACGTAACCTCGTCGGCAGCTACTGCACCTCGCTGGATATGGCGGGCTTCTCCATCACCCTGCTGAAAGTGGATGATGAAACGCTGGCGCTATGGGACGCCCCGGTTCATACCCCGGCGCTGAACTGGGGAAACTAAGGAGCACGACATGTCACTGAACAGAACGCAAATCGTCGACTGGCTGTACCGCTGCGGCGATATCTTCACCAAAGAGAGCGATTTTCTCACCGGCCTCGATAAAGAGATCGGCGATGCCGACCACGGCCTGAATATGCACCGCGGGTTCAGCAAGGTGGTGGAAAAGCTGCCGTCGATTGCCGATAAAGATATTGGCTTTATCCTCAAAAACACCGGCATGACGCTGCTCTCCAACGTCGGCGGCGCCAGCGGCCCGCTGTTCGGCACCTTCTTCATTCGCGCCGCGCAGGTCACTCAGGCCCACCAGAGCCTGACCCTCGACGAACTGTACCTGATGATCCGCGAAGGCGCGGACGGCGTCGTCAACCGCGGTAAAGCGGAGCCAGGGGATAAAACCATGTGCGACGTCTGGCTGCCGGTAGTGGACTCCCTGCGCCAGTCCAGCGAGCAGCATCTGTCGATCGCCGCCGCGCTGGATGCCGCCTGCAAAGCAGCGGAGGCCGGCGCCCACAGCACCATCACCATGCAGGCGCGCAAAGGCCGCGCCAGCTACCTTGGCGAACGCAGCATCGGCCATCAGGATCCGGGCGCCACGTCAGTGATGTTTATGATGCAGATGCTGGCCGCCGCGGCCAAAGAGTAAGGAAATCGCGATGGTAAACCTGGTTATTGTTTCTCATAGCGCCCGGCTGGGCGAAGGTGTCGGAGAACTGGCCCGGCAGATGTTAATCAACGACGGCTGCAAGCTGGCGATCGCCGCCGGGATCGACGATCCCGACAGCCCGATCGGCACCGATCCGATCAAGGTCATGGAAGCGATCGAATCCGTCGCCGATACCGACCACGTGCTGGTGATGATGGATATCGGCAGCGCGTTGCTCAGCGCCGAAACCGCCCTCGACCTGCTCGATCCGGCGATTGCCGCGAAGGTGCGGCTGTGCGCCGCGCCGCTGGTGGAGGGGACGCTGGCGGCCACCGTCAGCGCCGCCTCCGGCGCCGGGATCGACAAAGTGATCGCCGACGCCATGAACGCCCTGGAGGCCAAACGGATCCAGCTGGGTTTACCTTCGCCAACCCCTGACGCCGCCCCGGCGCCGACGCTTGCCGACGATGGCGACAGCAAGTCGCTTGCGGTCGTCATACAGAACCACAACGGCCTGCACGTGCGTCCGGCGTCGAAGCTGGTCGCCGCGCTGGCGGGCTTTAACGCCGATCTGCTGCTGGAGAAAAACGGGAAGTGCGTCAAACCGGACAGCCTCAACCAAATCGCCCTGCTGCAGGTGCGGCGCAACGATAAGCTGCGCCTGCTGGCCCGCGGGCCAGAGGCCGATGCGGCGCTGGCGGCGTTTCAGGCGCTGGCCGCCGATAACTTCGGCGAATCGCCTGCAGCGCAACCGGCAGCGGCCCCGGCCGCCCCCGAACGCGTCGAAGGCATCGCGCTGCGCTATCCGCTGGCCCTGATCCAGCCGGTCCGCCCGGCCGCCGCCGATGTCGCCCGCGAGCAGCAGCGGCTGCGCCGGGCTATCGACCAGACGCTGGCGGATCTCACTGCCCTGACCGAGCTGGCGGAGAATAAATTTAACGCCGATATCGCGGCGATTTTCGCCGGGCACCACACCCTGCTCGACGATGAGGATCTGTTTGATGCCGCCAACGATCGTCTGCTCACCGAGCCGTGCTCGGCGGAATGGGCGTGGCATCAGGTGCTGATGGAGCTCAGCCAGCAGTATCGCCAGCTGGATGACCCCTATCTCCAGGCGCGCTATATCGATATCGAAGATATTCTGCAGCGCACCCTGCGCCATCTGCAGGACGTGCAGGAAACGCTGCCGACGCCCGGCGAGCCGACCATTATTATCGCTGACAACATGTTCCCATCGGCCGTCCTGCAACTGGATGCCAGCCGCGTGAAAGGCCTGTGCCTGCGCGACGGCAGCGAACAGGCCCACGGCGCGATTATCGCCCGCGCGGCGGGGATCGCCTGGCTATGTCAGCAGGGCGAGGCGCTGAACAGCGTGCAGCCCGGCGAGCCCATCGCGCTGGATATGCGCCGCCAGCGCCTTATCCGTTACTAAATCCACTTTGTCCGTTACCGCTCCGGAGGCCTGCCTCCGGAGGGTGAGTTTTCGCTTACTCTTCAGGAACCACTATGTCTCAATTCTTTTTTAACCAGCGCGCCAGCCTCGTCAACGATGTGATTGAGGGAACCATCATCGCCAGTCCGTGGAACAACCTCGCCCGGCTGGAGAGCGACCCGGCGATCCGGGTGGTGGTCCGTCGCGACCTGAATAAAAACAACGTGGCGGTGATCGCCGGCGGCGGCGCCGGCCACGAACCGGCGCACGTCGGCTTTATTGGTAAAGGCATGCTGACCGCCGCGGTTTGTGGCGATCTGTTCGCCTCGCCGAGCGTCGACGCGGTGCTTACCGCCATTCAGGCGGTGACCGGCGAGGCGGGCTGCCTGCTGATCGTAAAAAACTATACCGGCGACCGGCTGAACTTCGGCCTCGCGGCGGAGAAAGCGCGCCGTCTCGGCTACAACGTGGAAATGCTGATCGTCGGCGACGACATTTCGCTGCCGGAAAACAAACAGCCGCGCGGCATCGCCGGTACGCTGTTCGTCCATAAGGTGGCGGGCTATTTTGCCGAGCGCGGCTACAATCTCGCCACCGTACTGCG
Organism: Klebsiella sp. M041; assembly: GCF_059759695.1. Taxonomy (NCBI): domain Bacteria; kingdom Pseudomonadati; phylum Pseudomonadota; class Gammaproteobacteria; order Enterobacterales; family Enterobacteriaceae; genus Klebsiella; species Klebsiella sp. M041. The sequence continues at coordinate 20,634 of NZ_JCAXWU010000013.1, forward strand.
CGAAGCGCAGTATGCCGCCAACCACACCGCCAGCATCGGGGTGGCGCTGGCCAGCTGCCATCTGCCGCAGGAGGCCGACAGCGCGCCGCGCCATCAGGCCGGCCACGCCGAGCTGGGAATGGGCATCCACGGCGAACCTGGCGCCTCCACCATCGCCACGCAAAACAGTGCGGACATCGTCAACCTGATGGTGGAAAAACTGACCGCTGCCCTGCCGGAAACCGGCCGTCTGGCGGTGATGCTCAATAACCTCGGCGGCGTGTCGGTGGCCGAAATGGCGATCCTGACCCGCGAACTGGCCAACACGCCGCTGCAGGCGCGCGTTGACTGGCTGATTGGCCCGGCCTCGCTGGTGACGGCCCTGGATATGAAGGGTTTCTCGCTGAGCGCCATCGTGTTGGAAGAGAGTATTGAGAAAGCGCTGCTGGCGGATGTGGAAACCGCCGGCTGGCCGCGGCCGGTGCAGCCGCGGACGGTTAACATCATGCCGTCCACTCTCGCCAGCCCGCGCGTCGACTTTACGCCTTCGGCCAACCCGCAGGTGGGTGATTACGTGGCCCAGGTGACCGGCACCCTCGTCGGGCTTGAAGACCATCTCAACGCGCTGGATGCCAAAGTGGGCGATGGCGATACCGGCTCCACCTTCGCCGCCGGGGCGCGTGAGATTGCCGACCTGCTGCAGCGCCAGCAGCTGCCGCTGAACGATCTGCCCACGCTGTTCGCGCTCACGGGCGAACGCCTGACGGTGGTGATGGGCGGCTCCAGCGGGGTATTGATGTCGATCTTCTTCACCGCTGCCGGGCAGAAGCTGGGGCACGGCGCCAGCGTGGCCGAGGCGCTGAACGCCGGTCTGGAGCAGATGAAATTTTACGGCGGCGCCGAGGAAGGCGACCGGACAATGATCGACGCGCTGCAGCCAGCGCTGGCGGCGCTGCTCGCCGAACCGGAGAACCTGCAGGCCGCTTTTGCCGCGGCGCAGGCCGGCGCGGATCGCACTTGCCAGTCGGGCAAAGCCGGCGCCGGACGAGCGTCCTATCTCAATAGCGACAGCCTGCTCGGCAACATGGACCCCGGCGCCCACGCGGTGGCGATGGTGTTTAAAGCGCTGGCGGAACGATAAACTTCCCCCGGTGGCGCTGCGCTTACCGGGGCAACGTCCCACCGCCAAAAGGCAGGTCGGGTAAGGCGTTAGCCGCCACCCGACAAAAACGGCACCGCGGATAGCCCGGATAAGACGCTATGCGCCGCTATCCGGGTTTGACCACGATGGCTTTTTACTTGCTGTGCCAGTACGCCTGCGAGCGCACCAGCTGCTGATCGATGCTCTCATCCTCAAAGCGCGCCAGCAGCGATTTCACCACCGCGCCTTCGCCGGTCAGCCAGATGAAATAATCCTCCGCCGGCACCTTCACCTGCGCCAGACGCTCGGCGACGAACGCCGGATGGTGGCCCACCACCCACTCGATGTTAAAGCCGTCGAGATCCGCCAGATAATCTTTATATGACGCATCGGCGATAGTGACGATGGCCGTCACCTGCGGCGTCACCGCCAGCTGACGCAAACCCAGCAGACGACGACGCAGCGCCGGCATACCGGACTCATCGCAGACATACAGTTGCCAGGCGTAATCCTCCGGCACCACCAGCGAGCCGCGCGGACCGCCGATCACCAGCTTATCGCCCACTTTTGCCTCCAGCGCCCAGCGGCTGGCGATTCCGCCGTCGTGGATAAAGAAGTCGTACGCCAGCTCATGGCGTTCGGCATCGTACAGCGGCGTATAGTCGCGGGTAGCAGGCCGCACGCCCTCGCCCCAGTCAATCCCCTCCTCGGTCACCTGCGGCGGGGCAAACGCCGCGCCCGGCTCCGGGAAGAAAAGCTTGGTGTGGTCGTCAAAGCCGCGGGAAACGAAACCTTCCAGCGCCTCGCCTCCCAGCACGATGCGCTGGAAAGCCGCGCCTGCGCGCTCCACGCGCAGCACCGTCAGCTCACGGAAACGCAGCTCATTGCGGACACGCTGCGGGTACTTGTCTGCTTTGGTTTTTGTCATCATCGATCGCCTTCGTGAACAGTAAATAGATATATCTAAACTCGATGCAAATGATAATGATTGCCATCTAAAAAGAATGCAAGTCTTTTTTTGATATAGTCAAAACAAACCGCATTAAAATTCCAGAATCAAAAATAAACAGATAAATATCAACAAATTAAAAAATAAATCACAACCAGCATTGCGAGAATTCATTTTTTAGATATAAATTAGATATATCAAAACATAGCAGGAGGTAACCATGCGACATCATCATGAAGACGGGCGTGGGCCGCGCGGGCGCCACGGTGACCCCAGCGAACACGGCGACCATGGCCGTCGCGGCGGCGGACGTCGCCAGCGTTTCTTTGGCCACGGCGAACTGCGGCTGATTATTCTGGACATCCTCAGCCGCAGCGCCAGCCACGGCTATGAGCTGATCAAAGAGATCGAAACCCTCACCCAGGGGAACTACAGTCCCAGCCCGGGGGTGATCTACCCGACGCTGGATCTGCTCCAGGACCAGGGTCTCATCAGCGTGGAAGACGACAACGGACGCAAAAAAATCGTCATCAGCGAAGAGGGGAAACAGCTGCACGCGGAGAACCAGGAGCATCTGGCCCATATCCAGGAGCGTCTGCAGGCGCGGATGGTCGGCTGCGAGCTGCGCCGCGATCCGCAGATGAAGCGCGCGCTGGAGAATTTCAAAGCGGTCCTCGACCTGAAAGTGAACCAGCAGGCCAGCAGCGCCGCCCAGCTCAAGCAGATCATCGGCATTATCGACCGGGCGGCGATGGAGATCTCCCAGCTCGACTAAGCCTCCTTTCTCACCATCGGCTGCCCCGCGCTGGGGCAGCCCGCACCACGACGGATCGTGCCGCTCAACGCCGCAAGGCAGAAAATCTCGTCAGCTCAGGAATAAAACGTGCCAATAATGGCGCCATGAGATTAAATTTTACACATTTCGTCTTTTACTTTGCATTTATCCCGATTTTCACCGCTTCTGCCGAACTGGCGTAATCCCTGCAATACTTAATCCAGTATCGTGTGATACGTCCGCCCCAGGAGCACATTTTGAACAGGTTACCTTCCAGCGCATCGGCTCTGGCCTGCAGCGCACACGCACTGAATCTCATTGAAAAGCGCACGCTTGACCATGAGGAAATGAAAGCACTTAACCAGGAGGTCAGAGAATACTTTAAAGAGCATGTGAATCCGGGGTTTTTAGAGTATCGAAAATCGGTCACAGCCGGCGGGGATTACGGAGCCGTAGAGTGGCAAGCGGGAGGGTTAAATACGCTTGTCGACACCCAGGGACAGGAGTTTATCGACTGCCTTGGCGGGTTTGGCATCTTCAATGTAGGGCACCGTAATCCAGTTGTGGTATCCGCCGTCGAGAATCAACTCGCGAAACAACCGCTTCACAGCCAGGAACTGCTGGATCCGCTACGCGCGATGCTGGCGAAAACCCTGGCGGCCTTAACGCCCGGCAAACTGAAGTACAGCTTCTTCTGCAACAGCGGTACCGAATCGGTAGAGGCGGCCATCAAGCTGGCGAAAGCCTATCAGTCGCCGCGCGGTAAATTCACCTTCATCGCCACCAGCGGCGCCTTCCATGGCAAATCGCTGGGCGCGCTGTCGGCCACCGCCAAGTCGACTTTCCGCAAACCGTTTATGCCGCTGCTGCCGGGCTTCCGCCATGTGCCGTTCGGCGATATCAACGCCATGCGCACCATGCTGAGCGAGTGCAAGAAAACCGGCGACGACGTCGCGGCGGTGATCCTTGAGCCGATTCAGGGCGAAGGGGGCGTGATCCTGCCGCCGACGGGGTATTTGCCGGCGGTGCGTAAGCTGTGCGACGAGTTTGGCGCCCTGCTGATCCTCGACGAAGTGCAGACCGGCATGGGCCGCACTGGCAAGATGTTCGCCTGCGAGCATGAGAACGTTCAGCCCGACATTCTGTGTCTGGCGAAAGCGCTCGGCGGCGGCGTGATGCCGATCGGCGCGACGGTGGCGACGGAAGAGGTCTTCTCGGTGCTGTTCGACAACCCGTTCCTGCACACCACGACCTTCGGCGGCAACCCGCTGGCCTGTGCGGCGGCGCTGGCGACCATCAACGTGCTGTTGACGCAAAACCTGCCGGCGCAGGCGGCGCAGAAAGGCGATATGCTGCTGGACGGTTTCCGCCTGCTGGCGCAGGAGTATCCGGACCTGGTGAATGAAGTGCGCGGGAAAGGCATGCTGATGGCCATCGAGTTTGTCGATAACGAGATTGGCTACGACTTTGCCAGCGAGATGTTCAGACAGCGGGTGCTGGTCGCCGGGACGTTAAATAACGCCAAGACGATCCGCGTTGAACCGCCGCTGACGCTCACCCTTGAGCAGTGCGAGCAGGTGCTGAAGGCGGCGCGTAAGGCGCTGGCGGCCCTGCGCGTCTCGGTTGAAGAGGCGTAATAAACTGCCCCTCCCCCCGGTCCTCTCCCAATGGAAGAGGACCGGGATTATCTTCTGCTCTGGATTTCCCTCACACCTGCGGTAGCAGGCCGATAAAGCTGCGCTTCTGCCGCGGCTGCGACATCATCTCTTCCAGCTTTTCGACGCAGGCTAAATAGTGCGGGGTCTTCTTATGCGCCAGCACCGCCTCATCGTCTTTATAGGCTTCGTAGATAAAAAAGCGGGTCTTCACCTCCGGGTCCTGCAGGACATCAAAGCGCAGGTTGCCCGGCTCCCGCAGCGCCCCTTCGTGGTTGGCGCGGAACACCTCGAGAAACTCATCCACCCGCTCGGGTTTGATATTGATCTCCACCAGCGTCACATTCATTTCCGCTCTCCCTGTTTCTCTTCCTGCCAGAACTGGTACGCTTCGCGCGCGTTCAGATTCTCATGCACCACCTTTTTCACCGCCTTCAGCATTGCGCGCGGGGCGCTGGACTGGAAGATATTGCGCCCCATATCCACCCCGGACGCCCCCTGGTCGATCGCCCGCCAGCACATCTCCAGCGCCTCATGCTCCGGCAGCTTTTTCCCCCCGGCGATGACGATCGGCACCGGGCAGCTGGCGGTCACTTTTTCAAAGCCTTCCTCAACGAAATAGGTCTTCACAAACTGCGCCCCCATTTCGGCGGCAATCCGGCTGGCCAGCGAGAAGTAGCGCGCATCGCGGGTCATCTCTTTGCCGACGCCGGTCACCGCCAGTACCGGCATACCGTAGCGGTTGCCGGCGTCCACCAGTTTGATGATGTTGTTGATCGACTGATGTTCGTATTGGCTGCCGATATAGACCTGCGCCGCCACTGCGCAGACGTTCAGGCGCAGCGCATCTTCCATCGCCACCGCCACGCACTCGTTGGAAAGTTCGCTGAGGATCGAGTTGCCGCCGGAGGCGCGCAGCACCACCGGTTTGTTGGTCGCGGCCGGCACCTGACTGCGCAGTACGCCGCGGGTGCACATCAGCACGTCGGTTTCCTCGAACAGCGGCGCGATAGAGAGATCGATGCGCTCCAGCCCGGTGGTGGGTCCCTGGAAGTAACCATGATCGAAGGCCAGCATGACCGTGCGGTTGCTGTGCGGATTAAAAATGCGCGCCAGCCGCGACTGCATGCCCCAGTCCAGCGAGCCGCAGCCTTTCAGGGTATACAGCGTGTTCTGCTGCGGGCGGTCGAGGCCGAAGTCCTTGCCCTCTTTGATATCGTCTAAATCAGCCATCTCATCCTCCGTCAGAAGTCGTAGTTATTGATGTTCTCTTTGCTGAACACCACGCGCTCCGGCAGCAGCACGATACCGTTGCCCTTCGCCTCATACTGGTAGCCCTGCACGCTGTTCGGTTCGACCTTCAGCGAGCCGATATCTTTCACCTCAACGCTGTCGCCGACGTTAAGATCGCCCTTTTTCAGCAGACGATCGGCGACGTTAACCGCAATTTTGCCCTGCTGAACCACATCCCACAGGCCAAAGGCTTTCACCGTGCCGCGCTCCACGTACGGGCGCATCACGTTGGGGGTACTAAAGCCGACGATCGCCACGCCCTGGCGCTTGAGGTTTTCCGCCGCCTGCGCCGCCGCCGGCAGGGCATTGGCATCCGGCGCGATAATGGCGTCAAGATCGGGATACGCTTTTAAGATCCCCTCGGCAGTTTGCAGCGATTTGGTGGCATCGTTATAGCCAAACTGGGTGGTGACGATTTGCCACTGCGGATGTTCTTTTTCGATTTTGGCTTTGGCTTCCTTCACCCACTGGTTCTGGTCGGTCACCGTCGGGCTGGAGTAGAAAAACGCCACTTTGGCAGCGGGCCTGGTCACCTGCTTTTCCGCCATCTCCACCAGCAGGCCGCCGAGCTGCTGCGGGGTGCCCTGATTGATATAGATGCTGCGGCACTCCGGTTTGGTATCGGAATCCCAGGTCAGGACCTTCACCCCGCGCTGCATCGCCCGCTTCAGCGCCGGACACAGGCCGTCCGGCGAGACGGCGGAGACGATAATCGCGTTGTAGCCCTGGTTGACGAAGTTGTTGATCAGCTGCACCTGGCCGGAGACGCTGGGCTCGGTGGGGCCGTCATAGGTGACATCCACGCCCAGCGCTTTCCCCGCCTCTTTCGCGCCGTTGCCGCCGCTGGTAAAGAAGCCCACACCGACCAGCTTAGGTATAAAGGCGATGCGGTCCGCCGCCTGGGCGGTTGCCACGCTTAACGCCAGCGCCAGGACGCTCGTCTGGAGGATTCGTTTGGTTTTCATCGTATGTTTATGCTCCGATTGTTTTACGCGAGAAAAGACGCCGCCAGGTCGCGCGCACCCATTCACGGTGCAGGCTCAGCGAACGCCCCATCACCACCACAACCAACAGCGCCCCTGACAGCGCGCTCGACACCTGGTTGGGGATGCCGACCATCTGTAAACCCTGTTGCAGATACCCCACCAGCAATGCCGCCAGCGCGGTACCCAGTATCGATCCCGAGCCGCCGTAAATATTGGCCCCGCCGAGCACCGCCGCGGTCAGCGCCGGCATCAGCAGATCACGGCCTAAATCCGAACGCGCCGAGCCAAAATAGGAGACCATCACCAGCGCCGCCACTGCCGACGCCACGCCCACCAGGCCATACAGCACATATGGGATGCCGTTGACCGACAGCGCGGCATAGCGGGCGGCGCGCGGGTTTTGCCCGAGTAAAAAAAGATGGCGGCCAAAGCGCCCGCGATGGGCCAGCAGCCAGAAGAGAAAGGTGATAACCGCGAACAGCACCAGCGGCAGCGGCAGCCCGCCCAGGGTTAAATTGGCGAAGGCGGTGAAGCTGTCGGGAAAGCCGCCGATCCCTTCATAGCCGGTGGCGCCGGCCATGCCGGAAAGCAGCAGCGCGCCGCCGCCGTACAGATACAGCGTCCCGAGGGTGATCACCAGCGGGCTGATGCCGGTGTAGTGGATCAGCGCGGCGTTGATTAACCCGCACAGCAGCCCCAGCAGCAACGTCAGCGACACCGCCAGCCACAGCGGCCAGCCCGCCTGGGTCATCACCCCGAGGGCGATGGCGCACAGGCCGATGGTCGAGCCCAGCGAAATATCGATCCCGCCGCTGATGATCACCAGCGTCAGCGGCAGCGCGACGATGCCGATGCAGATAAAGTCGCTGGTGCTAAAGAGCAGCATATTGAGATCCAGCATGCGCGGATTCAGCGCGCCGAACAGCAGGATTTCCACGACTAACAACGCCAGCAGCGCGCTTTCCCAGTTAAGCTTCAGCTTCATTTACGCCACCTCTTTGCTTTTGCGTTCGGGAAAGCGGGCTACCTGTTTGCCCCCTTTGTTGCCGGGCTGGAAACGGCTGTACTTCAGCGCCCGCTGATGGCGGGTCAGCGCCTGGCGCAGGCGGCCATCAAGGACCAGCACCCCGAGCAGGACCAGGCCGGCGATAAAGTCATTCCACCAGGCGGGAAGGCGGAACAGCACCAGCACGGTGTCGATTTGGGTGAGGAAGAAGGCGCCGAAAAACGCGCCGAGCAGGGTGCCGGTGCCGCCGAGCAGCGAAATCCCGCCCAGCACGCAGGCGGCGATGGCTTTCATCTCCAGGCCGCTGCCGGTCTGATTGGGCACAAAGCCAATCTGCGCGGCGAAGACGATCCCGGCGCAGGCCGCCAGCATACCGTTGAGGGTAAAGGCCAGCATCCGCGTGCGGTTGACCGCCACGCCCAGCTGGCGGGCAGCGGCGAGGTTATCGCCAACGGCATAGAAATCACGCCCGGAGGCGGTGCTCGACAGCAGCCATGCGCCCGCCAGCAGCAGCGCCAGCACCAGCCAGCCCAGCGGCGAGACGCCGATAAACAGCGGCTCCGAGAGCGATTTCAGGCTATCGGGCAAGCCTTCGATCCATTTCCCGCCGGTCCACAGCAACATCACCCCGCGATACAACCCCAGCGTGCCGAGGGTGGCGACGATCGCCGGAATGCGCAGCCCCACCACCAGCAGGCCGTTAAAAGCCCCGGCCAGCGCGCCAATCGCCAGCGCGAAGGCGATCGCCGTCGCCAGCCCGTAGCCGTTGTTCAGCGCCACCCCAACGGCGATGGCGCTCAGGCCAACGGTGGAGCCCACCGACACGTCGATATTGCGGGTCAGCATCACCAGCGTTGCCCCCAGCGCCAGCAGGCACAGGATTTGCGAGCTGGCGAAAATCATCGCCAGCGTCTGCAGGCTGAAATAGGCCGGATTGAGCGCCACCAGCACGGCAAACAGCGCCACGATGGCGAAGAAGGCGCTCAGTTCGCGATTCTTGAGTAACGTTTTCATGCCTGCCCTCCAAAGGCCAGGGTCATCATGCGATCGACGGTCACCGCCTGCCGCGCCAGCTCGCCGCTGTAGCGGCCCTGATGCATCACCAACACCCGGTCGGCCAGGCCAACGAACTCATCCAGATCGCTGGAGATCATCAGCACCGCCACATTTTGCGCGGCAACGCTTTTCAGCAACTGATAGATATCGGCGCGGGCGGAGACATCCACGCCGCGCGTCGGTTCATCGACAATCAACAGCAGCGGGTTAGCCTCCAGACAGCGCGCCAGCAGCACCTTCTGCTGGTTGCCGCCGGAGAGGGTACGCACCGGCTGATCGCCATCGGCCAGCTTGATCCCCAGCGCCCGGTGATAGCGTTCGACCACCGCCGCCTCCCGTTTCCCCTGCTGCCACCACGACGGCTGATTGAACATCACCGTGTTCCAGCGCACCGGCGCATCGAGAAACAGCCCGGAGACCTGGCGGTCTTCGGGCAGATAGACCAGCCCGCTGCCCAGCCTGGCGCGGGTGCTCTCCTGACTAATCTCGCGGTTCTCCAGCCAGATCCGCCCGGCGCGCGGCGGACGCAGGCCGTATAAGGTTTCAGCAAATTCGGTGCGCCCGGATCCCACCAGCCCGGCGAGGCCGACGATCTCCCCGGCGCGGATCTCCAGACTGAGATCGATAAAACCTTCGCCAGTGAGATCCTCCACCCGCAGAACGGGAAAATCCTGCGCCTGGGTGCGGCGGTTGCCCGGCAGCGCCAGCCACAGCTTTTGCGTGTCGCTCAGCGCATGGTCGCGGCTGGCCGGCGTCATGGCGCTGATAAGCTGCTGGTCGCCGTAGCCCGCCGTTTCGCCGCTGAGCACTACCGCCCCATCGCGCATCACCGACACATGGCTGGCAAGCTGGCGGATTTCCGGCAGTTTGTGCGAGATAAAGACGATCCCCACGCCAAGCCCCTGCAATGCCCGGATCTGCTGAAACAACCTTTCCGTTTCGCCCGGCGTTAAAGAGGCGGTGGGTTCATCAAGGATCAGGATCCGCGCCTCGCGCATCAGGCCGCGCAGGATCTCGACCATCTGTTGATCGGCTACCTCAAGCGTGCTGGCGCTGGCGTCCAGGTTGATCTGGCAGTTCAGCTGCTGCAGTTTTTGCTGTAGCCGCGCGGCGGTATCCGCCCGCTTCGGCAGACGAAAGAGAATGTTCTCGCGCACACTGAGGTTGGGAAACAGCATCGGCTCCTGCGGCACCAGATAGATGCCCAGCTGGTGGGCCAGCGCCGGGTTAAGGCGCGCAAACGCGCGTTCGCCGATCGTCAGTTCACCGCTATCCGGGGTTTCGACGCCGGCGATGATCTTCATCAGCGTCGATTTACCCGCGCCGTTGCCCCCCATCAGCGCATGCACCTGGCCCGCGCATAGCGTAAAGTCGATGCCCTTCAGCACGGCAACGCCGGAGAACTGTTTGCGGATCTGGCGAGCTTCAAGCAGTGGCTTCATCGTCGCGCCTCGTTTGAACAAATGATTTTTAAATTTAATAATGTTCAAAAGCGTAGACGGTGAACTATATTTACAACCGTGCGAAGATCACAGTTTGGCGCTTTAGATCGTCCGGAAAAAAGGGGCCAGAGAGGAAAGATCCGTTTTGCCAGTCGGCTCACACTTTCCGGCCGCGCAATAGCGAACATATGATCTAAATTTTTATAAGAGTTCAATTTATGAGCGAAAAACGCATTACGGAAGACCATCGCTACGCCGGGCTGGCGTTAGCCGAGGAAGAGCTGGTGGCGCGGGTGGCGTGGTGTTACTACCACGACGGCCTGACGCAAAACGACATCGGCGAGCGTTTGGGGCTGCCGCGGCTGAAGATTTCCCGCCTGCTGGAGAAGGGTCGCCAGTCCGGGGTGATCCGCGTGCAGATCAACTCGCGCTATGAAGGCTGTCTGGCGCTGGAAAGCGAACTCCAGCAGCGCTTTGGCCTCAAGATTGCTCGCGTGCTGCCGGCGCTCAACACCCCGCCGATGAATACCCGGCTGGGGATCGGCGCGGCGCAGTCGCTGATGGGGATTCTGCAACCGGGACAGCTGCTGGCGGTCGGCTTCGGCGAAGCCACCATGAGCTGCCTGCAGCATCTCAGCGGCTTTATCGGCTCGCAGCAGGTGCGGCTGGTGACCCTCTCCGGCGGCGTCGGCCCCTATATGACCGGCATCGGTCAGCTGGATGCCGCCTGCAGCGTGAGCATTATTCCGGCGCCGCTGCGGGTCTCGTCGGCGGAGGTCGCCGAAATCCTGCGCCGCGAATCCAGCGTGCGCGATGTGATGCTGGCGGCGACGGCGGCGGACGCGGCGGTGGTTGGCATTGGCGCTATCGATCAGCGGCGCGACGCGACCATTCTGCGCTCCGGCTATATCAGCGAGGGCGAACAGCTGATGTACGCCCGCAAAGGGGCGGTCGGCGACATTTTAGGTTATTTCCTGCAGGCCGACGGCCGGCCGGTAGAGGGGCTGGAGATCCATCGGGAACTGCTCGGCGTGACCCTGGATGAGCTGGCGCAGCTGCCGACCATCGTCGGCGTCGCCGGAGGAGAACAAAAAGCGCAGGCGATTCATGCCGCTCTGATTGGCAAGCGGATTAATGGCCTGGTAACGGAAGAGACAACAGCACGCGCGGTGCTCGCGCTGGCCTCCTGAAGGCCCGGCGCCGCGTGACAACAGCGAGGCGCATGTCATGAGTTACCTGTTAGCGTTAGATGCCGGGACCGGCAGCATTCGGGCGGTCATTTTCGATCTCAATGGCCGCCAGCTGGCGGTGGGCCAGGCCGAATGGAAACACCTGAGCGTCGATAACGTCCCCGGCTCGATGGAGTTCGACCTTACCACCAACTGGCAGCTGGCCTGCCAGTGCATTCGCCAGGCGCTCGACGCCGCCCGGCTCTCTCCCGCCGATATTCAGTCCGTCGCCTGCTGTTCGATGCGCGAAGGGATCGTCCTCTATGACCGCAACGGCGAGGCCATCTGGGCCTGCGCCAACGTTGATGCCCGCGCCAGCCGCGAAGTCGCGGAGCTTAAAGAGATCCACGACTATCGTTTTGAATCCGAGGTGTACGAGGTCTCCGGGCAAACGCTGGCGCTCAGCGCGATGCCGCGCCTGCTGTGGCTGGCGCACCATCGGCCCGATATCTACCGCAAGGCGGCGACCATCACCATGATCAGCGACTGGCTGGCGGCGAAGCTTTCCGGCGAGCTGGCGGTCGACCCGTCAAACGCGGGCACCACCGGCATGCTCGATCTGTTCAGCCGCGACTGGCGTCCGGCGCTGCTGGATATGGCCGGGCTGCGCGCCGATATGCTGTCGCCGGTGAAAGAGACCGGCACGCTGCTGGGCGCCGTCACCGAAGCGGCGGCCCAGCAGAGCGGCCTGCGCGCCGGGACGCCGGTGGTGATGGGCGGCGGCGACGTGCAGCTCGGCTGCCTGGGGCTCGGGGTGGTGCGCGCCGGACAAAGCGCAGTGCTCGGCGGCACCTTCTGGCAGCAGGTGGTGAATCTGCCGCAGGTGCGCACCGACCCGCAGATGAATATTCGCGTTAACCCTCACGTCATTCCCGGCATGGCGCAGGCGGAGTCCATCAGCTTTTTTACCGGCCTGACCATGCGCTGGTTCCGCGACGCCTTCTGCGCTGAAGAAAAGCTGATTGCCGAGCGCCTCGGCGTCGATGCCTATTCGCTGCTGGAGGAGATGGCCAGCCGCGTACCCGCCGGTTCCCACGGCGTGATGCCTATTTTTTCCGACGCCATGCACTTTAAGCAGTGGTACCACGCCGCGCCGTCGTTTATTAACCTCTCCATCGATCCGGAGAAGTGCAATAAAGCCACTCTGTTCCGCGCCCTGGAGGAGAACGCGGCGATTGTCTCCGCCTGCAACCTGGCGCAGATATCGCAGTTTTCTGGGGTGACTTTCGATAGCCTGGTGTTTGCCGGCGGCGGCTCGAAGGGAGCGCTGTGGAGCCAGATCCTCAGCGACGTCACCGGCCTGCCGGTGCGGGTGCCGGTGGTCCGCGAAGCCACCGCCCTCGGCTGCGCCATCGCCGCCGGCGCTGGCGCCGGGCTGTACGGCGACATGGCCAGCGCCGGAGAAAAGTTAGTGAGCTGGCACCGCGAGTTCACCCCTAATCCGCAGCATCGCGAGCTGTATCAGGAGATGATGAGCAAATGGCAGTCGGTATATGCCGATCAGCTTGGTCTTGTCGATAGCGGGCTGACAACGTCGATGTGGCAGGCGCCGGGCCTCGAACGCCGCCAGCGCGCTGTGTCTTCCCCCTCCCCCTAAACCTCTCCCTGAGGAAGAGGGGACCGTTCAGCGCGAAGCCTGATTTTCAGTGCCCGCTCGCCCCTCTCCCTTTGGGAGAGGGCCGGGGTGAGGTGCAACGCTTCGCCGTTCTTTGAATCCCATCACAATCACCGCACTCCCCTTTTCCCTTTTTCTTCACGACGGCTAAATTAGTAACTCATCCGACCACATAACAATAATTTTACATTGGAAGCCATTATGAGCCGCTATCCGTCGCTTTTCGCCCCGCTTGAGCTGGGCTTCACCACCCTCAAAAACCGCGTGTTGATGGGCTCCATGCATACCGGTCTGGAAGAACTGCCCGACGGCTCGCAACGGTTAGCGGCCTTTTACGCCGAGCGCGCGCGGCACGGCGTGGCGCTGATCGTCACCGGCGGCATCGCGCCCGCCCCGTCCGGGGTGACCATGGCCGGCGGCGCGGTACTCAACGATGTCAGCCATCTGGCGCATCATCGCCAGATCACCGATGCGGTACATCAGGAAGGCGGTAAAATCGCCCTGCAGATCCTGCACACCGGGCGCTACAGCTACCAGCCCGCGCTGGTCGCCCCCTCTCCTCTGCAGGCGCCGATTAACCGGTTCACCCCTCATGAGCTGAGCCACGACGAGATCCTCACGCTGATCGATGATTTTGCCCACTGCGCCCAGCTGGCGCGGGAAGCAGGCTATGACGGCGTGGAGGTGATGGGCTCTGAGGGCTATCTGATTAACGAATTCCTCGCCGCGCGCACTAACCAGCGCAACGATCAATGGGGCGGCGATTACGCGCGCCGGATGCGTTTCGCCGTTGAAGTGGTCAAGGCCGTGCGCCAGCGCGCCGGTCACGATTTCATTATCATCTACCGTCTGTCGATGCTCGATCTGGTTAACGACGGCAGCACGCTGGCGGAAGTCACCGCGCTGGCCAAAGCCATCGAGGCGGCGGGGGCGACGATCATCAACACCGGCATCGGCTGGCACGAAGCGCGCATTCCGACCATCGCCACTCCGGTACCGCGCGGCGCCTTTAGCTGGGTCACCCGCAAACTGAAGGGCGCGGTGTCGATCCCGCTGATCACCACCAACCGCATCAACGATCCGCAGGTCGCGGAGGCGATCCTCGCCCGCGGCGATGCCGACATGGTCTCAATGGCCCGCCCGTTCCTTGCCGATACCGAATTTATGTCGAAAGCGCAGAGCGATCGCGCCGATGAGATCAACACCTGCATCGGCTGCAACCAGGCGTGTCTCGATCGGATCTTCGTCGGCAAAGTCACCTCCTGTCTGGTCAACCCGCGCGCCTGCCATGAAACCCTGATGCCGGTCCTGCCTGCCAACGCCCCTAAGCGGCTGGCGGTGGTCGGCGCCGGGCCTGCCGGTCTGGCCTTCGCGGTTAACGCCGCCGCCCGCGGTCATCACGTCACGTTGTTCGATGCCCTCCCGGAGATCGGCGGCCAGTTTAATATCGCCAAACAGATCCCCGGCAAAGAGGAGTTTTATGAAACCCTGCGCTACTACCGTAGAATGCTCGATCTTAACGGCGTCGATCTACGTCTGAACACCCGCGTCACGGCAGACGATCTGCTGGCGTTCGATGAGACGATCCTCGCCACCGGCATCGCCCCGCGCCTGCCGGCGATCGTCGGGATCGATCATCCCAAGGTGCTCAGCTACCTGGATGTCTTACGCGATAAAGCGCCGGTTGGCGCGAAGGTGGCGATTATCGGCTGCGGCGGCATCGGCTTCGACACCGCGATGTATTTAAGCCAGTCGGGGGTCGCCACCAGCCAGGATATCGGCGAGTTCTGTCGCGAATGGGGTATCGATACCAGCCTGCGGACGGCGGGCGGGCTGCATCCGGAAGGCCCGCAGCTGAGTCAAAGCCCGCGACAGATTGTGATGCTGCAGCGCAAGGCGAGCAAACCGGGCGACGGGCTCGGCAAAACCACCGGCTGGATCCACCGCGCCACGCTGCTGGCGCGCGGCGTGAAAATGATCCCGGCGGTCAGCTATGAGAAGATCGATGATGAGGGATTACACGTGACGATCGGCGGCGAGCGCCAGCTGCTGGCGGTGGATCATGTCGTGATCTGCGCCGGTCAGGAGCCGCGCCGTGAACTGGCGGATCCGCTGCGCGCGGCGGGAAAAACGGTGCATTTGATCGGCGGCTGCGACGTGGCGGCGGAGCTGGATGCGCGCCGGGCGATTGCCCAGGGCACGAAGCTGGCCCTGGCGATTTAGCCGTGTCCCGGGGGCGGCGCGATGCGCCTTCCCCGGGCTACCACGATAATCCCGAACGGTAGCCCGGCTAAGGCGACAGCCGCAAGCCGGGGGGAAAACAACAAAATGAATCAGCGCTGCTTACGCACCTTCGTTGCTTTCAAAATGACAAACTTATTGTTCGTCGCAATCGTCGTGCAATTACCGAAAGCGCGCTTCAGCTTACGGAAGTAGTCGAGATGACGGTTGCCGACGACGTACAGCTCGCCGCCGTATTTCAGGCTGCGGCGGGCGTCGTTAAACATCTGCCAGGCGATATGGTCGGTAATGGCGTGCTGCTGGTGGAACGGCGGATTGCACAGGATCGCCGTAAAGCGGTCCGGCTCAATGCCGGAGAGCGAGTTGTTGACCATAAATTCACAACGGTCAATATCGTCCGGCAGGTTGTGCTCAACGTTCAACCGGCTGGAAGCCACCGCCATGTGCGACTCATCGGTGAACATCACGCGGGCATGGGGGTTCTGCGCCAGCGCCTGCAGGCCTATCACTCCGTTGCCGCAGCCGAGATCGGCGATCTCGCCTTCTAAATCAGACGGTAAATGCTGCAGGAAGAAGCGCGCGCCGATATCCAGACCGCTGCGGGCAAAGACGTTGGCATGGTTGTGGATGGTCCACGGCGTGCCGTCCAGCTTCCAGCTGTAGGTTTGCGGCGCGTCGGCAAGCTCAGGGGCGGTGAAAACGCAGTGGATCAGACGCGCTTTTTTCCACGCCAGCGAGGTGGTGGTGGTGCCGAGGATCTTTTCAAACAGCGCCAGCGTCGAGTTATGCACATCGCGCGCTTTCGCCGCGGCGATAATGCGGGTTTCCGGCGTCACCACTGCGCGCAGGGCGCGCAGCTGCTGTTCCAGCAGCGCCAGCTGCTTTGGCACCTTAATCAGCACCAGCGCCGGCGCGGCCGGCAGCGGGCTCAGGCTATCCTGAAAACGCACACTCTCTTCATCAATGCCGTTCATCCGCAGGTTGTGGCGGGTCGCCAGCTCGGAGATAAAGGAGTCGTTGATGCTCACCGGGTTGCGTTCCGCCAGCGCGCAGGCGAGCGCGCCGAAGCCGTCGTTGAAGATGAGCGTCAGGCCGTCGACGTCATTCACCTGTTGCAGCAGATATTCATCCGCCGCTTCCCACGCCTGAAGCGCTTCTTCTTCAGCGTTAGGTGGGAACCGCTCTAATGTGAATAACTCACCGTTTAACTCTGCCTGGCTCATCGCCTCTCCGCCTCCGGAATAGTAAAACCCGCGAGTTTATACGCAAATCCTGTCCAGTTGAAGAGAGATCGCTGATCATCGCCGCTCAGCGTAGATCGCCCTCGTCATCGGCTCGCAGCAGCGTTATCGAGGCGCGGGCGCCGGGCATCAGCTGCTGCAGATAGCCTACCAGCCGCTCTCCCGCCTCATGCAGGGCCGACAACGGCATCGCCGGCAGGCTTTCGAGAATAAACCACATCGTCTGCGCGCCGCTGTCCAGCCGGGTGCGTACGCCCTGCCGCCAGTTCCAGCGTCGGCAGGTTACGCCTATATCATCCCGCCAGATGACTTCGCCCGGCTCCGGATATTCCACCACCGGCTCTGCCGATTTTAGCGTATCGAATGGCTCATCGCCGCGGGCAATGGCCAGCCGCGGTTCGCCACGGTAGGAGGCCAGATTTTCCCCACCGACCGGGATGGCATAGCGAATGCTGATCGCGTTGTAGATATCCACCACCGGATCGATGGCCGGCAGGCTCCCCTCTTTCAGCACCCGCTTGCGCAGCGCCTGCGCCGAACAGGGGGTACGTTTCGCCTTCGCGCCGAAGGCGCTGAACGCTTCATCCCATGCCGCCAGGTGCGCTTGCGCCCAGGGCACATCATCCTGCTGCACCGCCAGGCAGGCCTCGGCCAGCGCCTGTTCCGCGACGGCGGGATTGGCCACCGGCGCGCTCTCCACCACAATACTTAATGCCCGAAAGCCCGGCGCCAGGCGGCTGACCGCAGATTCGATTGACGGCGTTACGCTACGCATTCGATAATCCTGTAATGACCAATTTGTTTCATCATAGTGACCAATGAACGTAAAAGTCAATATAACGACCGATTCAGGATCTGATGTCGACCAGGTAAGTCGCGCCCTCGCCACGCGGCTGAAGGCCTACCGTAAAGCGAAAAAAATGTCGCTGGACGAGCTGTCGCGCCGGGCCAGCATCAGCAAAGGCATGCTGGTCGAGATGGAAAAAGAGGCCGCCAACCCCAGCATTGCGATCCTCTGCAAACTCGCCGCCGCGCTGGGCGTCTCGGTGGCGGATATTGTCAATGTGGCTAGCGAACCCGCGTTGCATATTATTCCCGCCGAGCAGATCCCCACCCTCTGGCAAGGCCCGCTGGGGGGCAGCGCCAGGCTCCTCGCCGGTACCGCCGGGCCGAATATGATAGAGCTGTGGCGCTGGGAGATGCAGCCCGGCGAAGCCTTTACCTCGCCCGGCCATCCGGCGACGACCTTCGAGCTGCTGCACGTGGAAGCCGGCGCGCTGACGCTGACGCTTGGCGAGACCTGCCGCACGGTGGCGGCCGGGGAATCCGCGGTGGCCCGTACCGAAACAGAGCATGGGTACCGGAATGCGGGGCCCGCGCCGCTGGTCTTTACCATGACCGTGGCTGAACTGCCCTCCTGACAGACATAATGATAAGACGATGACAAAACTCATTTATTTACAGGGCTATCCTGAATCGCTGCTGGCGCAGGTGACCACGTTAATCGAGCAAAACCGCCTTGGAGAGGTGCTGCAAAAGCGCTATCCGCAAGGGCACGACGTTAACAGCGATAAAGCGCTATATCAGTACACCCAGGATTTGAAAAACCGCTTTCTGCGCGGCGCGGCGCCGATCAACAAAGTGATGTATGACAGTAAGATCCACGTGCTGAACAATGCGCTCGGCCTGCATACCGCCATTTCCCGCGTTCAGGGCGGCAAGCTGAAAGCCAAAGCGGAGATCCGCGTGGCGACGGTATTTCGCGACGCGCCGGAGGACTTTTTGCGGATGATCGTGGTCCATGAACTGGCGCATCTGAAAGAGAAGGAGCACAACAAAGCCTTCTACCAGCTGTGCTGCCATATGGAGCCGCAGTACCATCAGCTGGAGTTCGACACCCGCCTGTGGCTGACGCACCTTTCGTTAAATCGTTCTGCGTAGTCACGCACTGGTTTTGTCATGGGGGCATGATAGAGTGACGACAGGTTCCCTTTAATGGAGTTCGTCACCGTTTATGATACGTTTCGCAGTTGTTGGCACAAACTGGATCACTAAGCAGTTTGTCGATGCCGCCCATGAAACCGGCAAATATAAACTTACCGCCATCTACTCCCGCAGCCTCGAACAGGCGCAAGCCTTCGCCAATGACTATCCGGTCGAGCATCTGTTTACCTCGCTGGAGTCGCTGGCGCAAAGCGACGCCATTGACGCGGTATATATCGCCAGCCCGAACTCCCTGCACTTCCCGCAGACGCGGCTGTTCCTGAGCCACAAAAAGCACGTCATTTGCGAAAAACCGCTGGCGTCGAATCTGCAGGAGGTCGAGGCGGCCATCGCGGTGGCGAAAGCCAACAACGTGGTGCTGTTTGAAGCCTTCAAAACCGCCAGCCTGCCCAACTTTCTGCTGCTGAAGGAAACCCTCGGCAAAGTGGGTAAACTGCGTAAAGCCTTCATTAACTACTGCCAGTACTCTTCGCGCTACCAGCGCTACCTCGACGGCGAAAACCCCAACACCTTTAATCCGGCGTTCTCCAACGGTTCGATTATGGATATCGGCTTCTATTGCCTGGCGTCCGCTGTGGCGCTGTGGGGCGAACCGCGGGCCGTTCATGCCACCGCCAGCCTGCTGGACAGCGGCGTGGACGCCCAGGGCACCGTGGTGCTGAGCTACGGCGACTTCGACGTGACGCTGCATCATTCCAAGGTGAGCGACTCGGCGATCCCCAGTGAAATTCAGGGCGAAGACGGCGTATTAGTGATCGAAAAAATCTCCGAGTGCCAGAAGCTGGCGTTTGTGCCGCGCGGCGGCAAAGCCCAGGACCTGACGCAGCCGCAGCATATCAATACTATGCTGTACGAGGCGGAGACCTTCGCGCGGCTGGTGGAAACAGAGGATGTCGACCATCCGGGCCTGGCAGTGAGCCGTATCACGGCGAAACTGTCGAGCGAAATTCGTCGCCAGACCGGGGTGATCTTCCCGGCCGATACGCAGCCGCTGGCGTAAAAGAGTGTAAAGGCCCGTCTGGCCGCCATTGACGAAAACCGCCTCGTGACATATTTTGTTACGAGCAAAGGGGAGTAACTTCCTTGCCGGTCGATCGTCATTACGATGCGTGTAACACCGCATCCGGTCGCCGGGCAATTACCAAAGCCCATCGCGATGAACTTTGGTTGTTGTAAGTGAGACCTTGCCGGAAGGCGAGGTCTATGCATAAAAGCGCAGCGGCTGCCGTCTTCCGACGTCAGCCGTTTTTGTTTTTATGTAAGGAATATCAAATGAATACTGTCGGCACGCCGTTGCTATGGGGTGGATTCGCTGTCGTCGTCGCGATCATGTTGGCGATCGACCTGCTGCTTCAGGGACGACGCGGTTCGCATAGCATGACCATGAAGCAGGCCGCTGGCTGGTCTATCCTCTGGGTCACACTTTCTCTGTTGTTCAACGCCGCGTTCTGGTGGTATCTGGTGCAAACCCAGGGCCGCGCCGTCGCCGATCCGCAGGCCCTGGCCTTCCTCACCGGCTATCTGATTGAAAAAGCGCTGGCGGTCGATAACGTCTTCGTCTGGCTGATGCTGTTCAGCTACTTCGCCGTGCCGCCTGCTCTGCAGCGCCGGGTGCTGGTGTATGGCGTCCTCGGGGCGATTGTTCTGCGCACCATTATGATCTTCGCCGGCAGCTGGCTTATCTCCCAGTTCGACTGGCTGCTGTACGTCTTCGGCGCCTTCCTGCTGTTTACCGGCGTGAAGATGGCGCTGGCGAAAGAGGACGATTCCGGCATCGGCGACAAACCGCTGGTGCGCTGGATCCGCAGCCATCTGCGAATGACCGATAAAATCGAGAGCGAGCGCTTCTTCACCCGTAAAAACGGGGTGCTGTTCGCCACGCCGCTGCTGCTGGTGTTGATTCTGGTCGAGCTGAGCGATGTGATATTCGCCGTCGACAGTATCCCGGCGATCTTTGCGGTCACCACCGACCCGTTTATCGTGCTGACCTCGAACCTGTTTGCCATTCTCGGCCTGCGCGCCATGTACTTCCTGCTGGCGGGGGTCGCTGAGCGCTTCTCGATGCTCAAATATGGCCTGTCGGTGATCCTGGTGTTTATTGGCGTGAAGATGCTGATCGTCGATTTCTACCATATCCCGGTCGCCATCTCGCTGGGGGTCGTGGGTGGTATCCTGACCGTCACGCTGTTGATTAACGCCTGGGTCAACAAGCAGCACGACAAGCAGCGCAAACTGCCTGAGTAACCTGCCTGGCGCGCCGTCGGCCCCCGCTGGCGGCGCGGTAATCGGCTATAGCAAACCTTCTCGTAACGATAATGCCTGCTCATGTCACAATTATGTTGCTACATAGTTAAAAAATAAGATCCAGATTAAAATCACAGTATTTTGCGCTTCCCGCCCGTCATTCTTTCCGTATACTCGACTATGCAAACATATACTTACATCCTGACATAAACGTAACAAATAATACGTGGCTGGGATGGCTTGCTACATCACTGGAAGGAATGAATTATGACCACACGCACTCCCTCATCAGGGTGGCTTTCCCGCCTGGCACAAGGCAGCCTGGTGAAACAAATTTTAGTCGGCCTGGTACTTGGCGTGCTGCTGGCGCTGGTCTCTAAGCCTGCGGCTATCGCCGTCGGCCTGCTGGGGACACTGTTCGTCGGCGCGTTAAAGGCGGTAGCGCCGGTGCTGGTATTGATGCTCGTCATGGCCTCGATCGCCAACCATCAGCATGGACAAAAAACCAGTATCCGCCCCATTCTGTTTCTCTATCTGCTGGGCACCTTCAGCGCGGCGCTGACCGCGGTGTTGTTCAGTTTTGTCTTTCCCTCGACCCTGCACTTAACCACCGCCGCCGACAGCATCACGCCGCCGTCGGGGATTGTTGAGGTGCTGCGCGGCCTGCTAATGAGCATGGTGTCCAACCCGATCGACGCCCTGCTGAACGCCAACTATATCGGTATTCTGGTGTGGGCGGTGGGCCTTGGCTTCGCCCTGCGTCACGGTAACGACACCACTAAAAACCTGATCAACGATGTCTCCCACGCGGTGACCTTTATCGTTAAAGTGGTGATCCGCTTTGCGCCGCTGGGGATCTTCGGTCTGGTCTCTTCCACCCTGGCGACCACCGGTTTTGAAACCCTGTGGGGTTACGCCCAGCTGCTGCTGGTGCTGGTGGGCTGTATGCTGCTGGTGGCGCTGGTGATTAATCCGCTGCTGGTGTTCTGGAAGCTCCGCCGCAACCCCTATCCGCTGGTGCTGACCTGCCTGCGCGAAAGCGGCGTCTACGCGTTTTTCACCCGCAGCTCCGCCGCTAATATTCCTGTGAATATGGCGCTGTGTGAGAAACTGAACCTGGATCGCGATACCTATTCGGTCTCCATTCCGCTGGGGGCAACCATCAATATGGCGGGCGCGGCAATCACGATCACCGTGCTGACGCTGGCGGCGGTCCATACGCTGAATATTCCGGTGGATCTGCCTACGGCGCTGTTGCTGAGCGTGGTCGCTTCGCTGTGCGCCTGCGGCGCCTCCGGCGTGGCGGGCGGTTCGCTGCTGCTGATCCCGCTGGCCTGTAATATGTTTGGTATTCCGAACGATGTGGCGATGCAGGTGGTTGCCGTCGGCTTTATTATCGGGGTGCTGCAGGATTCTTGCGAAACCGCGCTGAACTCCTCAACCGACGCCCTGTTTACCGCCGCCGCCTGCATGGCGGAAGACGACCAGCTGGCGAAAAACGCCCTGCGTAGCTAATGCCTTTCCCCTCCGCTACCGCGCGGAGGGGCTCTCTTCCTGCACCGCGTTTTCAACCCTGAACGGATCGATACCCCGCTTTTGCATCCGGCGGAAGCGAATAATATTCAGGCCGTTGACGATCAGGAAGCTGCCTTCAATCAGCGTCCCGCCGATGGAACCCAGCCACAGGTTATGCGTCACCCAGCAGGCGGTGGAGCACCACATCACGCAGCGGACGGTCAGCCCTTTACAGCGAAACAGCGCCCAGGTGCTGGCGACAGTGCCAATAATCGGCAGCAGCTCCATAGCATGCTGCAGCTTGCCAAGGCCGAGGATCAGCGTCAGAAGGATAAAGATCGTCATCACCCACAGGCTGCGGGTGCGCAGGGAAATGACCGTGCGGAGCGCATTAAGCCCGGCGCTCATCCCGGCAGGCGCGGCGCCCATCAGGAAGAAATGGACGCCGATAACGCCGCTATAGACCGCCAGCTGAAGCCTGAAGCGACGTTCGTCGCGGTTGATAAAGGTGGTAATGCCGATAAGAAAGGCGATGACGCCGACCCCCTGGGCCAGCCAATATGCGGTCATGAAAGCTCCCTGAGAGAAAAAAACAAACGGCGCTTCACAGGCTGAAACGCCGCTGTTGCTTACCCGATGACGCTGCGCTATCAGGCCAATGCGCGATCAACGCCGCCCGGGCGCCAATATGTATACGCCTTTACAGGGTAACACCGCTTTTAAAGATGGCCAGCTCGCGGAAGTCATTCCGCTCATTACAGGTCGGTTTGCCGTTGGCGAAAGCCACAATGGTGTCCACGAACTCCTCCAGCAGCTGCGGCATCGCTTTGCCGTGGATCAGCTGTCCGGCATCGAAGTCGATCCAGTGCTTTTTCTTTGCCGCCAGCTCGCTGTTGGTGGCGATTTTTACCGTCGGCACAAAGCCGCCGTACGGCGTGCCGCGGCCGGTGCTGAACAGCACCATATGGCAGCCGGCGCCGGCCAGCGCGCTGGTGGCGACGGCATCATTGCCCGGCGCGCTCAGCAAGTTCAGACCATGTACCTTCAGACGCTCGCCGTAGCGCAGGACATCCACCACCTGGCTGGAGCCCGCTTTCTGGGTACAGCCCAGCGACTTATCTTCGAGGGTGGTGATCCCCCCGGCCTTGTTGCCCGGCGAAGGGTTTTCGTAAATAGGCTGGTCGTGAGCGATAAAGTACTGCTTAAAGTCATTGACCATGGTCACCAGCTTGTCGAAGGTCGCTTCGTCGCGGCAGTGGCTCATCAGCAGCTGTTCGGCGCCGAACATCTCCGGCACTTCGGTCAGCACGGTGGTGCCGCCGTTGGCGATCACATAGTCTGAGAAGCGCCCCAGCATCGGGTTAGCGGTGATGCCGGACAGGCCGTCCGACCCACCGCACTCGAGGCCAAACTTCAGCTCGCTCAGCTTGCCCGGCTGACGTTTATCCTGACGCATCACGTCATACAGCTGGTGGAGATGCGCCACACCCACCTCCACTTCATCGTCCTGATGCTGACAAACCATAAAGTGCACGCGCTGCGGATCATACTCGCCCAGCGTTTCGCGAAAAGCATCCACCTGGTTGTTTTCACAGCCAAGGCCCACCACCAGCACCGCTCCGGCGTTCGGATGGCGGACCATATTCTGCAGCATGGTGCGGGTATTGATGTGGTCGTCCCCGAGCTGTGAGCAACCGTAGGTATGGCTGAAGAGATGCACCCCATCGATATCCTCGGCGCCGTTCGCCTCTTTCAGAAAACGGTTCTGCATCTGGCGGGCCATGGCGTTGACGCAGCCGACGGTCGGCAGGATCCATAGCTCATTGCGCACCCCGACGTCGCCATTGGCGCGACGATAAATCTGCACTTCGCGATCCGCTGGCTGCGGCGGTTGGGCAACCTGCTCCGGTTGATAGCGATACGCGTCAAGGTCGCTGAGATTGGTGCGCGTATTGTGCGCATGGACATGCTCGCCCGGCGCGATATCCGCCAGCGCATGGCCAATCGGCAACCCATACTTAACGACGTTTTCCCCTTTCGCGATAGCGCGCAGTGCAAACTTGTGTCCGCGAACGATATCCTGACCGAGGGTGACCGGGTCATTGTCGATCGTCACCACGCTACCGGCCGTCATATCCGCCAGCGCGACCGCGACGTTATCCTGCGAATGGATTTTGATGTATTGCATATCAACCGACCTCTGGTCTTAGTTCAGTTCAATGGCGAAATAGTCACGCGCATTGTTAAAGCAAATGTTTTTCACCATCTCGCCCAGCAGCGCGATATCCGCAGGCGCTTCGCCGGCGGCCACCCAACGGCCGATCATCTGGCACAGAATACGACGGAAGTATTCGTGGCGGGTGTAGGAGAGGAAGCTGCGGCTGTCGGTCAGCATCCCGACAAAGCGGCTCAGCAGGCCGAGCTGCGCCAGCTGGGTCATCTGCCGCTCCATGCCGTCTTTCTGATCGTTGAACCACCAGCCGGAGCCGAACTGCATCTTGCCCGGCATCCCTTCGCCCTGGAAGTTACCGATCATGGTGCCCAGCACTTCGTTATCGCGCGGGTTCAGGCAGTAGAGAATGGTTTTCGGCAGCAGGTTCTCTTCGTTCTGCTTGCTCAGCAGCTTAGACAGCTCTTCAGCCATCGGACGATCGTTGATCGAGTCAAAGCCAACGTCCGGGCCTAACAGTTTGAACTGACGCAGGTTGTTATTGCGCAACGCGCCGATGTGGTACTGCTGCACCCAGCCGCGACGGGCATACTCTGCGCCGAGGAACACCAGCACCGCGGTTTTGAACTGCGCCACTTCGCGTTCGCTGAGGGTTTCGCCAGCCAGGCGACGCGCCAGAATGGCGTCCAGCTCGGCGTCAGTCGCTTCCGCAAACAGCACCACGTCCAGGGCGTGGTCGGAGACTTTGCAACCGTGAGCGGCAAAGTGGTCCAGACGTTTGGTCAGCGCGCTTTGCAGGTCCGCAAAACGGCGAATATCGGTGTCCGACACTTCACCCAGCTTAGCCATATAGTCATTGAAGGTCGCCTGCTCGATGTTGAACGCTTTATCCGGGCGCCAGCTCGGCAACACTTTGATATCAAATGAAGTGTCTTTAGCGACAACCGCATGGTGTTCCAGGGAATCAATCGGATCGTCGGTGGTGCCGACCATCTTCACATTCATCTGCTTCATGATCCCGCGGGCGGAGAAGGCGTCCTGGGCCAGTAACGCATTGCACTGGTCCCAGATCTCATCGGCGGTGGAAGGCGACAGCAGCTTACCTGTAATACCAAATGGGCGACGCAGCTCTAAATGGGTCCAGTGGTATAACGGGTTGCCAATCGTGTGAGGCACGGTGGCTGCCCAGGCGTCAAATTTCTCGCGATCGGAGACATCACCGGTACACAGACGCTCCGGCACGCCGTTGGTGCGCATTGCGCGCCATTTATAGTGATCGCCTTTCAGCCAGATGTCATACAGATTTTTGAAACGGTAATTTTCGGCAACCTGCTGCGGCGGAAGGTGGCAATGGTAGTCGAAAATAGGCTGATCTTTGGCGTAATCGTGGTACAGGCGGCGGGCAAATTCGCTATCGAGTAGAAAATCTTCGGTCATAAACGGTGTCATTCGTGTGTCCTCTTCGCTCCGGAGCGGGAGCCTTTCAGATGATTGACTACAATGCTGACAAAGTTATCACACCAATTTCCACAGACCGAACTGTTTTTCGTGAGTTAGATCAATAAACGCTGATAAAAAAAACCGCCTGCGCGCGGCAAACATCTCGCCAGAGCGCGCCGTATCTGGCTTTCTTCGCCAATCATAAAGACCACACTAACTTTCCCGCTTTTGTGACAGCACTCAACTTTTAAAGTTGTATGACAAGTTATCTTTCTGCCGTCGCAACATATAAACCGACGGAATGCTTTACCGGTGTTTATGGCATCGGCTTATACGGAATGGATACCGACTTTTTACATAACAACTGATGGTAAGGTTCGGGCCAGAGGGGACCGCCCTCCTGAACCCTCCGTTTCGCTTTCCCGACCGCGTATCGCCGTCAGGAGAGGCCGCACCTGGTGCGGAGAAATTACAGACGATGAGGTTTACATGCGTAAAATTAAAGGGTTACGTTGGTACATGATCGCACTGGTGACGCTGGGCACCGTGCTGGGCTACCTGACCCGTAACACCGTGGCGGCGGCCGCGCCGACGCTGATGGAAGAGTTACACATCTCGACCCAACAGTACTCCTATATCATTGCAGCCTATTCCGCTGCCTATACCGTCATGCAGCCTGTCGCAGGTTATGTTCTTGATATTCTGGGGACTAAAGTCGGCTATGCCTTCTTCGCTATCGCCTGGGCGATATTCTGCGGCTCGACCGCCCTCGCCGGCAGCTGGGGCGGCCTGGCGCTGGCCCGCGGCGCGGTGGGCGCGGCGGAAGCGGCGATGATCCCCGCCGGGCTGAAAGCCAGCTCCGAATGGTTCCCGGCAAAAGAGCGCTCTATCGCGGTGGGCTACTTCAACGTAGGTTCCTCTATCGGCGCCATGATCGCGCCGCCGCTGGTGGTGTGGGCGATCGTCATGCACAGCTGGCAGATGGCGTTCATTATCTCCGGGGTTCTGAGCTTCGCCTGGGCCATCGCCTGGCTGATCTTCTACAAACACCCGCGCGACCAGAAGAAATTATCTGACGAAGAACGCGACTACATCATTGGCGGCCAGGAGTCTCAACACCAGACCAATAATGCGAAGAAAATGTCGCCGTGGGAGATCCTGCGCAACCGTCAGTTCTGGGGTATCGCCCTGCCGCGCTTCCTCGCCGAGCCGGCCTGGGGGACCTTTAACGCCTGGATCCCGCTGTTCATGTTTAAGGTTTACGGCTTTAACCTGAAAGAGATCGCGATGTTTGCCTGGATGCCGATGCTGTTCGCCGACCTCGGCTGCATCGTCGGTGGATACCTGCCGCCGCTGTTCCAGCGCTGGTTCGGCGTCAACCTGATCGTGTCGCGAAAAATGGTGGTCACCATGGGCGCCCTGCTGATGATTGGCCCGGGGATGATCGGCCTGTTCACCAGCCCGTACGTGGCGATTGCCCTGCTGTGCATCGGCGGGTTTGCTCACCAGGCGCTGTCCGGGGCGCTGATTACCCTCTCTTCCGACGTCTTTGGCCGTAACGAAGTCGCTACCGCCAACGGTCTGACCGGGATGGCCGCCTGGCTGGCGAGCACCATGTTCGCTCTGGTCGTCGGCGCGCTGGCAGACACCATCGGCTTCAGCCCGCTGTTTGCGGTACTGGCGGTCTTTGACCTGCTGGGCGCGCTGGTCATCTGGACGGTGCTGAAAAACAAACCGGCTGACGATGACACGACGCCGCTTAGCAGCCGCAAACCGGCCACCCAGAGTTAGAGACGCTTATGCTGAGGTGATCGTCTGCCAAGCCGCCTTCTCAGGCGGCTTTTTCATCCCTGCCAGTGGTGGAAATCGCGTAAAAGTGGTATAACAAATCGAATATTGTCGCCATCTTGCGGGAGCGAATATGGAAATCATTGAACCACGCCGTCTTTATCAGCAACTTGCCGCTGAGCTGAAGACGCGCATCGAACAAGGTGTCTACCTTGTAGGGGATAAGCTGCCCGCCGAGCGCTTTATCGCCGATGAAAAAAACGTTAGCCGCACCGTGGTTCGTGAAGCCATTATCATGCTGGAAGTGGAAGGCTATGTCGAAGTCCGCAAAGGGTCGGGCATTCACGTCATCTCCAACCATCCGAAATACCAGCAGGTGGCCGATGAAAGCCTGGAGTTCGCCAACTATGGCCCCTTTGAGCTACTGCAGGCGCGGCAGCTTATTGAAAGCAATATCGCCGAATTCGCGGCCACTCAGGTGACCAAGCAGGACATCATGAAGCTGATGGAGATTCAGGAGAAAGCGCGCAACGAAAAGTGTTTCCGCGACTCCGAATGGGATCTGCAGTTTCACGTCCAGGTGGCGCTGGCCACGCAGAATAGCGCCCTGGCGGCGATCGTGGAAAAAATGTGGACCCAGCGCGTGCATAACCCGTACTGGAAAAAGCTGCATGAGCATATCGATCTGCGCACCGTCGATAACTGGTGCGACGACCACGATCAGATCCTGAAGGCTCTGCTGCGTAAAGATCCGAACGCCGCCAAACTGGCGATGTGGCAGCATCTGGAAAATACCAAGCAAATGCTGTTTAACGAAACCAGCGACGACTTTGAATTTAATGCCGATCGCTACTTATTTGCCGAAAACCCGGTGGTTCATCTCGATACAGCGGCCAACGGCGCGAAATAAGCCTTTATCCCCCCGGCGCGCGGCCCCTGCGCGCCTGTTCCCCATGCAGGCTGGGGTAAGCAAAACATATATAGTGTCAGCCTGTGTAAATCCTCTCGCCTCCCATCGCCGCAATCAGCAAAATCAACGAGCAACACCTTGCAATTTCTCTGACGGAAAGTCAGGTGATTTGTTACAATTAGATGCATTTTGCCGTTCTGGGAGTAGGTATCGACTTACTTCAATTTTATACAGGGAAGCGTTCAGAGCGCCGAAGCAGCGACCATAATCTCATAAAAATCTTGTCGCCCTACATGCCGCGCGCTCAGACGTGCCGTTAACCGATGTACCAGGAATCGTGAATGGAACTATTAACCCAGTTATTGAATGCCTTGTGGGCTCAGGATTACGAAACGCTCGCGAATCCCTCCATGATTGGCATGCTGTATTTTGTCTTGTTTATGATTTTGTTCCTTGAGAACGGGTTACTGCCTGCCGCGTTTTTGCCGGGGGACAGCCTGCTTGTGCTCGTGGGCGTGCTGATCGCCAAAGGGGCGATGGGCTTTCCGGAAACATTGCTGCTGCTCACCGCCGCCGCCAGCCTCGGCTGCTGGCTGAGCTACATCCAGGGGCGTTGGCTGGGCAATACGCGGATCGTGCAAAACTGGCTGTCGCATCTGCCCTCTCACTATCATCAGCGCGCGCATCACCTGTTTCATAAACATGGGCTCTCCGCGCTGCTGATCGGCCGCTTCATCGCCTTCGTGCGCACGCTGCTGCCGACCATCGCCGGGCTTTCCGGCCTCAATAACGCCCGCTTTCAGTTCTTTAACTGGATGAGCGGCCTGCTGTGGGTGCTCATCCTGACCTCGCTGGGCTATCTGCTGGGCAAAACCCCGGTATTCCTTAAGTATGAAGATCAGCTGATGTCCTGCCTGATGCTCCTGCCGGTTGCGCTGTTGGTCTTCGGACTGGTCGGCTCGCTGGTGGTGCTGTGGAAGAAAAAATACAGAAGCCGGGGCTAATGATGGTCATAAAACGCCCTTCCCTGCGCCAGCTCAGCTGGCTGCTGGGTGGCTCTCTTCTGCTCTGCGCGCTGTTCTGGCTATGGCTGGCGGTGCAGCAGCAAGAGGCCACGCTGGCGATCCGTCCGGTTGGCCAGGGCGTCAGTATGCCGGATGGTTTCTCCGTCTGGCATCACCTCGACGCCAACGGTATCCGCTTCAAGAGCATTACGCCGCAAAAGGATGGCCTGCTGATTAAGTTTGATTCCACCGCCCAGGGCGCGGCGGCGAAAGAGGTTCTCGGCCGCGCTCTGCCTCATGGTTATATTATCGCCTTGCTGGAAGACGATAACTCGCCTACCGCCTGGTTATCCCGCCTGCGCGACGCGCCGCATCGGCTCGGGTAAACGGCCGTCAGACTGCGTTTTCAACGCAGTCTGGTGGTTTCCCGCATTTGTTACTATGCTTAAACCTGCGTGAATCAACGCATTCACGTTTACCAACGGGAACGGGTTTATCCTCCGGGTATCCCCTAAGACAATGGAAGGTACTATCCATGAAACACCGCATCGCTCTGCTTCTGGCCCTGTCTTCACTTAGCGCCAGCGCCATAGCCGCCTCTCCCTGCCAGGAAAAAGAGCAGGATATTCAACGAGAGATCAGCTATGCCGAAAAGCATCACAATCAAAGTCGCATTGATGGGCTAAATACCGCGCTACGCCAGGTACGGGAGAACTGCAGCGACAGTAAACTCAAAGCCGATCATCAGCAAAAAATTGCCAAACAGCGGGAAGAGATCGCTGAACGTCAGCGCGATCTGCAGGAAGCCCGGAAGAAAGGCGATGCGGACAAAATCAACAAACGCCAGCATAAACTCAATGAAGCGCAACAGGAGTTGAAAACGCTGGAGTCTCGGGATTACTAATCACTATTAACTTTCGCAATACGGACCACGCTACAGGAGAACGACATGGCTAAAGAGAATGTGACTGACGACCTTCGTGCAGAACTGAAAACGCTGGCGGACACCCTGGAGGAAGTACTGAATTCCTCGGCGGACAAGTCGAAAGA
The DNA here is from genome assembly GCF_059759695.1 of Klebsiella sp. M041. NCBI lineage: Bacteria > Pseudomonadati > Pseudomonadota > Gammaproteobacteria > Enterobacterales > Enterobacteriaceae > Klebsiella > Klebsiella sp. M041. Next base: position 51,367 of record NZ_JCAXWU010000013.1, read on the forward strand.
AGAGATGGGTAAACTGCGCAGTAAAGCCGAGAGCGCGCTGAAAGAGAGCCGCGCCCGTCTGGGTGAGACCAGCGAAGCGATTCTGCGTCAAACTCGTGAGACCGCCGCGCGAGCGGATGATTATGTTCGCGAAAATCCGTGGACAGGGGTCGGGATTGGCGCCGCCGTCGGGCTGGTGCTGGGTGTCCTGCTGTCGCGTCGCTGATTATGGCAAATACTCAACACACGCAGGGGCCGGGTCAGCGCGTCTTCTCCATTGGCCAGCGTATCGTTACGCTGCTGGTCGAAATGGTGGAAACACGGCTGCGCCTGGTCGTCGTGGAGCTGGAGGAGGAGAAAGCCAACCTCTTCCAGCTGCTGATCATGACCGGACTGACGCTGCTGTTTGCCGCGTTTGGCCTCATGAGTCTTCTGGTGCTGGTTATCTGGGCCGTTGACGCTCAGTACCGCCTGCACGTCATGATCGCCACCACCGTCGTGCTGCTTCTCGCCGCCGCGATTGTCGGTATCCTTACCTTACGTAAGGCGCGACGCTCCACGCTGCTGCGCCTGACGCGAAGAGAGCTGGAGAACGACCGTGCCCTTCTGGAGGAAGATAAACCATGAATGGCCGACAGGAGCGTGAACGGCAAAAGGCGCAGCTGCTGCGCCAGATCCAGCAGCAACGGCTGGAGCTGAGCGCCTGTCGCCGTCACTGGCTGGAAGCGACTGCGCCCTTAGACCGCGGCTGGCATACGCTGCTTAGTTTACGTTCGTGGCTGATGGTGGGCAGCGGTCTGATGGCCGTGTGGTCCGTCCGACACCCGCATTTTTTAATGCGCTGGACCAAACGCGGACTGGGTTTATGGAGTACCTGGCGGCTGGTCCGCGGGATCCTGCGCCAGTCGGCAGTTCGTTAGCCGCCCGGAGCGCGGGCGCTTTTCCCGGCGCCCCGCTCTGCCACTTCCTCGCTCGATACGCAACGCCGTGCGTAAAAACTTGCCCCCTGGCCGCCATCCGCGGTCAGCCAGCCCTCTGATCCCATGCCATTCCGCCCGGCCAGGCCTTTACCAGCGCCGGTCGTGACCTATCGCGTTGTGGCATTTTTCGCCCCCTCTTACCGATTACTCAGAAACTTTGAACTAGATCTACAGTTTTCCTTGCTAACAATTCCCTCTCCGCCTCGCTACTATCCTCTCCATCGACAGCAACCCCGCGTAACTACGCGGGATTGCGCTAAAAAACAAAACCGCCGCCCTTTGGGTTTTCTGGAGTAAGAAATGAAAAAATTAGAAGATGTTGGTGTACTGGTAGCGCGCATTCTGATGCCGATTCTGTTTATCACTGCAGGATGGGGCAAAATCACCGGTTATGCGGGAACCCAGCAGTATATGGAAGCCATGGGCGTACCGGGTGCGCTGCTGCCGCTGACCATTCTCCTTGAATTCGGCGGCGGACTGGCGATTCTGTTCGGTTTCCTGACCCGGACCACCGCGCTGTTCACCGCAGGCTTTACGCTGTTGACCGCGTTCCTGTTCCACAGCAACTTTGCGGAAGGCGTGAACTCCCTGATGTTCATGAAAAACCTGACCATCGCTGGCGGTTACCTGCTGCTGGCCATTACCGGACCGGGCGCCTTCAGTATCGACCGTGTACTGAATAAGAAATGGTAAGCGCACTATACTGAATGAATGAATGAATGAATGAATGAAAAAGCGAGGAGACCACTCCTCGCTTTTGCTATCTGAAGTCTGAAGGAGGAATAAAGATGGGACAATTAGTCGACGGCGTCTGGCAGGATACCTGGTATGACACAAAATCCACCGGTGGGCGTTTTAAGCGTTCCGTTTCCGCCTTCCGTAACTGGCTCACCGCCGATGGCGCGGCCGGACCGAGTGGTGAAGGGGGATTTGCGGCGGAAAAAGATCGCTATCATCTGTACGTCTCTCTCGCCTGCCCGTGGGCGCATCGCACGTTAATTATGCGTAAGCTGAAAGGACTGGAGCCTTTTCTCCCTGTCTCCGTGGTCAATCCGCTGATGCTGGAAAACGGCTGGACTTTTGACGACAGCTTCCCGGAAGCCACCGGTGACACCCTTTATCAGCACGATTTTCTCTATCAGCTGTATCTGCACGCCGACCCGCACTACACCGGTCGCGTCACCGTCCCGGTACTATGGGATAAAAAACAGCAGACCATCGTCAGCAATGAGTCGGCAGAAATCATCCGTATGTTTAATACCGCCTTCGATGGCCTGGGCGCCAGAGCCGGGGATTACTACCCGCCGGCGCTGCGGGAAAAAATCGATGAACTGAACGGCTGGATATATGACAACGTCAATAACGGCGTGTATAAAGCCGGCTTTGCCACCAGTCAGCAGGCTTACGACGAAGCGGTGGATGCGGTGTTTACCTCGCTGGAGCGGCTGGAGCAGATCCTCGGTCAGCATCGTTACCTGACGGGCAATCAGCTGACGGAAGCGGATATTCGCCTGTGGACGACGCTGGTACGCTTCGACCCGGTGTATGTGACCCATTTTAAATGCGACAAACGACGCATCAGCGATTATCTCAATCTCTACGGCTTCCTGCGCGACATCTACCAGATGCCGGGTATCGCGGAGACGGTGAGCTTTCCGCATATTCGTCACCACTATTACCGCAGCCATAAAACCATTAACCCTACCGGCATCATCTCCATTGGGCCGCAGCAGGATCTCAGCGAACCACACGGTCGCGACCAGCGCTTCCGTTGATCCGTCGGGCGCCAGTGATGGCGCCCAATAATTCAGAAAACAGATATTTACCCACCATTCATTCACGTCTATTCTTATTGCGATCGCTTAAAAAACAAGTGATTGACGGTTAATTGAGGCGTAGAAATGGACTGGTATCTCAAGGTATTAAAAAACTATATAGGATTTGGCGGCCGTGCGCGGCGCAAAGAGTACTGGATGTTTATTCTGGTCAACCTCATCCTGACCGGCGTATTGAGCATCATCGATAAAATGCTGGGCTGGCAGCGGGCGGGCGGCGAAGGCATTCTGACGACCATCTATGGCATACTGGTCTTTTTACCGTGGTGGGCGGTGCAGTTTCGGCGTCTGCACGACACCGACCGTTCGGCATGGTGGCTGCTGCTGCTGTTGATCCCGGTCATCGGCTGGCTGGTGATCCTGATCTTTAACTGCCAGCGCGGAACGGAAGGCAACAACCGATTCGGGCCCGATCCAAAACCCTTTTCCTACTGATCTTCCTGCTCCTCCCGCTAGCGGGAGGAGCGTCCTCGACTATCTGCCGGCAAACAGCTTAGGGATTTCACGCAGGCACCAGGACTTCGCTTCGCCCATGCTGTCCCGTCGCCAGGCCATGATAATGTCAATTTCATTGGTATATTCCGGACTGACCACCCGCAAGCGTCCTTCAGCAATATCCTTCTCCACCAGCGGATAGGGCATGGTCGCCACGCCTAATCCGGCCAGCAGCGCCTGACGCTTATCTTCAATGGTGCTCACCGTTAAGCGCGGCTGTTTATCCAGCAGCTGAACGGTGAGAACGGGCCGCTCGCGCGCGGTATCCGCCACCGCGACGCCACGGTATTTGACGCGGGTGACCTCGGAGAGCGGTTCAGGCTCCTGGTGGATCGGGTGGTCCGGCGCCGCGACGTACACGCTGAGCACCGAATAGAGTTTGCGCGAGTTAATCTCCGAGGAAGAACGAAAATGCATATCCGGCGCGACAACGATATCCGCCCGCCCCTGCTCCAGCCGCTCCCAGGCGCCGGCCAGCACCTCGGTGATAATCGACAGCTGGGTGTTGGACTTGGTCGCCAGTTTCTCAATCAGCGGAAACAGATCCGGCGTGGGCATCAGCGCTTCGGTGACGATCGTCAGGTGAGTTTCCCAACCGCGAGACAGGGCTTCGGCATCGGTGGTGAGCTTGTCCGCCGCCTCGAGCAGCACGCGACCGCGCTCCAGCAGCATACGCCCGACGTTGGTGAACTTTGTGCGATGACCTGAGCGGTCAAACAGCACCACGTCCAGCTCTTCCTCCAGTTTTTGCATGGTGTAGCTCAGGGCGGAAGGCACGCGTCCCAGCTCATCAGCCGCGGCAGCGAAGCTCCCGCGACGATCGATCGCATCCATCACGCGTAACGCTTCCAGCGTTAATGCTCTCTCTTTAGCCATCGCTTTCTCATTCAGGAAATTTGAACATACCGGGCAGAATATCTGGCTAACAATACAGCGTCCATACCTTTACCATTGATTTAGTGTAAAGAGAGGTCAAGAACATGATTACTACCCGAACAGCCAAACAATGCGGACAAGCAGACTTCGGCTGGCTGCAGGCCCGCTACACCTTCTCCTTTGGCCACTACTTCGACCCAAAATTACTGGGCTTCGCGTCCTTACGCGTTCTCAATCAGGAAGTGCTGGCCCCCGGGGCCTCGTTCCAGGCCAGAACGTATCCCAAGGTCGATATCCTGAACCTGATTCTGGAAGGCGAAGCGGAGTATCGCGACAGCGACGGCAATCACCTGCAGGCCAGGGCCGGCGACGCGTTGATTATCGCCACTCAGCCTGGCGTGAGCTATAGCGAGCACAATCTGAGCAAAGAGCAGTCGTTAACGCGAATGCAGCTATGGCTCGATGCCTGCCCGCAGCGGGAAAACCCGCTGCAGCAGAAAATCGAGGTCGCCAAGGCGCCGCTACAGCTGCTGGCCTCACCGGATGGGGGGAATAATAGCCTCCAGCTTCGCCAGCAGGCCTGGGTCTATCATATCGCGCTGGAAAAAGGTGAGCAGATCAACGTGCAATTGCATGGCCCGCGCGCCTACCTGCAGTCGATCCACGGCACCGTCCATGCCGTCGCGCAGGAACAACCCAAACAGGCTCTCACCTGTGGTGATGGGGCATTTATTCGTGACGAAGCTAACATTACCCTCGTCGCCGATACGCCGCTGCGCGCTTTGCTGATAGATTTACCGGTGTAACAACGGAAGGGATGGAGTCTGTCAGTGAGTAAGAAGAAAAACAGAAAAAAGGCGTCTCCGACGCCGCTAGCCCCGACGCCGCCGGAAACCGTCGGCGTCGTCAGCTTTGGTTATGATGAGATGCTTAGCGAACTGGAGGCCATCGTCGCCGAGGCGGAGATTCGCCTGCGGGATGAAGAAAGTCTCGCCTGAAGCTGCAGCATGGATTATTCGGCTATCGTTGATGGCCTGCCGCTAATACCGGCCCCGAAAGGGGCTGATGGCATTATTCACTCAGCGCGTCGGCAAGATCTTTTTTCACCTGGGTGCGCTGCTCTGGCGTCAGAACCTGATTCACATCAAAATAGTACTTCACGCGATAATAACGTACCTGTTGATCAATTTTACTGAATGCCGCCAGCTGATCCTTCACCGCTTTCTCATTCCATTTACCGGAATCAATCACGTTAATCAGCGCGCCATCTTTAATGTCTTGCTGTGAAATCTGCTCAACGTTTTTTTCCATTTGCTGATGCAGACTGTTAATTTTGCTCACCTGATCGGAAGTCAGTTTTAAGTGCTGAACGATAGGGTCCTTAGCGGGTGCTGGCGCAGTCACTTCCGCGGCCTGCGCCGCCAGCGAAAAACCTGCAACGGCGGCGGTCAATAATATAGCTCGTGATACTTTTGTCATTTTATTATCCTGTATAAGTGCGTCATGATAAGACGCACTATTATTCCCTGAACAATAATGGCGATGTGTAAAAAAGCATGAACATAATTGTAAAAGAGGTTGAATGCATTCATAGATCAAATGATCTATAAGCTAAACATCCACATTGTTTATTTTTTTAGGTCCGATAACGTCGAGGAGGTTAAATTAATATCCATCCGTTGCGCGGCGAGGGTGATCTGATGTTCATCGAGCGCTTCTTTAATCGCCTCAAGAAAATCAAAATAAGTCTCCCAATATTCGCTATTTTTCACCCAGACACGAACAGTGAAGTTAAGTGTGCCCGGCATCATTTCAAGCAGACGAACCGTAGTACCACGAGATTGATCGATTCGCTTTTCACTATCAATGATAGCCTGAATGACCTGCTTAACCTGCACAATTTTAGTCTCGCTGGCCACGCCGAGGGTCAGATCGATTCGCCGAAAAGGATGGCAGGAATAATTCACAATACTGTCGGCGATGACTTTACCATTTGGAATAATAACTTCTTTATTATCAACGGTTAGTAGCGTTGTTGAAAAAACATGTACGGACTGCACCATACCAGAAATCGCGCCGACCTGCACAAAATTGCCGGCCCGAAAAGGACGTAAAGTGACCAACAGAACACCAGCGGCAAAGTTAGAAAGCGAGCCTTGCAGCGCCAGACCAATTGCCAGCCCTGCCGCGCCAATAACCGCGATGATGGAAGACGTCTCAATCCCTACCCGACCTAATGCGGCGATTATCGCAAAAGCCATCGTAATATAACGAACGAGCGCAGCAAAGAAATGAACGATTGTCGCATCGACGTTGCGTCGTAAGAGAATTTTCTCGAAGGCTTTAGCGAGGACTTTTGCAAGCATTCGCCCGACAAAAAGAATAATCAGCGCTGCCACGATATTCCAGGCAAACTGCATAATTGTTTCACCATGACCGATAAGCCAGGCTATTGCCGATTTGAGCTGCGGGAATAATACTACATTTTTCACGTCTATCACTCCTGTCTGGATAACCTATAAACCTGCTATCCATTAAGCTGAATGATGACCGCTGCAAATCAGGGAATGGAGACTAACGGATAGACAATAAAACATCGTAGCGTGACAGTATTAACGAATCCGGTGTTTAAAGCAGCCAAAAAACTGTTTAAAAGTGGATATTCTACAAACCTGATTTACAACCGACTGAAATTAAAAATAAACACCTTCGTCGAGAGGTTTTATAGAGATAGTTGAAACTCACCGATAAGCCGCTTTCTTTTGGGTATAGCGTCGTGGACAGTCATTCATCCTGTTGCCGGTATTCAGATAGCAAAAACCCCGCCGAAGCAGGTTTTGACATAAAGCGGTGAAGCTGACCGATAAGCCGCTTTCTTTTGAGTATAGCGTCGTGGACAGTCATTCATCCGCGTCACAGATTCAGATAGCAAAACCCCGCCGAAGCGGGGTTTTGACATAAAGCGGTGAAGCTGACCGATAAGCCGCTTTCTTTTGGGTATAGCGTCGTGGACAGTCATTCATCCGCGTCACGGATTCAGATAGCAAAAACCCCGCCGGAGCGGGGTTTTGACATAAAGCGGTGAAACTGACCGATAAGCCGCTGTCTTTTGGGTATAGCGTCGTGGACAGTCATTCATCCGCGTCACAGATTCAGATAGCAAAAACCCCGCCAAAGCGGGGTTTTGACATAAAGCGGTGAAACTGACCGATAAGCCGCTTTCTTTGGGTATAGCGTCGTGGACAGTCATTCATCCGCGTCACGGATTCAGATAGCAAAAACCCCGCCGAAGCGGGGTTTTGACATAAAGAGGTGAAACTGACCGATAAGCCGGGTTCTGTCGTGGACAGTCATTCATCTAGGCCAGCAATCGCTCACTGGCTCAAGCAGCCTACCCGGGTTCAGTACGGGCCGTACCTTATGAACCCCTATTTGGCCTTGCTCCGGGTGGAGTTTACCGTGCCACGGACTGTTACCAGCCGCGCGGTGCGCTCTTACCGCACCCTTTCACCCTTACCTGATCCCGCTTGCGCGGGCCATCGGCGGTTTGCTCTCTGTTGCACTGGTCGTGGGCTGTGACACCCCCCAGGCGTTACCTGGCACCTTGCCCTATGGAGCCCGGACTTTCCTCCCCTCCGCCCGTCTCCCCCCGAAAGAGGACGACGACGAAGCGGCGACTGTCTGGTCAGCTTCGGCGCGCAGTATAGTGGGTTTACCGCCCGTTGTCATCCCTCTGTCGTCATCCCGGCCTGCAGGGCGGCAGCGCTATTGCGCGACGCACGAGAAATATTGTCCAACGCGCGCGAAACGCCGCTTACTGCGTCGCAACCGAGGTAAACACGCGGAAGACGACGCCGATACCGCGTCCAGGCTCGCCCCGCCGTGGCAGTCTGATACTGTTGCGCCAGGCATAACCACCGGGCCGCGCAGAGCTCTTCTTGTTAGCGAGTCACTTCCACTTTCGCCAGCTTTTCGTAGTAACAAGCCAGCGCGCTATGGTCAGCGGTGCCCAGACCGTCCGCACGCAGCGCCTGCATCATCTCCATTACCGCCGCCGTCAGCGGCAGCTGAGCGCCCACGCCGTGGGAGGTATCCAGCGCATTGGCCAGATCTTTAATATGCAGATCGATCCGGAAGCCCGGCTTGAAGTTACGATCCATCACCATCGGCGCTTTGGCATCCAGCACGGTACTCCCCGCCAGACCACCGCGGATCGCCTGATAAACCAGATCCGGATTGACGCCGGCTTTGGTGGCCAGAGTCAGCGCTTCGGACATGGCCGCGATGTTCAGGGCGACAATCACCTGATTGGCCAGTTTGGTCACATTGCCCGCGCCGATGTCGCCGGTATGCACCACGGAGCCGGCCATCGCTTTCATCAGCTCGTAATATTTGTCGAAGACCGCCTTGTCGCCGCCGACCATTACCGACAGGGTGCCGTCGATCGCTTTTGGTTCGCCGCCGCTTACTGGCGCGTCCAGCATATCAATGCCTTTAGCCTTCAGCGCTTCGCTGATTTCCCGGCTGGCCAGCGGCGCAATAGAGCTCATGTCGATCACCACGGTGCCCGGTTTCGCGCCTTCAATAATGCCGTTCTCCCCCAGCGCCACCTCTTTGACATGCGGCGAGTTCGGCAGCATGGTGATGATCACGTCGCACTGCTCGGCAATCGCCTTCGGCGTGGTCGCGGTCTCTGCGCCCGCGGCAATCACGTCGGCAATCGCTTCCGGGTTACGGTCAGACACCACCAGCGAGTAACCCGCCTTCAGCAAATTTTTGCTCATCGGCTTGCCCATAATGCCAAGACCGATAAAACCCACTTTGATTGTCATATTGTTCTCTCTCTCTTCATCCTGGTGACTATTTTTTAAAGGCATCAGCAAGTTTCTGGGTTGCGGAACGGAAGACGCCCAGATCGCTGCCGACGGCGACAAAAGAGGCGCCCCACTCCAGGTAGCGCCGCGCATCGGCCTCCACCGGCGCCAGAATGCCGCTTGGCTTACCGTGCTTCTTCGCGCTGGCGAAGATATGCTGGATGGCGCGCTGCACCTCAGGATGGGCGGCATTGCCCAGATGACCTAGCGCGGCGGCCAGGTCGCTCGGGCCGACGAACAGGCCGTCGACACCTTCGATCGCGGCAATCGCCTCGACGTTGTCCACCCCGATCTGGCTCTCAATCTGTACCAGAACGGAAATGTTCTTATTGGACTGGGCGAAGTAGTCCGGCACGGTGCCGAACATATTGCCGCGATGGGAAACGGAAACCCCACGGATCCCTTCCGGCGGATAGCGGGTAGAAGCCACCGCCTGCGCCGCCTGTTCAGCCGTCTCGACAAACGGCACCAGGAAGTTATAGAAGCCGATATCCAGCATGCGCTTAATAATGATGGGCTCGTTGGTCGGCACGCGAACCACCTGAGCGCTGGAACTGCCTTTCAGCGCCATAAGCTGCGGGATAAGCGTGGTGACGTCGTTCGGCGCGTGTTCCGCGTCCAGTACCAGCCAGTCGAAACCCGCCAGACCCAACACCTCGGTGCTAATCGGATTGGCCAGCGCGCACCAGCAGCCAAACTGCACCTGATGAGCCGCCAGCGCGGCCTTAAATTTGTTCGGGAAAATTGCGTTATCCATGATTTTTACCTTGCGTTAACCGTTGCTAACTTCTGCAATTCATTCGTTATATCACCAGCCCGGCGAGAGAGCCCATTAGGCTGGAAAAGCGTATCGCCTGACCCCAAATATTATCCGCAGAGTAAACCGGCGAATGGGTGTCCTTTTTTATTCCCTGACCTTGAGTCCGGAAAATGTAAGCCCATCGCAAATTAACCATCTTTTATTATTCATTAGGTCATGGCTAAATTATTAACCCGCGATTCAAAGGCCAACCATGCAGATATCGGACGTCACAAAAACACGACTCAGTATAGTCAGCGCCAACTCGCCAGACACTATGCATAAACACAATATAAATACATTTTTTAAAGCTTAAGTTGGGCAATCGCCTTAAGCCATGGGCGCTAATCCACACTTCTTACGATTGCCCGCCCACCGCACGCGTCCATAGCGATAAGGAGTGATTTAGATCACATCTTCATGCCGACACACCTGACATTCTTTATTTCATTATTCTGCTCTACCCCGCCAGAATGACCATTTAATTATATTTTTAGCACCTGTTTGGAGATAACTGGACAATGGCCGATATTTCAATTCGACAACCATCGCCGACCGCGTTTTATATAAAAGTTGACCCAACAGATAATGTGGCGATTATTGTCAACGATCGGGGATTGACCGCCGGAACGCGTTTCCCGGACGGCCTGACGCTCATCGAGCACATCCCACAGGGGCATAAAGTCGCCCTGGCGGATATCCCTGCCCGCGGTGAAATTATCCGTTACGGAGAAGTGATTGGCTTCGCGGTGCGCGACATCCCCCAGGGAAGCTGGATTGACGAGTCGTTAGTGGAGTTGCCTACCGCCCCGCCGTTGAACACCCTGCCGCTGGCCACCAAAGTGCCCGCCCCGCTACCGCCGCTGGAAGGCTACACCTTCGAAGGCTACCGCAATGCCGACGGCAGCGTGGGCACCAAAAATCTGCTGGGTATCACCACCAGCGTGCACTGCGTTGCGGGCGTGGTCGATTACGTGGTGAAACTCATTGAACGCGACCTGCTGCCGAACTATCCCAACGTCGACGGCGTGGTGGGTCTGAATCACCTCTATGGCTGCGGCGTAGCGATTAATGCGCCAGCGGCGGTGGTGCCGATTCGCACCATCCACAATATCGCCCTTAACCCGAACTTCGGCGGCGAAGTGATGGTCATTGGCCTTGGCTGTGAAAAGCTGCAGCCCGAACGCCTGCTGCAGGGGACCGAAGATGTCAAAAGCATCCCGGTGGACAGCGCCAGCATCGTCAGCCTGCAGGATGAAAAGCACGTGGGCTTTAAATCAATGGTCGATGACATTCTGCAGGTCGCCGAGCGCCATCTGGCGAAACTCAACCAGCGTCAGCGGGAAACCTGCCCGGCCTCTGAGCTGGTGGTGGGTATGCAGTGCGGCGGCAGCGACGCTTTCTCCGGCGTGACCGCCAACCCGGCGGTGGGTTACGCCTCCGATCTGCTGGTGCGCTGCGGCGCGACGGTGATGTTCTCAGAGGTGACCGAAGTCCGCGACGCTATCCATCTGCTGACCCCGCGGGCAATCAACGAAGAGGTGGGTCAACGCCTGCTGGAAGAGATGGCCTGGTACGATAACTATCTCGACATGGGCAAAACCGACCGCAGCGCCAACCCCTCCCCCGGCAACAAGAAAGGCGGCCTGGCCAACGTGGTGGAAAAAGCGCTGGGGTCGATTGCCAAATCAGGCAAAAGCGCCATCGTTGAGGTGCTTTCCCCTGGGCAGCGCCCGACCAAACGCGGCCTGATTTACGCTGCCACCCCCGCCAGCGATTTTGTCTGCGGCACCCAGCAGGTGGCCTCTGGCATCACGGTGCAGGTATTCACCACCGGCCGCGGCACGCCTTACGGACTGATGGCGGTACCGGTGATAAAAATGGCGACCCGTACCGAGCTGGCTAACCGCTGGTATGACTTAATGGACATTAACGCCGGCACCATCGCCACCGGCGAAGAGACGATTGAGGATGTGGGGCTGAAGCTGTTCGAATTCATTCTCGACGTCGCCAGCGGACGCAAGAAAACCTTCTCCGATCAATGGGGTCTGCATAACCAGCTGGCGGTGTTTAACCCGGCGCCGGTGACCTGATCGAGAGCGTAAGGGTTTAACCACTTTAAGCCCGGATTTATCCGGGCTGGTTGGTTAGGGGTGCTGTGCGGCAAGGAAGGCGGGCTGCACTTTTCTTCCGACATTTCTTCCGACATTTCTTCCGACATGTCGGATGACGCTCAAGCCGCCCTTCACAATCTCAAGGGCGGCTTGCCAGGCTTTCACTGGTTTTACAGGATCACTCCCCCTGCTGCTCCAGGGCATACTTATACAGCGCATTCTTCTTCACACCGTGGATCTCCGCGGCCAGCGCAGCGGCTTTCTTCAGCGGCAACTCCGCCTGCAGCAGCGCCAGGGTACGCAGCGCCGCCGCCGGCAGCGCCTCTTCCTGCGCCTTAAAGCCTTCGACGATCAGCACCATCTCGCCTTTGCGCCGGTTTTCGTCTTCCCTGACCCACGCCACCAGCTCGCCAATCGGCGCCCCGTGGATCGATTCCCAGGTTTTGGTTAGCTCGCGGGCCAGCACCACGTAGCGGGATTCTCCCAGTACCGCGCAGATATCTTCCAGACTCTCCACCAGCCGGTGGGTCGACTCGTAGAAGATGAGGGTACGCGGCTCTTCTTCCAGCGCTTTCAGGGTATCGCGACGGCCTTTCGATTTCGCCGGCAGGAAGCCTTCATAGCAGAAACGATCGGAGGGCAAACCGGCGGCGCTGAGGGCGGCGATGGCCGCGCAGGGTCCCGGCAGCGGTACGACGCGAATATTCGCTTCACGACAGGTGCGCACCAGATGGTAGCCTGGGTCGTTAATCAGCGGCGTGCCGGCATCGGAGACCAGCGCGATGTTTTGCCCTTCTTTCAGTTTAGCGAGAAGTGTTTCCGCCTTTTGCTGCTCGTTATGGTCATGAAGCGCAAACAAGCGGGCGTTAATCGCAAAATGCTGCAGCAGCAAACCGGTGTGGCGGGTATCCTCCGCAGCAATTAAATCAACGGCTTGCAACACTTCCAGTGCGCGCTGCGTGATATCAGACAGATTTCCTATCGGAGTGGGCACAATATAGAGCTGCCCCTGAGAATTATCCGCTGATTCGTGTTGTTTCATTGTCTCGTCCGTATTGCCGATTTAATATTGAGCATTGAGCCAAAAAAATATCACTGGACACTTATGGTACCGTCAACATTTCTTCGTTCTAAGCCCGCGCGCTGTCTGCCCGTATTGCTGGCTACTCTTCTTTTTGCTGGCTGCGGCACCCACACGCAGGATCAAAGTACGGCGTTTATGCAGGGTACGTCGCAGGCCAACTCCAGTTTCTACTTGCAGCAGATGCAGCAAAGCACGAATGATAGCAAGACCAACTGGCAATTACTCGCCATTCGTGCACTGCTGCAGGAAGGAAAGAAGCAGCAGGCCATCGACCTGTTTAACCAGCTGCCGTCGAACCTGGACAGCACCCAGGCCCGTGAACAGTCACTGCTGGCGATAGAAGTGAAGCTGGCGCAGAACGACTATCAGGGGGCCCGTACGCTGTTGGCTAAGCTTGACCCGGCAAGCCTGGAGCAGCCTCAGCAGGCGCGCTACTGGCAGGCGCAAATCGATGCCAGCCAGGGTAAACCATCGGTTACGCTGCTGCGCGCCTTAATCGCCCAGCAGCCGCTGCTGAGCGATGCCAAACAGCGCCAGCAAAATATTGACGCGACCTGGCAAGCGCTGACCGCGATGACCCAGGATCAGGCCAATGCGCTGGTGATCAATGCCGATGAAAATACCCTCCAGGGCTGGCTGGATCTGCAGCGGATGTGGTTTGACAACCGCAACGATCCCACGCTGCTGAAAGCCGGCGTCAAAGACTGGCAGACGCGCTACCCGCAAAACCCGGGCGCCAAAATGCTGCCGACGGCGCTGGTGAACATGCAAAACTATAAGCCCGCCTCCATCAACAAGATTGCGCTTTTCCTGCCGCTGAACGGCCAGGCGTCGATCTTCGGCCGTACCATCCAGCAGGGCTTCGAAGCCGCCAAAAACGGCGCGCCGTCGGTGACGGGCAGCGCGGTTCCCGCTCAGGTCGCCCAGGCGGCGAACGCGTCCGGTAATGATGACGTGGTAAGCCCGTCGCAGGCGGAAATTAGCGATCTTACGGCTACCGGAAGTCGCGCTGAACCGGTGCAGGCCCCGGCGCAAACCCAGGCAACGCCAGCCGCGGAGCCGGCCGCTCAGGCCCCGGCAGCGGTCGCCGCGCCGCAGACCACCGCCTCTCCGGCCACCCAGCCGGTCACTGCCCCGGCCGCACAGCCGCAGCCAGTGGTCGCCACCGCCGCCAACCCCTCTGCAGAACTGAAAATTTACGATACCACCAGCCAGCCGATCGGCCAGCTGCTTGCTCAGGCTCAGCAGGACGGCGCCACCCTCGTCGTCGGACCGCTGCTGAAAGAGAACGTCGAAGATGTTATCAAGAGCAATACGCCGCTCAACGTGCTGGCGCTCAACCAGCCGGAGAAGGTCGAAGGCCGCGCTAATATCTGCTATTTCGCGCTGTCGCCGGAAGACGAAGCGCGTGACGCCGCCCGACATATCCATCAACAGGGCAAACAGACGCCGTTGCTGCTGGTTCCGCGCGGCGCGCTGGGCGATCGTGTGGTCAGCGCGTTTGCCGACGAGTGGCTGAAGCTGGGCGGCGCCAGCGTCCTGCAGCAGCGTTTTGGCTCCACGGCGGAGCTGCGCGCCGGCGTTAACGGCGGAGGGGGCATTGCGCTGAGCGGCACCCCGGTCTCCACCCTGCCATCAGCGCAGAACAGCGTCCTCGGCAGTGCGGATGAGATGCCGGTTAGCAGCGGCGGCAGCGTCGACGCGGCCTACATCCTCGCCACCCCGGAACAGATTGGCTATATCAAACCCATGATCGCGATGCGCAACGGCAGCCAGAGCAATGTCACCCTGTACGCCAGCTCGCGTAGCGCGCAGGGCACCGCAGGTCCGGATTTCCGTCTGGAGATGGAAGGCCTGCAGTATAGCGAAATCCCGATGCTGGCTGGCAGCAACCCGGCGCTGATGCAGCAGGCGCTGTCTGCGGTGCGCAATGACTACTCGCTGGCGCGTCTGTATGCGATGGGCGCTGACGCCTGGTCGCTGGCAAACCACTTCACGCAAATGCGCCAGACGCCGGGCTTCGAACTGAACGGGAATACCGGCGATCTGACGGCGACTCAGGACTGCGTGATTAACAGGAAACTGTCATGGCTCAAGTACCAGCAGGGACAAATCGTCCCGGCCAGCTAAGCAAACAGACCGGCGATGCATGGGAACACCGTGCTCGCCGCTGGCTGGAAGGCCAGGGCCTGCGTTTTATCGCCGCCAACGCCCGCGAGCGTGGCGGCGAAATTGACCTCATCATGCGCGACGGCGCCGTCACCGTCTTTGTCGAGGTGCGCTACCGCCGCAGCGCCCTGTACGGTGACGCGGCGGCCAGCGTCACCCCGCAAAAACAGCAACGCCTCCTTAAAGCCGCCCGTTTGTGGCTCTGCCGACAGAATGGGAGCTTTGAGACTGTGGATTGCCGTTTCGATGTGGTAGCCTTCACCGGAAACGACATCCAATGGCTAAAAAACGCCTTTGGCGAATAGCGTAATACCAGAAGTAAGGGATCCCGTGCTCGACAGAATCAAAGCCTGCTTTACCGAAAGCATTCAAACCCAAATTGCCGCAGCAGAAGCACTCCCGGACGCCATCTCCCGGGCGGCGATGACGCTCGTGCAGTCCCTGCTCAACGGCAACAAAATCCTCTGTTGTGGTAATGGCACTTCCGCCGCCAACGCACAGCATTTTGCTGCCAGCATGATTAATCGTTTTGAAACGGAACGCCCTGGTTTACCCGCCATTGCACTAAACACCGATAATGTGGTCTTAACTGCCATCGCTAACGATCGCCTGCATGACGAGATTTACGCCAAGCAGGTGCGCGCCCTGGGACATGCCGGCGATGTGCTGCTGGCAATCTCCACGCGCGGTAACAGCCGGGACATCGTCAAGGCAGTGGAAGCCGCCGTGACCCGCGACATGACCATCGTCGCGTTGACCGGCTATGACGGCGGTGAGCTGGCGGGCCTGTTAGGTCAGCAGGATGTCGAAATTCGCATCCCCTCGCACCGCAGCGCGCGTATCCAGGAGATGCATATGCTGACCGTCAACTGTCTGTGCGATTTGATAGATAACACTCTTTTTCCACACCAGGACGATTAAGGAGAACACATGAAGGCTCTCTCGCCCCTCGCCATCCTGCTTTCTGCACTACTGCTGCAGGGCTGCGTTGCCGCCGCGGTAGTCGGAACGGCAGCAGTCGGCACTAAAGCCGCAACGGACCCGCGTACGGTGGGAACCCAGGTCGATGACAGCACCCTGGAACTGCGCGTCAATAGCGCCTTGTCGAAAGATGAACAGATTAAGAAACAGGCCCGCATCAACGTTACCGCTTATCAGGGCAAAGTCCTGCTGACCGGTCAGTCGCCGACGCCGGACCTCTCAGCCCGCGCCAAGCAAATCGCCATGGGCGTGGAAGGAACCACGGAAGTGTTTAACGAAGTGCGCCAGGGCCAGCCGATTGGTTTAGGCACCGCCTCTTCTGATACCTGGATTACCACCAAGGTGCGTTCGCAGCTGCTGGGCACCGATCAGGTCAAATCCTCGAACGTGAAGGTGACCACGGAAAACAGCGAAGTCTTCCTGATGGGGCTGGTGACCGACCGTGAAGGCCGCGCGGCGGCGGATATCGCCAGCCGGGTGAGCGGCGTGTCCCGGGTGACTACCGCCTTTACCTACATCAAATAAAGCTGCAGTTTCCCGGCTGGCGCTACGCTTAGCCGGGCTGCAGTCCCCTGTTCGTTATGTGCCGGGTTAGGCGTAGCGCCGCCCGGCACACCATCCGGCTATCCGTACGTTTACAGCACACTACACCAGCGCCAGCGCACCGACAATCGCGCCGCACAGCGCCACCAGCCCGCCGGTCAGCCACAGCGCTTTGGCCGGGAAGGCTTTGCGCAGCATAATCAGCGACGGCACGCTCACCGCCGGCAACGTAATCAGCAGCGCCAGCGCCGGCGCGACGCCCATCCCTGCCAGCATCATCGTCTGGACAATCGGAATTTCCGCCGCGGTAGGGATCACAAACAGGCAGCCGGCGATCGCCATCGCGATGACCCAGAACAAGGTATTATCCACCACGCCATCAGCGTGCGGGAACAGCCAGACGCGCGCCGCCCCCAGCACCAGTACCGCAAGGATATAAACCGGGATGGTGTTCCAGAACAACGTCCACAGCGCCCGCAGCCAGCGGCTAAAGAAACCGCCCTGGGCCGCTTCCGGTTGCGCTTCAGGCACCACGGCAGGCTGCGTCGCCGCCTCTTTTACCCATTTTTGCACCAGCGTTGCGACAATCAGCACCGTCGCCAGGCCCGCCACCAGGCGAACCAGCGCAAACTGCCAGCCCAGAACAAAGCCCATAAACACCAATGTCGCCGGGTTGAGCAGCGGATTGCCCATCCAGAACGCCAGCGCCCCGCCCATCGACACCTGCTGTTTGCGCATCCCGGCCGCGACCGGCGCGGCGCAGCAGGTGCACATCATGCCTGGCAGCGAGAAAATCGCCCCCAGCAGCGTCCCCTGAAAACGCGATTGCCCCAGGGTGCGCAGCAGCCAGTCGCGCGGGATCAGCACCTGAATCAGCGACCCGAGCAGCACGCCGAGCACCGCCGCTTTCCAGACGGCAAGGAAGTAAACCATCGCGTAGTCCCACGCCGCCTTTAACGGATTAGCGTCGGCCTGGGCGAGAATGGATTTACCGATACTGTGGGTTTCCGCCGCGGTGAAGGCTTTCCCGTAGTACGGCTGCCATTTGACGAACCACAGGCCGACAATCACGACGAGAAAGAAAAGCGCGGGTTTCCACCATTGAAATGGTGACGCCGCCTGAGATGAAGACTGACCAGCCATAGCATTCCCCAGCAAGAAATGTGGATATGAATTGAAGCCGTGAATACTACGCCGGAAGCCTGCGTTTGCAAACCGCTATTCCGCCTGCCGCGCGGCGCGCTCCCGCAGCTCGGACGATGACAGAATTTGCACCCCTTCGTGAGTGGGCGACAGCGCCTCCTCCAGCAGGGCAATCGCCACGTCGCGGGCCGCAATGGATTTCCAGTTCCCCGGTAAGAGTCGGAACAGCGGTTCGAGGAAGGTCTCATTGGCCCGTTTTTTTTCCCGCTCGCCTGACAGCATCGACGGCCGGGCAATAGTCAGCCGCGGCCATCCCTGCTCGATCAGCGCCGCCTCCATTTCCCCCTTCACCCGATTGTAGAAAAATGGCGAGTGGGCGTTAGCGCCCATCGCGCTGACCACCAGCATATGCTGAGCGCCTAGCCGTTTGCCGGTCAGCGCCGTATCAACAACCAGCGTAAAGTCGGCATGGACAAAGGCCTCTTTACTTCCCGCTTCCCGGCGCGTCGTTCCCAGACAGCAGAAGACGATATCGACCGGGTCGACCACCTGCGCCAGGGCATCGGTCAGCTGCGGATCGTACGGATTAAACACGCCTTCCGCCGGCGCCAGTGGGCGACGCGTCGGGGCGGCGATGGTGCTGATGCGGGGTTCATTCTGCAGCAGCCGGAGTAAGTGACCGCCAACTAACCCGGTCGCGCCGGTCAATAATACCTGACTCATTGATTCTCCTTTACGGAATTCTCTGCCTTGCACTTTCGCGCTCATGTTCCAGGCTTAATACCTTACAAGGTAAGTATCCACCATCATCATGGAATTACCTCATTGACCATCCAGACAGCGGAGGAAGCATGAGTAAAAAGATAGCCGTGCTCATTACCGACGACTTTGAAGATTCTGAATTTACCTCTCCCGCCGAGGCGTTTAAGCTCGCCGGGCATCAGGTCGTGACGATCGAAAAGCAGGCTGGCAAGACGGTGAAGGGTAAACAGGGAGAAGCAGAGGTCGCCATCGATCGGGCCATTGATGACGTCACACCGGGTGAATTTGATGCCTTGTTGCTGCCAGGGGGCTATTCCCCGGACCAGCTGCGCGGGGATGAACGCTTTGTCACCTTTACGCGCGATTTTGTCAACGGCGGGAAGCCGGTCTTCGCCATCTGCCACGGCCCGCAGCTGCTGATCAGCGCCGATGTGATCCGCGGGCGCAAGCTCACGGCGGTAAAACCGATCGTTGTGGATGTGAAAAACGCCGGGGGCGAGTTTTACGACCAGGAGGTGGTGGTCGATAACGAACAGCTGGTCACCAGCAGAACGCCGGACGATCTGCCGGCCTTCAATCGCGAAGCGCTACGCCTGCTCGGCGCCGGCATCGCGCCGCCAGTGTAGCTTTTTCCCGAACCCCAGCGTGTTGTCGGTAAACTTGATTTCGTCCGGACGAATCTCCCAGACCGGCGCAGACAGCATGCGGGCCACCGGGAAACGCTTGACGTAGCGCTGGCGCATTCGCGCCTCTTCGTCGCCGCGCAGACGACGGATCTCGCCCTGGAACTGCACGCCGCGGATCAGGGCCACGGTCTTGGGCTGACCGTTGACCGTCCCGGCCACCTTCGCCCGCTCGCCGGTCATCTGGCCGTGGCGGGTGTGCTCCTCGCTGAGCAGATAAAAGGCCACGGCATCCGGGTCATAGACGTAAAAGGCATTCGCACACCACAGCTCGTCGTCACGGGAGACGCACCAGGTGACGACGTGCTGTTTACTCAGCCAGCGGCCAATGGCGGCAAGCGTATCCATCTTTCTTCTCCGTTATGCTATGGTGCATACACCTTACCATAGTGACTTTGTGACCGTGTGCTGGTTTCTGTATCTCATTCGAACCGCGGATAATCGCCTCTATACCGGCATCACCACCGATGTGCAGCGCCGCTTTCGCCAGCATCAGGCAGGGAAAGGCGCGAAGGCGTTGCGCGGCAAAGGCGACCTGCGACTGGCCTTTAGTCATGAAGTTGGTGAACACTCACTTGCTTTGCGGCTGGAATACCGCATTAAGCAGCTAACGAAGCGCGAAAAAGAGCGCCTCGTTGCCGGAGAGGATACCGTTGAAACCCTGCTGGCAAGGCTTAAAAACGATTAAAGTGGTCGCTGTATTCGACCTGGCCGTGGACGCCTTCGAGGGCTTCATCCGCCAGGCGATGCACCTGGAACGCCTCCGCGCTGTCCGGCCAGCGGCAGCGGAGATCGAAGCGCGCGGCCGGTTCAAAACCAAAGCGACGGTATAACGCCGGGTCGCCCAGCGTCACCACCGCGGCATAGCCAAACTCATTCAGCGAATCCAGCCCTTCATAGACCAGCTGCCGGCCAATGCCCTGTCCGCGATAGCGTTCATCCACCGCCAGCGGCGCCAGGCCGACCCACTGCAGCTCTTCACCTTCCACCGCAACCGGGCTGAAGGCAACGTAGCCGATCACCTGGCCTTCATCATCCGTTGCCACTACCCCCAGCGTGATCAGTCCATCTTCACGCAGATCGTGCACCAGCTGCGCTTCGGCATCGCGGCCGAAGGTACGACGCAGCAGCGCGTCGATTCCCGGTGCATCAATCCCAATTTCCACTCGAATCAGCATGCCTCACCTACCGATGTCTGTTCAGGTTTCTGCGGGCTCTTCAGTCCAGCTTCGACAAAATCCGCCAGTTGCAGCAACATCACGCGCAGCGCTTTGGGCATCTGCTCGAGCTCAATGGCGTCCATCAAATTTTTTACATACAGCCCCAGCTCCGTATCGCCTTCAATAACCAGACGACGCTGGAAGAATAGCGTATCCGGATCCTGCTTGCGCGCGGCGATCATTAACAGATCGCTGGCGTCGGCGCTGAAGCTGACGTCGGCGTCGGCCTGCTGGCTGACCACCAGACGACCATCGACTACCGAGGTATACCACAGCAGACCGATGTCACGCACATGAATACTTAACCAGCGCCCCTCGAGAAACTCCAGCTCACCCTCCGCCAGCGCCTGGCGAAACTGCCAGCTAAGCACCTGCTCCAGCACCTGGCGCTTGAGGGCAAAAGGCGCCAGCTTAACCGGCACGCTCATTAAAGACGGGCCAAAGTGGACCAGCCGGGAACGCAGTTTATCCAACACAAGCTTTACTCCATGAATGCAATTGTGCCGCTATTGTGCCATATCACATAAACAACATAGCGGCGTAAATCAACAAAAACGCGATGACGGCAGCCAGTTATTGGCGCCGCCAATACACTTTTAACTGCCTCAAATCAAAAATTGTCACCAGAAGGTTAACTAAAATCCCTGCTCGTTAACCATTCAGCGTCCCTGACGGGCCGCATTTTTCAGGAAAAATTATGGAGCTGCTCTGCCCAGCCGGTAACCTTCCGGCGCTTAAGGCGGCCATCGAAAACGGCGCCGATGCCGTCTATATCGGGCTGAAAGATGACACCAACGCCCGCCACTTTGCCGGCCTTAATTTCACCGAAAAGAAACTGCAGGAAGCCGTCAGCTTTGTGCATCAGCACCGTCGTAAGCTGCATATCGCCATCAACACCTTCGCCCACCCCGACGGCTACGCCCGCTGGCAGCGCGCGGTGGATATGGCGGCTCAGCTGGGCGCCGATGCGCTCATTCTGGCCGATATCGCCATGCTGGAGTACGCCGCGGAGCGCTATCCGCATATAGAACGCCATGTGTCGGTACAGGCTTCCGCCACCAATGAAGAGGCCATTCGCTTCTATCATCGCAACTTCGACGTGGCGCGCGTCGTACTGCCGCGGGTGTTATCTATTCACCAGGTGAAACAGCTGGCCCGCGCCACGCCGGTGCCGCTGGAAGTCTTTGCCTTCGGCAGCCTGTGCATCATGGCGGAAGGCCGCTGCTATCTCTCTTCCTACCTGACCGGCGAATCGCCCAACACCGTCGGCGCCTGTTCGCCTGCGCGCTTCGTGCGCTGGCAGCAAACCCCGCAGGGGCTGGAATCGCGTCTCAATGAGGTGCTGATTGACCGCTATCAGGATGGGGAAAACGCGGGCTACCCAACGTTGTGTAAAGGCCGCTACCTGGTCGATGGCGAGCGCTATCACGCGCTGGAGGAGCCCACCAGCCTCAACACTCTGGAACTGTTGCCGGAGCTGATGGCCGCCAATATCGCCTCAGTGAAAATCGAAGGCCGTCAGCGCAGCCCAGCCTACGTCACCCAGGTGGCGAAAGTCTGGCGCCAGGCGATCGATCGCTGCAAAGCCGATCCGCAGAATTTCGTGCCGCAATCCGCATGGATGGAAACCCTTGGCTCCATGTCCGAAGGGACACAAACCACCCTTGGCGCCTATCACCGTAAATGGCAGTGAGAAACATGAAATATTCATTAGGGCCGGTGCTTTACTACTGGCCAAAAGAGACGCTGGAAGATTTTTACCAGCAGGCGGCAAACTGCAGCGCCGACACCATTTATCTCGGCGAAGCGGTGTGCAGCAAACGCCGCGCCACCAAAGTCGGCGACTGGATCGAGATGGCGAAAGCGCTGGCCGGCAGCGGCAAGCAGGTGGTGCTGTCTACCCTCGCGCTGGTGCAGGCCTCCTCTGAACTGGGCGAGCTGAAGCGCTATGTCGATAACGGTGAGTTCCTGATTGAGGCCAGCGATTTGGGCGTGGTGAACCTCTGCGCCGAACGCAAGCTGCCGTTCGTCGCCGGGCATGCGCTGAACTGCTACAACGCCGTCACTCTGCGTCTGCTGCTTAAGCAAGGTATGGTGCGCTGGTGCATGCCGGTGGAGCTTTCCCGCGACTGGCTGGCTAATTTACTGACCCAGTGCGAAGAGCTGGGTATTCGCAATCAGTTTGAAGTCGAAGTGCTGAGCTACGGCCATCTGCCGCTGGCTTATTCCGCCCGCTGCTTTACCGCCCGCTCGGAAGATCGGCCAAAGGATGAGTGCGAGACCTGCTGCATCAAGTACCCAACCGGGCGCAGCATGCTGTCCCAGGAGAACCAGCAGGTGTTCGTGCTCAACGGTATCCAGACCATGAGCGGCTATGTCTACAACCTCGGCAATGAGCTGACGTCCATGCACGGCCTGGTGGATATGGTGCGCCTGTCGCCGATGGGCAACGAGACCTTCGCCATGCTCGACGCCTTCCGCGCCAATGAAAACGGCGCTGCGCCGCTGGCGCTCACCGGCAACAGCGATTGCAACGGCTACTGGAAACGGCTGCCTGGGCTGGCGCTGCAGGCCTGATAAACCGCTCACTTTGTTAACAGCAGTGCTCAGATTTTAATGCATTATTAAAGATGCAGCTTTTCTGGCTGGCGCGTCCTGGATGCGCCAGGCTGGAAGAAGACCTTCAATCTGATGACGATGCTGTAGCAAAGTGAGCCTTTATGACTGACAAATCTGTTCCGTTCTCGGTGCTCGATCTGGCGCCGATCCCGCAAGGATCTTCTGCTAAAGAAGCCTTTACCCACTCTCTGGATCTCGCCCGGCTGGCCGAATCGCGCGGCTATCACCGCTACTGGCTGGCGGAGCACCACAATATGGTCGGCATTGCCAGCGCAGCGACCTCGGTGCTAATTGGCTATCTCGCAGCCAATACCACCACCCTGCATCTGGGGTCCGGCGGGGTGATGCTGCCCAACCACTCTCCGCTGGTGATTGCCGAGCAGTTCGGTACGCTCAATACGCTCTACCCGGGACGCATCGATCTCGGCCTTGGCCGCGCGCCGGGCAGCGATCAGCCCACCATGCGCGCCCTGCGTCGCCATATGAGCGGCGATGTCGATAACTTCCCGCGCGATGTCGCGGAGCTGGTGGACTGGTTTGACGCCCGCGATCCGAACCCGCACGTGCGCCCGGTTCCCGGCTATGGCGAACGAATTCCGGTGTGGCTGCTGGGCTCAAGCCTCTACAGCGCCCAGCTGGCGGCGCAGCTCGGCCTGCCGTTCGCGTTCGCTTCGCACTTCGCGCCG
The DNA here is from genome assembly GCF_059759695.1 of Klebsiella sp. M041. Classification (NCBI taxonomy): domain Bacteria; kingdom Pseudomonadati; phylum Pseudomonadota; class Gammaproteobacteria; order Enterobacterales; family Enterobacteriaceae; genus Klebsiella; species Klebsiella sp. M041. The sequence continues at coordinate 75,209 of NZ_JCAXWU010000013.1, forward strand.
GATATGCTGTTCCAGGCCCTGCACCTGTATCGCAGCAACTTTACGCCCTCAGCGCGGCTGGAAAAACCGTATGCCATGGTGTGCATCAATATCATCGCCGCCGACAGCAACCGCGACGCGGAGTTTCTCTTCACTTCCATGCAGCAGGCGTTTGTGAAGCTACGTCGCGGCGAAACCGGACAGCTACCGCCGCCGGTGGAAAATATGCATCAGCTGTGGTCAGCGTCCGAGCAGTATGGCGTGCAGCAGGCGCTGCGCATGTCGCTGGTGGGTGATAAAACCAAAGTCCGCCACGGCTTAGAGTCGATTTTGCGGGAAACCGAGGCGGACGAAATCATGGTCAATGGCCAAATCTTCGACCACCAGGCGCGCCTGCATTCTTTCGATTTAGCGATGCAGGTGAAAGAGGAATTGTTGGGTTAATCAAAATCCAGGCCCGGTGGACGTCGCGCCACCGGGTAAGCCTCTTACTGGTAAACCGGCAGCAGATTAACGCTCGACAGAATGTGCACGACCGCATTGCCCAGGCCAAACAGCAGGATCAGCACAATCATCGGTGTTCCGCCCCATACGCGGAACTGTGGGCTGCCGAAGCGTTTACGCGAGGCGCGAGCCAGCAGCGCCGGTACAATCGCCGCCCAGATCGTCGCCGCCAGGCCGGCATAGCCGATGGCGTAGAGGAAGCCATCGGGTTTCACCAACCCGCCAATCATCGGCGGAATAAAGGTCAGCAGCGCAGTTTTAAAGCGCCCCAGCGCGCTGTCGTCAAAGCCAAACAGATCCGCCAGGTAGTCGAACAGCCCCAGCGTGACGCCAAGGAACGAGCTGGCGACGGCAAAGTTAGAGAACACCACCAGCAGCAGATCCAGGCTCCGGCTGTTCAGCACCCCGCTCAGGGCCTGCACCAGCACATCAATGTTGCCGCCCTTCTGCGCGATGTCGATAAACTGCGGGCGCGGGATATTGCCCATCGTCACCAGCAGCCAGACCACGTACAGACCCAGCGCCAGCAGCGTACCGTAGGTTAAGCAGCGGATGATGGTACGTGGATCTTTTCCGTAGTATTTCATCAGGCTCGGCACGTTGCCGTGGTAGCCAAACGAGGCCAGGCAGAACGGCAGCGTCATCAGCAGGTATGGCGCATAGGAGGCGTTCTTTTCCGCGACGTTAAACAGCGTCGTCGGCTCGACGTGCCCCAGCAGACTGCCGAAGGTCAGGAAGAAAGTGATCACCTTAGCGCCAAGCACGATAGCCGTCATGCGGCTCACCGCTTTGGTGCTCATCCAGACGATAAATGCCACCAGCAGCGCAAAGCCAAAACCCGCCGCCCGCGCCGGTACGTTCAGCGACATCTCGCTAAACGTATGATGCAGTATCGAGCCGCTGGCTGAAATATAGGCGTAGGTCAGAATATACAGCACAAAGGCGATCGACACGCCGTTGACCAGGTTCCAGCCCTTGCCGAGCAGATCTTTGGTAATGGTGTCGAAGCTGGAGCCGATCCGGTAGTTAAGGTTGGCCTCGAGGATCATCAGACCGGAGTGCAACATGCAGAACCAGGTGAAGACCAGCGCCGCCAGCGACCAGAAAAACCACGCGCCGGACATCACCACCGGCAGCGAGAACATGCCCGCGCCGATAATCGTGCCGCCGATGATCACCACGCCGCCAAACAGGGACGGACGGGTTGCCGTAGTGGTTAGTGTCGCCATTTACCGAAATCTCCAGTCAAAAATACTTTCCCACGATGGGTGTGACGCACTGTACCAGTACACGAGTACAAAAGAAATAAAAAAAGCCCCAATCATAACGATCGGGGCTGTATTATTTAGTTTACGCTAGCGGGCTGCGTTAATTACGCATCGCCACCGAAGCGACGGCGACCGGCAGAGTCATCGCGGCGCGGCGCGGATGCATCGTCACGACGCGGCGCACGGCCTTCACGACGTTCGCCGCTGAAACGACGACCATCACCACGACCACCTTCACGACGCTCGCCACCGAAGCCACGACCGCCTTCACGACGCTCACCGCCGAAGCTACGACCGCCTTCACGACGTTCACCGCCGCCACGACGTTCGGTGCGCGGCTGCGCATCGCCCAGCAGCTGCATGTTCATCGGCTTGTTCAGGATACGGGTACGAGTAAAGTGCTGCAGCACTTCGCCCGGCATCCCTTTCGGCAGTTCGATGGTAGAGTGAGAAGCGAACAGCTTGATGTTACCGATGTAACGGCTGCTGATATCGCCTTCGTTAGCGATCGCGCCAACGATATGACGTACTTCAACACCGTCATCGCGACCCACTTCAATGCGATACAGTTCCATATCGCCTACGTCACGACGCTCACGCTTCGGACGATCTTCGCGATCGCCACGCGGAGCGCGGTCGTTGCGGTCGCCACGACGCTCGAAGCGATCGTCACGGTCACGGAACTCACGACGCGGACGCATCGGCGCATCCGGCGGCACGATCAGCGAGCGTTCGCCCTGGGCCATTTTCAGCAGCGCAGCAGCCAGCGTTTCCACGTCCAGCTCTTCGCCTTCCGCCGTCGGCTGGATTTTCGCCAGCAGCGCACGGTACTGGTCCAGATCGCTGCTTTCCAGCTGCTGCTGAACTTTCGCGGCGAATTTTTCCAGACGACGTTTGCTCAGCAGCTCTGCGTTCGGCAGTTCAACTTCCGGAATGGTCAGCTTCATCGTACGTTCGATGTTGCGCAGCAGACGACGCTCGCGGTTCTCAACGAACAGCAGCGCGCGGCCGGCGCGGCCCGCACGACCGGTACGGCCGATACGGTGAACGTAAGACTCGGAATCCATCGGGATGTCGTAGTTCACCACCAGGCTGATACGCTCAACGTCCAGACCACGGGCTGCAACGTCAGTCGCAATCAGGATATCCAGACGACCGTCTTTCAGACGCTCCAGGGTCTGCTCACGCAGCGCCTGGTTCATGTCGCCGTTCAGCGCCGCGCTGTTGTAGCCGTTACGCTCCAGCGCTTCAGCCACTTCCAGGGTCGCGTTTTTGGTACGGACGAAGATAATCGCCGCATCAAAATCTTCCGCTTCCAGGAAACGCACCAGCGCTTCGTTTTTACGCATGCCGTAGGCAGTCCAGTAGCTCTGGCTGATGTCCGGACGAGTCGTCACGCTGGACTGAATACGCACTTCCTGCGGCTCTTTCATAAAGCGGCGGGTAATGCGACGGATCGCTTCCGGCATGGTGGCGGAGAACAGCGCGGTCTGATGCCCTTCCGGGATCTGCGCCATAATGGTTTCTACGTCTTCGATAAAGCCCATGCGCAGCATTTCATCTGCTTCATCCAGTACCAGGCCGCTCAGTTTAGAGAGGTCCAGGGTGCCGCGCTTCAGGTGGTCCAGCAGACGACCCGGGGTACCGACAACGATCTGCGGACCCTGACGCAGGGCGCGCAGCTGCACGTCATAACGCTGGCCGCCGTACAGGGCAACCACGTTTACGCCGCGCATATGTTTAGAGAATTCCGTCATTGCTTCAGCAACCTGTACCGCCAGCTCGCGGGTCGGCGCCAGCACCAGGATCTGTGGTGCTCTCAGCTCAGGATCGATGTTGTTCAGCAGCGGTAAAGAGAACGCTGCGGTTTTACCGCTACCGGTCTGGGCCATACCCAGAACGTCGCGGCCGTCCAGCAGATGCGGAATGCACTCAGCCTGGATCGGAGATGGTTTTTCGTAACCCAGATCGGTAAGCGCTTCAAGGATAGGAGCCTTCAGGCCCAGATCTGCAAAAGTGGTTTCGAATTCAGCCATGTAGTACGTGTGCCTCAAAATTAATGGCGGCCAGTCTACATAACTCATCGTGAAAATTTACGGTAATTTTCATTGAAAAGTGTGAACCGGCTCAAAGTAGGTGTATTAACGAACAACAACGCCCTCACCCGCGAAGGTGATGGCAAGCAAAAAACTATGGGCTGATGTGTTCGTCAGCTATTGCTGGTCCGATTCTGCCAGGTCATCTTGCTCCTGGCCCAAGAGCGATAATTCCAACAATGCGTATCGGTGCTCAACGTAGTTATGTACGTTGTTGGCGACCGCCAGTTTGAACAGTGCCGTAGCGCTGTCCTTGTCCCCCAGACTTAGGTAGTACTTACCTAAATAGAAGTTGGTTTCACTGAGATGCTCAGCGAGCGAGGTGTTATCCGTTGCGTCTGCCTTCAGACGAGTCATCAGCTCTTTTTCGCTAATGTCGCCAAGGTAGAACTCGACAATGTTCCATCCCCATTGCTCTTTGTCCGACTTGTCTAAGCGCTCTCTGAGTGCTTCAAGCGCCCGCTTCTCGTCGAGTTTACGCTCGGCGATATAAAGCCACAGGCTACGGAAAGGATCATTGGGATCGTCTTGATAAAACGCCAGCAGATCATCTTGCGCTAACTTAGCCCGGCCGCCGTAATACAGGGCGATACCGCGGTTCAAGTGCGCGTAGTTGTAAGTTGGATCAAGCTCAAGTACAGAATCAAACGCTTCATAGGCAGCATCAAAATTGCCTGCCTGCGTTAAGTAAATGCCTAAGTAATTGAATACTTCAGGCATATCGGGTCGGATTGCCAGCGCTTGTGAAAAATCATTTCGCGCTAATGCCCTCAGACCGAGACTATCATACAACACTCCGCGCTCATATAAAAGCTGTGCGCGTTCGTCATCGGATAAAGCCCGACTGGCAAGAATTTGTTCCATACGTGCCAGAATAACTTCTTGCTGTAAAGTCGGTTGCAATGGTACTGCGAGGACGGCGTCCTTACGCCAGGCGGTGCTACTGCATCCTGCCAGCGTGAGAGCTGTCGCCACGAAACACCAGCGCAAAAAAGGCTTCATTTCCCACTCCCGAAGACAACGATTGGATGAACGTCCTGTTCCCCGGCTGCAAACGAGGCGTCCTGCCCGTAAAACGCCCTCCGCAAAAGCGGAGGGCTAACGGCAACCTTACTCGCCCTGCTCGGCAGCCGGAACTTCCGGCGCTGCGGCAGACGGAGTCTGTTCAGTTGCTTCTTTGATGCTCAGACGGACACGGCCCTGGCGGTCAACTTCCAGAACCTTAACCGGTACTTCCTGACCCATCTGCAGGTAGTCAGTCACTTTCTCAACGCGCTTGTCGGCGATCTGCGAGATGTGAACCAGACCTTCTTTACCGCCGCCGATGGCAACGAACGCGCCAAAGTCAACGATACGGGTCACTTTACCATTGTAGATACGGCCAACTTCGATCTCAGCGGTGATCTCTTCGATACGACGGATTGCATGTTGTGCTTTGTCGCCGTCGGTCGCTGCGATCTTCACGGTACCGTCATCTTCGATTTCGATGGTGGTGCCGGTCTCTTCGGTCAGGGCACGGATAACAGAACCGCCTTTACCGATAACGTCTTTGATCTTGTCCGGGTTGATCTTGATGGTGTGGATGCGCGGTGCGAATTCAGAGATGTCGCCGCGCGGCGCGTTAATCGCCTGCTCCATCACGCCCAGGATGTGCAGACGCGCACCTTTAGCCTGGTTCAATGCAACCTGCATGATTTCTTTGGTGATACCTTCAATTTTGATATCCATCTGCAGCGCAGAGATACCGTCGCGGGAACCCGCTACTTTGAAGTCCATATCGCCAAGGTGGTCTTCGTCACCGAGGATGTCAGACAGCACGACGAAGTTGTCGCCTTCTTTCACCAGGCCCATGGCGATACCCGCCACGGCGGCTTTCACCGGCACACCAGCGTCCATCAGCGCCAGAGAGGCACCACAGACGGAAGCCATGGAAGAAGAGCCGTTGGATTCGGTGATTTCAGACACCACGCGAACGGTGTACGGGAATTCGTCGATAGTCGGCATCACGGCCAGAACGCCGCGCTTAGCCAGACGACCGTGACCGATTTCACGACGCTTCGGAGATCCCACCATGCCAGTTTCGCCTACGGAGTACGGAGGGAAGTTGTAGTGGAACAGGAAGGAGTCGGTACGCTCGCCCATCAGTTCGTCGATGTTCTGCGCATCGCGTGCGGTACCCAGAGTCGCGGTAACCAGCGCCTGCGTTTCGCCACGGGTGAACAGTGCGGAACCGTGAGTACGCGGCAGAACGCCGGTACGAACGTCCAGACCACGGATCATATCTTTTTCGCGGCCATCGATACGCGGCTCACCGGCCAGCACGCGGCTACGAACCACGTTTTTCTCGATAGCGTGCAGGATTTCACCCAGTTCGTTAGCGTCCAGGGTTTCATCTTCTGCAACCAGCGTAGCGATGGTTTCAGATTTGATCACATCAACCTGAGCGTAACGCTCTTGTTTGTCGGTGATACGGTAAGCATCGCTCAGGCGGGATTCAGCCAGCGCAGCCACGCGCGCGTTCAGCGCTTCGTTGACGGCTTCCGGCTGCCAGTCCCAACGCGGTTTACCGGCTTCTTTCACCAGGTCGTTGATGTTCTGAATAACAATCTGCTGCTGCTCGTGGCCAAAGACCACCGCGCCCAGCATCTGGTCTTCGCTCAGCAGTTCCGCTTCGGATTCCACCATCAGCACGGCCGCTTCGGTACCGGCAACCACCAGATCCAGTTTGCTGGACTTCAGCTCTTCCTGGGTTGGGTTCAGTACGTACTGGTCGTTGATGTAACCCACGCGCGCGGCGCCGATTGGGCCATTGAACGGAATACCAGACAGGGACAGCGCTGCGGAAGCGCCGATCATCGCGACGATATCCGGGTTAACCTGCGGGTTAACGGAAACCACGGTGGCGATAACCTGAACTTCGTTAACGAAGCCTTCCGGGAACAGCGGGCGAACCGGGCGGTCAATCAGACGCGCGATCAGGGTTTCGCCTTCGCTTGGGCGGCCTTCACGACGGAAGAAACCACCTGGGATTTTACCGGCAGCGTAGGTACGCTCCTGGTAGTTAACCGTCAGCGGGAAAAAGTCCTGGCCTGGCTTCGCTTTTTTCTGGCCCACAACGGTCACAAATACCGCAGTGTCATCCATGCTAACCATTACAGCGGCCGTTGCCTGGCGCGCCATCATGCCGGTTTCCAGGGTCACGGTATGCTGGCCGTACTGGAATTTACGAACGATCGGATTAAGCAAAATTCTATCCTTTTTATCTATAAATCACGCCATATCTACGACATAGCGTCTATTGACCCGATCCTCTGCATCCTCGCGACTAATGACAACCTTTACCCGCCCCTGCGGATGAAGCCTCTCATTAGCCGCGCGAACCTCTGCATGAAGATCATTACTAGCAACAATACATGAGTTTTGAATGAATTGCTGCCGCCCGGTCGAAAAAAGGGGCCGTCAGGCCCCTTTTTCTGAAACTCGCAGAATTAGCGACGCAGACCCAGACGCTCGATCAGCGCAGAGTAACGTGCAACATCTTTACGTTTCAGGTAGTCGAGCAGTTTACGACGCTGAGAAACCATGCGCAGCAGACCACGACGGCTGTGGTGATCTTTTTTGTGCTCTGCAAAGTGGCCCTGCAGGTGGTTGATCTGTGCAGTCAGCAGTGCAACCTGAACTTCGGTAGAACCGCTGTCGTTTTCGCCACGACCAAACTCAGAAACGATTTTTGCTTTAGCTTCAACGCTTAGAGACATTTTAGAACTCCAAAATTAAAAGAAAGAAAGGGTGCCGATCTCTAATTCAGCGACCCCTGATGCAACACCCGAAAATGTTAAAACACTTTAGCGGACGTTAAGCGGCGATATTCTACTCGTAGCAGGCTTTTATCGCAAGAAAAGCGCTTACGCCGGGTATTCCACCACCAGACGACGTGGCGCCACGCGGCCTTCATCGTCAATTTCGCCCATGCCGAGAAACTTGCCGGATTCGCTTTCCATCACCCGCACCAGCCCGTTAAGCGGCGCGCCTGACTGACGTACCGGGTTGCCGTTTTTAAAGTAGACCGCGGAGGTCTCCGGGATCGTCACCAGCGGATAGTCCGACGCCGGGCTGTCCATGGGCATCAGCAGCGGATCGAGCAGCTGCGCGGCAGGAATATCCTGCGCCGCCGCCTGATCGACCAGCGCCTGCAGCTGCTCGAGGGTCACCATCCGCTCAACCGGGTATTTGCTCACCGCCAGGCGACGCAGGAAAATCACATGCGCGCCGCAGCCGAGCTTCTCACCTAAATCATCGATAATCGTCCGGATGTAGGTGCCTTTCGAGCAGTGGATCTCCAGCTCCAGCTCATCGCCTTCATGGCGAATAAACAGCAGCTCATAAACGGTAATCGGCCGAGCTTCACGCGGGACCTCAATCCCCTGACGGGCATATTCGTACAGCTTCTTGCCCTGATATTTCAGCGCCGAATACATCGACGGCACCTGCTGCGTCTCGCCGCGGAAGCTGTCCAGCGCCGCCGCCAGCTGTTCGTCGCTAAAGGTCAGCGGGCGCTCTTCCACCACCTGGCCATCGGCATCGGAGGTATCGGTGCGCTGGCCAAGTTTAGCTATCACGCGGTAGCGCTTATCGGAGTCCAGCAGGTATTGGGAAAACTTGGTCGCTTCGCCAAGGCAGATCGGCAGCATACCGGTCGCCAGCGGATCCAGCGCGCCGGTGTGTCCGGCGCGGTTGGCGTTATATATACGCTTTACTTTCTGCAGCACATCGTTGCTGGAGGCGCTCTGAGGCTTATCCAGCAGCAATACGCCGTGCACGTCGCGGCCGCGACGACGAGGACGACTCATCAGTCCTCCTTGCTGTCGTCCGGGTTCACACGACGCTCATCGTCGTGTTTCACCACGCTGGTGACCAGGTTGGACATACGCATCCCTTCCACCAGTGAGTTGTCGTAGAAGAAGGTCAGCTCCGGCACGATGCGCAGGCGCATCGCTTTCCCCAGCAGAGAGCGGATAAAGCCAGAGGCTTCCTGCAGCGCTTTGATGCCCGCTTTCACCGCGGCTTCATCTTTGTCGTTGAGGAAGGTGACATACACCTTGGCATAGGCCAGGTCACGGGACATTTCCACCCCGGAAACGGTGGTCATCATGCCCAGACGCGGATCTTTGATTTCACGCTGCAGGATGATAGCAATCTCTTTTTGCATCTCCTGGGCCACGCGCTGCGGGCGACCAAATTCTTTCGCCATAATAAATTCTCCAGAATAAAGACAAAAAAGGGGCCTAAAGCCCCTTTTTAAAATGATTGCCGGGTGGCGCTTCGCTTCCCCGGCGGCTTAGCCATCCGATGATTAATCGATGCTACGCTGGATTTCGATGATTTCGAACACTTCGATCATATCGCCAACGCGAACGTCGTTGTAGTTCTTCACACCGATACCACATTCCATGCCGTTACGGACTTCGTTAACGTCATCTTTGAAGCGGCGCAGGGATTCCAGCTCGCCTTCATAGATAACCACGTTGTCACGCAGCACGCGGATTGGGTTGTGACGTTTGATCGTCCCTTCGGTAACCATACAGCCCGCGATGGCGCCGAATTTCGGCGATTTAAAGACATCACGCACTTCAGCCAGACCGATGATCTGCTGTTTCAGTTCCGGAGACAGCATGCCGCTCATCGCCGCTTTCACTTCGTCGATCAGGTTATAGATGACGGAGTAGTAACGCAGATCCAGGCTTTCCGCTTCGATAACTTTACGCGCAGAGGCATCGGCACGAACGTTGAAGCCAACCAGAATCGCGTTGGATGCTGCAGCCAGGGTGGCGTCGGTTTCGGTGATACCACCTACGCCGGAACCGATGATCTTCACTTTCACTTCGTCGGTAGACAGTTTCAGTAAGGAATCGGAAATCGCCTCGACAGAACCCTGTACGTCCGCTTTCAGCACGATGTTCACTTCGTGAACTTCGCCTTCGGTCATGTTAGCGAACATGTTTTCCAGTTTAGATTTCTGCTGACGCGCCAGCTTAACTTCACGGAATTTGCCCTGACGATACAGCGCCACTTCACGCGCTTTTTTCTCGTCACGAACCACGGTCACTTCATCACCGGCAGCCGGCACACCGGACAGGCCGAGGATTTCCACCGGAATGGACGGACCCGCTTCCAGCACTTCGCGACCCAGTTCGTCACGCATCGCACGCACACGACCGTATTCGAAGCCGCACAGAACGATATCGCCCTTGTGCAGCGTACCTTCGCGAACCAGAACGGTAGCGACCGGACCACGACCTTTATCAAGGAAGGATTCGATCACCGCGCCGCTCGCCATCCCGTTACGGACCGCTTTCAGCTCGAGTACTTCAGCCTGCAGCAGGATCGCGTCCAGCAGGTCGTCGATACCGGTACCGGCTTTCGCGGAGACGTGGACGAACTGGCTCTCGCCGCCCCACTCTTCCGGCAGGATGCCGTACTGGGACAGTTCGTTCTTCACACGGTCCGGATCGGCTTCAGGCTTATCGATCTTGTTCACCGCAACCACCACCGGCACCTGCGCCGCTTTGGCGTGCTGGATAGCTTCGATAGTCTGCGGCATCACGCCGTCGTCTGCCGCCACCACCAGAACCACGATATCCGTCGCCTGCGCACCACGAGCACGCATGGAGGTAAACGCGGCGTGGCCCGGGGTATCCAGGAAGGTGATCATGCCGTTGTCGGTTTCTACATGGTAAGCACCGATGTGCTGGGTAATACCACCCGCTTCGCCGGAGGCAACCTTAGTGGAACGAATGTAGTCCAGCAGCGAGGTTTTACCGTGGTCAACGTGACCCATGATGGTCACAACCGGTGCGCGCGGTTCAGCCGCCGCGCCGGTGTCACGGTCGCTCATTACCGCTTCTTCCAGCTCGTTTTCACGACGCAGGATAACTTTGTGGCCCATCTCTTCGGCAACCAGCTGTGCGGTTTCCTGGTCGATGACCTGGTTGATGGTCGCCATGGCGCCCAGCTTCATCATCGCTTTGATGACCTGCGAACCTTTCACCGCCATCTTGTTAGCCAGTTCGCCAACGGTGATGGTTTCGCCGATCACGACGTCACGGTTAACGGCCTGCGCCGGCTTCTGGAAGCCCTGCTGCAGAGCGGAACCTTTACGGTGCTTACCGCCTTTGCCGCCGCGAACGGCCGCACGGGCTTCTTCACGATCGGCTTTAGATTCAGCGTGTTTGTTGCCTTTCTTCGCCGGACGCGCCGCTTTGCTGCTACGGCTGCGGCTGCGGCCGCCTTCGACTTCACGATCGTTATCATCTTCAGCCTGACGAGCATGCTGTGACGTGGTGACGTGATAGTCGCTGGTGTCTTCCGGGCTGTCTGAAGTTTCAGACCAATTTTTTTCGTTTTCTTCTGCCATACGGCGTGCTTCTTCCGCTACACGGCGCGCTTCTTCTTCAAGTTTGCGGCGTGCTTCTTCTTCCGATTTGCGCTTCAGTTCCGCGGCTTCGTTCTCGCGACGGATCTTTTCAGCCTGGGCGGTTTTGGTCATTTCGTCGGTATGTTGATTGCTCACTTTGTCTTTTTCCGCAGCTTCACGTTTCGCTTTATCAGCGACTTCACGTTTAGCTTGTTCTGCGGCCTCACGTTCAGCTTTTAATTGCGCCTCGCGTTTCGCTGCTTCTTCAGCTTCACGACGGGCCTGCTCTTCCGCTTCACGCTGCGCCTGCTCTTCCGCGGCCAGGCGTTCAGCCTCTTGCGGATCGCGTTTCACAAAGGTGCGTTTCTTGCGGACTTCGATTTGTACCGATTTACTCTTTCCACCGGTACCTGGAATATTCAACGTACTGCGCGTCTTACGCTGTAACGTCAGCTTGTCTGGCGCCGAACCGTGCTCACGGTTCAGGTGCGTCAACAAAGTTTGTTTCTCTTGCGAGGTCACAGAATCATCAGCCGTTTTGCGGATGCCTGCGTCAGCAAATTGCTGTATCAGGCGATCCACAGAGGTCTGAATCTCTGAGGCCAGCGCTTTAATAGTCACATCTGTCATGCTGTTCCTTCCTGCTACAGTTTATTACGCTTCGTCGCCGAACCAACAAATGTTGCGAGCGGCCATGATGAGCTCGCCAGCTTTCTCGTCGGTCATCCCTTCGATATCAGCCAGGTCATCAACGCCCTGCTCGGCGAGATCTTCCAGCGTACAAACACCACGGGCAGCCAGTTTGAATGCCAGGGCACGATCCAGACCTTCGAGATTCAACAGATCATCGGCAGGTTTGTTATCTCCCAGGCTTTCTTCCTGAGCCAGCGCCAGCGTAGTCAGTGCGTTTTTCGCACGCTCACGAAGTGCTTCAACGGTGGCTTCATCCAGACCGTCGATTTCCAGCAGTTCTTTCATCGGCACATAGGCCAGCTCTTCCAGTGAGGAGAAGCCTTCTTCAACCAGCACTGTCGCGAAATCTTCATCAATATCGAGATATTTGGTGAAGGTATCGATAGCGGCATGCGCTTCCGCCTGGTGCTTAGCCTGCAGATCGTCAACGGTCATCACGTTGAGTTCCCAGCCGCTAAGCTGCGAGGCCAGGCGGACGTTCTGACCGTTACGGCCAATCGCCTGCGCCAGGTTGCCCGCTTCTACCGCGATATCCATGGTGTGTTTATCTTCATCCACCACGATGGACGCGACGTCTGCCGGCGCCATAGCGTTAATCACGAACTGCGCCGGGTTATCATCCCAGAGGACGATATCGATACGCTCGCCGCCCAGCTCGGTGGATACCGCCTGCACGCGCGCGCCGCGCATACCGACGCAAGCGCCAACCGGGTCGATACGCTTGTCGTTGGTTTTCACCGCGATTTTGGCACGAGAGCCCGGATCGCGAGCTGCCGCTTTGATCTCCAGCACTTCTTCACCGATTTCCGGCACTTCGATGCGGAACAGTTCGATCAACATCTCAGGTTTGGAACGGGTCACGAACAGCTGGGCGCCACGCGCTTCCGGACGGACGGCGTACAGTACGCCGCGAATGCGGTCGCCCGGACGGAAGTTTTCACGCGGCAGCATATCTTCACGCAGGATCACGGCTTCAGCGTTGTTGCCCAGATCCAGAGTGATGTTGTCGCGGTTCACTTTTTTCACCACGCCGGTGATGATCTCACCTTCGTGCTCGCGGAACTGATCGACCACCATCGCGCGCTCGGCTTCGCGAACTTTCTGCACGATAACCTGTTTAGCGGTCTGGGTGGTGATGCGGTCGAAGGTGACAGATTCAATCTGATCTTCGACGTAGTCGCCGACGTTCATGCTTTCATCTTCGAAACGCGCGGCTTCCAGCGTGATCTCGCGCGTCGGCTGGGTGACTTCTTCTACAACCAGCCAGCGACGGAAAGTGTCGAAATCGCCGCTCTTACGGTCGATTTCAACGCGAACGTCGATCTCTTGTTCGTATTTTTTCTTGGTGGCCGTTGCCAGCGCGCTTTCCAGCGCTTCGAAAATTTTCTCACGCGGCAGCGCTTTTTCGTTGGAAACGGCTTCAACAACAGCCAAAATTTCTTTGTTCATCGGGGCCTTTCACCTCAATCCAGACTGTTAAAAGTGGGGAACCAGGTTCGCCTTCTGGATGTTACTCAGCGCGAACACTTCATCTTTGCCTTCGACGGTTACCGTGATCATTTCACCGTCTACCGCTTTGATAATGCCCTGCCATTTGCGACGGTTCTGAACCGCCATGCGCAGCACCAGCGCAACTTCTTCGCCAGTGAAACGTTGATAGTGTTCGGCGGTGAACATCGGACGGTCGAGACCAGGCGAAGAGACTTCCAGGTTGTAAGCGACAGTGATCGGGTCTTCGACATCCATGACGGCGCTTACCTGGTGGCTCACATCAGCACAATCATCAACGTTGATGCCATCTTCACTATCAATATAGATGCGCAGTGTGGATGTGCGACCGCGAATAAATTCGATGCCGACCAGCTCAAAGCCAAGCGCTTCAACCGGCGCAGTGAGCATCTCTGTCAATTTTTGCTCTAATGTGGACAAACCCACCCCCAAGACATAAAAAAAGGGCGTATAGCCCAGTTATTCTGAAGTCAGATAACAAAAAACCCCGATAAATCGGGGCTTTAGATAACTGAACCCTGAGATCGCCATGGCGATCTGGAACACCTTCCGCAAGAATTCTTTCAAATTCGGCTACGAAGGACACCTAGTCCTCACAGTATATTTGAAAAAGTACTTAATGGGAAAGTGGTTGCGGGGGCCGGATTTGAACCGACGACCTTCGGGTTATGAGCCCGACGAGCTACCAGGCTGCTCCACCCCGCGCCTGAAACGTGGCATATTTTACTCTTTTTGAGCAAAAAACGCAAATACTGCTGGGATTTGGTACCGAAGACGGGACATAAAATCGGGATGAATTGTAACGACAATTAGTATATTTTGTCAACATGCATTTTATCGCCCCCGATTGCCGTTTGTGCTGGTATTTCAGGCTTTTTTAGCAAAAAGATGATGAAGCCCTTCCTGTCACCAGTAAAAGATGGTTAAATGAATACTCACAATTAATGCATAAAAATGCAGTTAAGGTTGTTGAGTCGAACTCACCACAGTCTATCGAGCAGGGTTTTATTTTATGACGACGATTCTCAAGCATCTCCCGGTTGGTCAACGTATTGGTATCGCTTTCTCTGGTGGACTGGATACCAGCGCCGCGCTGTTATGGATGCGCAAAAAAGGCGCCGTGCCTTATGCATATACCGCTAACCTGGGTCAACCGGACGAAGACGACTACGATGCTATTCCGCGCCGCGCGAAAGAGTACGGCGCCGAAGGCGCCCGTCTGATCGACTGCCGCAAACAGCTGGTCGCTGAAGGGATCGCCGCGATTCAGTGTGGCGCTTTCCATAACACCACCGGCGGGTTGACCTACTTCAACACCACGCCGCTGGGCCGCGCGGTCACCGGCACCATGCTGGTAGCGGCAATGAAAGAAGACGGCGTCAACATCTGGGGCGATGGCAGCACCTATAAAGGCAACGATATCGAACGTTTCTATCGCTACGGCCTGCTGACCAACGCTGAACTGCAGATCTACAAACCGTGGCTGGACAGCGATTTCATCAATGAACTCGGCGGCCGTCACGAAATGTCCGAATTTATGATCGCCTGCGGCTTTGACTATAAAATGTCGGTCGAGAAAGCCTATTCCACCGACTCCAACATGCTCGGCGCTACCCACGAAGCGAAAGATCTGGAGTTTCTGAATTCCAGCGTCAAGATCGTCAACCCGATTATGGGCGTGAAGTTCTGGGACGAAAACGTGAAGATCCCTGCGGAAGAGGTCACCGTACGCTTTGAGCAGGGTCACCCGGTAGCGCTTAATGGCAAAACCTTCGCCGATGACGTCGAGATGATGCTGGAAGCCAACCGCATCGGCGGTCGTCACGGCCTGGGCATGAGCGACCAGATCGAAAACCGGATTATCGAAGCGAAAAGCCGCGGCATTTATGAAGCCCCGGGGATGGCGCTGCTGCATATCGCTTACGAGCGTCTGCTGACCGGTATTCATAACGAAGATACTATCGAGCAATATCACGCTCACGGTCGCCAGCTGGGCCGTCTGCTGTATCAGGGCCGCTGGTTCGATTCCCAGGCGCTGATGCTGCGTGATTCGCTGCAGCGCTGGGTCGCCAGCCAGATCACCGGCGAAGTCACCCTTGAGCTGCGTCGCGGCAACGACTACTCGATCCTCAATACGGTATCAGACAACCTGACCTATAAAGCAGAGCGTCTGACCATGGAAAAAGGTGATTCCATGTTTACCGCTGAAGACCGTATCGGCCAGCTGACCATGCGTAATCTGGATATCACTGATACCCGCGAGAAGCTGTTCGGCTACGCGCAGTCTGGCCTGCTGAGCGCCTCCTCAGCGACGGGTTTACCGCAGGTTGAAAATCTGGAAAACAAAGGCAAATAATCGCCTGACGATGTTTGCTCTCTGCCGGCGGCTCTCCGCCGGCTTTTTTATTTTTTGTTACCAGTCTGCACCAGAAAATTCGAAAAGAGGCATTATTTCCTTATCGCCTGGTCAGCAAAATTGTTGACTATAATATCCTCAATTGATTAATTCGTATCTGGTGATAAACATCATGAATATTAAACCGCCTATCAGGCCGCAGAAGGCCATTGACCGATTGATCGATGTGCTTGAGCCACACGCGACGCCCGTTAACGCGATCGCCAGAAAAAGACTCACGTGGGAATATAAAGGCAAAACCCAGCTCTTTATTTTTAAAAAAGGCGAGTTGTCGATTATTCGTAATTCCGACAGGCTCTTGATGGTGACCGTCTATGAACCTCACCTTTTCGGCGTGGCGGAAATGCTGCAGCCCAGCCGCAGTCATAGCCTGCGTGCAGAGGTCTCATCCGAGCTGCTGCGTATCGACTACGATCTGGCGTCGGCGCTATTTCGTCAGCATAATCTGTGGGAAGAAGTGACAATCCTGCTGGCCTATCATACCTCGTATATGGTGTATCGTGACGATCTGGTCTTGCAACAGCGAACCTATTCGGTGATCCGTAACCATCTGCTGGAAATGATGCTCTTAACTGAAGAGACACGACAGCGCGTATCTATTCTTGAATATATTCAGGACCGGACTCATCTCTCACGCAGCAGTATTCTTAATGTCTTATCAGCCTTAAAGAAAGGCGGTTATATTGCCTTTGCCCGGGGGGGTTATTTACAAAGCATTGCCTCACTTCCTGAAAAATTCTGACTCGCACCAACCTCTGTCATTTGTGGCTATTCATCTCACAGCTGAAGTTGTTTAAATTTAAACCAATAAACGCTAACGGTAACAAAAAAATAATTTTAAGCTAACTACCTGAGTTACCGGAGGACATCCTGTGCCGGGCACGACCAGCAGACAGCCATACAAGGCGTGCATCGCCGGGCCTGCGCAGGTGCAGGATATGCCGCCGGCAATCGGCCAGGCGTGAGCAGCGGTAGCGGGAGTTGATCCCCTCTCCTACCGCCTGCTCGACCATAACGATGAGATCCAAAAACCCGTTAATTTTGCCCGAACACCCGTATCGGGCTTTTTTTTATCTGAAGGAATTCAACAATGAAGTCTATTGCTCCAAAAATGGTAGCCCTGATGATCGCTGTGGGGGCCAGCGGCGCCGCCTGCGCATCCGTTAATCTGCATGGTGAAGCCGGTAGCGAGTTTACCAATCTGTCTGCCAGCTTTGGCGCCGGGGAACCTGGAATGACGTTCAATACCCAGTGGGCGCATAGTGACAATGACGGCGACACCATTGGACTGGGTATGGGTTATAACTTCAACCTCGGGCCTTTCCTGATGACGCTGGGCGGTAAAGGCATCTATCTGAACCCTAAAGATGGGGATGAAGGCTACGCCATCGCCGCGGGTGGCGGAGCAGAGCTTCCTCTCGGCCAGTACTTCACGCTCTTCGGTGAGGGTTATTACTCGCCGGACTCGATGTCCAGCGGCGTCGATGATTATGTGGAGGCCAATGCCGGGGTACGCCTTAACGTGCTGCCGTCGCTGAATATCGAAGCAGGCTATCGATATATCGATATGGCGGGGAAAGACGGCCATCGCGACAACACCCTCGCCGACGGGGCCTACGCCGGGGTTAACTTCCGCTTTTAATCCATGCACAGGGATTGCCATCCGGCAGTCCCTGCTTCATTCTTAACTGGCCTGTGGCACGCTTTTCAGTACGCGGTTAATCTCCTGCAGGCCAGCAACATTATTCTCTTTGCGGTAAACCTCATTCATAGACGCCATCTGCTCCAGGCGGGTCAGAGCGCCATACACCTGATACGCCTCGCTGTGTCTGTCGAACACATCGCGGCGCTCAACATCCTGCAGATAATGACTTTTCAACGAATGGTTAAGGCGGCCAATCAGTGCCGTATTGTCCTGGAAATAGCGCGTCACCGCCTGGGCATTGTTCGCTGCAACGCCAGGCTCACTGTATGATACCGGTACGGTTAGCGCATTAATCGTCTCCACCGTTTTGGATGGCGATGTTGAACTGCATCCCGCTAAACCGAGCGCGCCGGCGACGATAAGCAACCCGATCTTGTTCATTGTGTCACTTCACCTCTGTTGATTAGACGTGGCGACTTTAACGACAGTAAAAGGCGGGAGCCAGTGAAGAGATGTTTATTAATAAATGACCGGTGGGGATTAAAACAAAAAAAGACGCTTTTCAGCGTCTTTTTTCTGGAATATTGGTACCGAGGATGGGACTCGAACCCACAAGCCCGTTAGGGCACTACCACCTCAAGGTAGCGTGTCTACCAATTCCACCACCTCGGTACAGAATACTTAGTGCGGGATATCGCTGGTCGGCTGAGCCGGCGCAGTTGGCTGAGTTTGCTCTGTTTTCGGCGCGCTCAGGTTATCCCACTCACTTCCTTTACTGGTCTTGTTGCTGTTGATGTTACCCAGCGCCAGACTGATGATGAAGAACAGCGCAGCCAGGATACCGGTCATACGGGTCATGAAGTTACCAGAACCGCTGGACCCAAACAGTGTGCCGGAAGCGCCTGCACCGAAGGAGGCTCCCATATCAGCGCCTTTACCTTGCTGCAGCATAACCAGACCTACGAGGCCAATCGCTACAATAAGGAAAACAACCAAAAGAGCTTCGTACATAATCAACCTGTTCCTTGCGGATTCGCCGCATACCAAGTGCTTCGACCAATAAAGCGGGACGTTTTAACGTTTCCCACTGAAGCGGGTGTGAATACTAACCAAAGCGAATGACCTTCGCAAGGGCAATTTCGACACATTGTATCAACTGCAGAAAAAAACAGCAAAAAGCCGGTATTCGATCATAAAAAAGGCGGCAAGCGCCGCCTTTTTAACCACTTAGCCGGCAAGCTTAGACGCTTTTTACCGCTTCGGCGATGCGATGCGCAAACTCGTGCACCTGATCTTCATGCTCGCCTTCCACCATGACGCGGATCAGCGGTTCCGTACCCGATTTACGCAACAGGACGCGGCCACGCTTACCTAACGCCGCTTCCACTTCTGCGGTCACCGCTTTGACATGCTCATTCTCCAGAGGGTTACCGCTGCCCTCGGTAAAGCGCACATTCACCAGCAGCTGAGGGAACATCTTCATGCCGCTGCACAGGTCATGCAGGCTCATGTGGTTGCGTACCATCGCCGCGACCACCTGCAAACTGGCGACGATGCCATCGCCGGTGGTGGTTTTATCCAGCAGGATCACATGGCCGGAGTTTTCCGCACCGATGCGCCAGCCTTTTTCCTGGAGCATCTCCAGCACATAGCGGTCACCCACCTTAGCGCGGGCAAACGGGATGCCCAGCTGCTTGAGCGCCAGCTCCAGGCCCATATTGCTCATCAGCGTACCGACGGCGCCGCCGCGCAGCTGTCCCTGACGCAGCCCTTCCCGGGCGATGATGTAGAGGATCTGGTCACCATCGACTTTATTGCCTTCGTGGTCAACCATGATCACCCGATCGCCATCGCCATCGTAGGCAATGCCCAGATCGGCTTTTTCCGCCAGCACGCGCGCCTGCAGCGCCCGCACGTCGGTGGCCCCGACCTCTTCGTTGATGTTGAGGCCGTTAGGCTCGCAGCCCATCGCGATAACCTGGGCGCCCAGCTCGCGGAAAACATTGGGCGCGATGTGGTAGGTTGCGCCGTGCGCACAGTCCACCACCACTTTCAGCGTGGAGAGGCTCAGTTCGTTAGGAAAGGTGCCTTTACAAAACTCAATGTAGCGGCCCGCGGCATCGACGATGCGGCTGGCTTTGCCCAGCTCAGCCGAGTCCACACAGGTGAGTTCTTTCTCCATTTCGGCTTCAATCGCCTCTTCCACATCATCCGGCAGCTTGGTGCCCTCAATGGAGAAGAACTTGATGCCGTTGTCGTAGAAAGGGTTATGTGAAGCGGAGATGACGATCCCCGCCTCGGCGCGAAAGGCGCGCGTCAGGTAGGCGATCGCCGGCGTTGGCATTGGCCCGGTGAACGACGCAGAGAGCCCCGCTGCCGCCAGCCCGGCTTCCAGCGCCGATTCCAGCATATAGCCCGAAATACGGGTATCCTTGCCGATGATAATTTTACGCGAGCCGTGACGCGCTAACACTTTGCCCGCCGCCCAGCCGAGCTTAAGCACAAATTCCGGAGTGATCGGCGCATCGCCGACGCGGCCACGAATACCATCGGTGCCAAAATACTTGCGGTTACTCATAACGTTTTTTTCCCTTAGCGGCGAGAGTGGCTTCCACCACGCGCAGCGCTTCTACCGTTTCTTTGACATCATGGACGCGGATAATCTGCGCGCCCTGCATTGCTGCAATGACGGCACACGCCAGGCTGCCGTTAAGCCGTTCCGACGGCCCGACGTTCAGCAACTGACCTACCATCGACTTACGCGACATACCGACCAGCAGCGGCAGACCAAAGCGATGAAACTCTCCCAGCCTGGCCAGCAATTGATAATTGTGGGTGAGATTTTTACCGAAACCGAATCCCGGGTCGAGCAGCAATTTTTCTTTTGCGATCCCTGCCTGTTCGCAGCGCACGATGTGTTCATTAAAAAAGCGCTCCACATCGGCGAAGACATCCTCATACTTCGGCGCCTCCTGCATGGTTTTCGGCTGTCCCTGCATATGCATCAGACACACCGGCAGCCCGGTGTCCGCCGCAGCCTGCAGCGCGCCGAGTTCGGTCAGCGAACGAATATCGTTAATGATATGCGCCCCTGCCCGGGCGGATTCGCGGATAACCTCCGCTTTGGAGGTATCCACGGAGATCCACACCTCAAAGCGCTGGGCGATAGCCTCCACCACCGGGATCACCCGCGCAAGCTCCTCTTCCACGCTAACCTCAGCCGCCCCTGGCCGCGTCGATTCACCGCCGATATCAATGATGGTCGCCCCGGCGTTGATCATCAGATTGGCATGCTTCACCGCCTCAATCAGCGAATTATGGGCGCCGCCATCGGAGAAGGAGTCAGGCGTCACATTAAGAATACCCATCACGTGGGGGTGAGAGAGATCGAGGGTTGAGCCCTGGGCTACAAGTTTCATCACAAAATCCCTGAGACTGAAGAGGTTAAAAAAGAAAAACCCCGGAGCGGGCGCCCCGGGGTTTTAAGGTTAAAACAAGACATCAACAGCGGCAGCTTATTTGTCGCCCAGCTGCTCTGACATGGTGTTGCCCGGGTTCGGCGTACGCGGTTCATCGACCGGACGCGGCGCACGAGGCGTGCCATTGTTGTCAGAGTTGTTAGAAGAACCGGGTTCTTCCCAACCCGCTGGCGGACGAACATCGCGACGAGCCATCAGGTCGTCAATCTGCGGCGCATCGATGGTCTCATACTTCATGAGCGCATCTTTCATCGCGTGCAGAATGTCCATGTTGTCGTTCAGCAGCTGGCGAGCACGACCGTAGTTACGCTCAATCAGCGATTTCACTTCCTGGTCGATGATACGCGCGGTTTCATCGGACATATGCTTCGCTTTCGCGACGCTGCGGCCGAGGAACACTTCACCCTCTTCTTCCGCGTACAGCAGCGGACCAAGTTTGTCGGAGAAGCCCCACTGGGTCACCATGTTACGCGCCAGGTTCGTCGCCACTTTAATGTCGTTAGACGCGCCGGTAGAAACGTGTTCCGGACCGTAGATAATCTCTTCCGCCAGACGACCGCCGTACAGAGTGGAGATCTGGCTTTCCAGTTTCTGACGGCTGGCGCTGATCGCATCGCCTTCCGGCAGGAAGAAGGTCACACCCAGCGCACGACCGCGCGGGATAATCGTCACTTTGTGCACCGGATCGTGCTCCGGCACCAGACGACCGATAATCGCGTGGCCCGCTTCGTGGTAAGCGGTGGACTCTTTCTGCGCTTCCGTCATCACCATGGAGCGGCGTTCCGCACCCATCATGATTTTGTCTTTCGCTTTTTCGAACTCAACCATCGATACGACGCGTTTGTTGCCGCGGGCAGCAAACAGGGCCGCTTCGTTGACCAGGTTGGCCAGGTCCGCACCGGAGAAGCCAGGGGTACCGCGAGCAATGATTGCCGCATCGATATCCGGCGCCAGCGGAACGCGACGCATATGCACTTTCAGGATCTGCTCACGACCGCGAACATCCGGCAGGCCAACCACCACCTGGCGGTCAAAACGGCCCGGACGCAGCAGCGCGGGGTCAAGAACGTCCGGACGGTTAGTCGCCGCGATAACGATAATGCCTTCGTTACCTTCGAAGCCGTCCATCTCAACCAGCATCTGGTTCAGGGTCTGCTCACGTTCATCGTGACCACCGCCAAGACCGGCGCCACGCTGGCGGCCGACGGCGTCGATTTCATCGATGAAGATGATGCAAGGCGCTGCTTTCTTAGCCTGTTCGAACATGTCACGTACACGGGATGCACCAACACCGACGAACATTTCTACGAAGTCAGAACCGGAAATAGTAAAGAACGGCACTTTTGCTTCGCCAGCGATCGCTTTCGCCAGCAGCGTTTTACCGGTACCCGGAGGACCGACCATCAGGACGCCTTTCGGGATCTTACCGCCCAGTTTCTGGAAGCGGCTCGGCTCACGCAGGTATTCCACCAGTTCGCCGACTTCCTCTTTCGCTTCGTCACACCCGGCAACGTCAGCAAAAGTGGTTTTGATCTGATCTTCCGTCAGCATACGGGCTTTGCTTTTGCCGAAGGACATCGCGCCCTTTCCGCCGCCGCCCTGCATTTGCCGCATAAAAAAGATCCAGACGCCGATCAACAGCAGCATTGGGAACCAGGAGATGAAGATGGAAGCCAGCAGGCTTGGCTCTTCTGGTGGTTCACCAACAACTTTGACGTTTTTAGTCAACAGGTTATCGAGCAGCTTCGGATCGTTAACCGGAATGTAAGTCGTGTAACGGTTACTATCTTTCTTGGTAACGTTGATCTCACGTCCGTTGATACGCGCTTCGCGAACCTGGTCCTGATTGACCTCTTGCAGGAAGGTAGAATAATCCACCTTGCGGCCATTCGACTCGCTGGGCCCAAAGCTCTGGAATACTGACATCAGCACAACGGCAATGACCAGCCAGAGTATTAGGTTTTTCGCCATGTCACTCAAGGGATTAACCTCTTATTACAACTGTGTTAAAAACAGCGTCAGGATACGCTATATCCAGTTTCTTTCAAACTTTCATTTGAAATCTGCCGGTTATGGTTTACGCCCGGTCGCTACAATATACACTTCACGCGAACGAGCGCGGGAAGAGTCCGGCTTACGAACTTTGACCTTCGTAAACAGGGAGCGAATTTCTCGAAGATACTCATCGAAGCCTTCGCCCTGGAACACCTTCACTACAAAACTACCACCTGGCGCTAATACATCACGAGACATTTCAAGCGCCAGTTCTACCAGATACATCGCCCGGGGAATATCCACCGCCGGTGTTCCGCACATATTCGGCGCCATATCGGACATGACCACTTGTACTTTACTGTCGCCTACTCGCTCAAGTAACGCTTTCAGGACTAATTCATCACGAAAGTCGCCCTGAAGGAAGTCCACACCAACGATTGGATCCATTGGTAAAAGATCGCAAGCGATGATGCGGCCGCTGTTGCCGATCTGCGTGACCGCATACTGCGACCAGCCTCCGGGAGCAGCGCCGAGGTCAACTATCGTCATCCCCGGCTTAAAAATTTTGTCACTTTGCTGTATTTCATCAAGTTTAAACCAGGCACGGGAACGTAACCCCTTTTTCTGTGCCTGTTGAACATATTTATCGCTAAAGTGTTCCTGAAGCCAGCGGCTTGAGCTGGCAGAACGCTTTTTACCTGTCATTTAACATTCCCGTTCGGGTTCATCGTACTTTACTGCGTAAAAATCGACGCGGTAGTTTGGCGATATATGGGAGATGGCGGTAGAATGACCCGTTTTCAATCCCAACGTAAGCAAAAAAATACGATGAATCTGAGTACTAAACAAAAACAGCACCTGAAAGGTCTGGCACATCCGCTCAAGCCGGTAGTTATGCTTGGCAACAATGGTTTGACCGAAGGGGTACTGGCCGAGATCGAACAAGCGTTAGGGCACCATGAACTCATCAAGGTGAAGATCGCCTCAGAAGATCGCGAAACTAAAGCCTTGATCGTGGAAGCCATCGTGCGCGAAACCGGCGCCTGTAACGTACAGGTCATCGGTAAAACGCTGGTTCTGTACCGCCCAACGCCAGAGCGTAAAATCTCGCTGCCACGCTAAGAATATCCTCAATCCCGACACAACTTTGTGTAAAACGAGGGATTTCTGTGGCCAGGCGAGCAAAATGCCATGCTCGTGACGTTGATAAAAGGCCGCTATGCGGCCTTTTTCCTTTCTTTACAATCTATAAACATCGTAGCGGGAAATACGCCTTACAGGTATTCAACCTTGGTAATTTCGTATTCCACTTCCCCACCCGGTGTACGGATAGTCACGACGTCATCCTGCTCTTTACCGATCAGACCACGGGCAATCGGCGAGTTCACGGAGATCAGATTCTGCTTAAAATCAGCTTCGTCATCGCCCACGATACGGTAGGTCTGTTCCTCGTCAGTATCGAGGTTCAGCACGCTGACAGTAGAGCCAAAAATCACCCGGCCATTATTCGGCATTTTGGTGATATCGATAACCTGCGCATTGGACAGCTTCGCTTCGATATCCTTGATACGCCCTTCGCAGAAGCCCTGCTGTTCACGCGCGGCGTGATACTCGGCATTCTCTTTCAGATCGCCGTGTTCACGGGCCTCAGCAATAGCGGCAATGATTTCAGGACGACGCACAGACTTCAGATAATCCAGTTCTTCGCGCAGTTTTTCAGCGCCACGTAAGGTCATCGGAATCGCTTGCATTAGTTATACCTCTTTATCATTCCTTCAGGAAACGGATAGCTCCGCTCCGCCACCTGTCCTGTCCACGGGCAGGACACGAGCAAAAAGAAACCGACCCGGGAAACACTCCCCAGGTCAGCAGCAATTTTTCATTTGATAGGTATTTTACCCCGAAGTTCATTATGGGTCATCGTTTACTTTACTGGGCGTTGCACCGTAGTATGACGGCCTGGCTTCAGGTTGTTAGCGCGAGATTATGCGATTTCCCAGATTTATCATCGGATTGACTGCCGGTATAGCGCTTAGCGCTCAGGCGGCGAATATTGACGAGTACATCACCCAGCTTCCCGCCGGTGCGAACCTTGCCTTTATGGCGCAAAAGGTCGGCGCATCGACGCCGGAAATCGACTATCACAGCCAGCAAATGGCGCTTCCGGCCAGTACGCAAAAGGTCATCACCGCGCTGGCGGCCCTGCTGCAGCTGGGTCCCGATTTTCGTTTCACCACCACGCTGGAAACCAAAGGCTCACTGGACGGCGGCGTGCTGAAAGGCGATCTGATCGCCCGCTTCGGCGGCGACCCGACGCTGAAGCGGCAGGATATTCGCAATATGGTGGCGACGCTGAAAAAAGCTGGCGTGCAGCGTATCGACGGCAATGTGCTTATCGATACCTCGGTCTTCGCCAGCCATGATAAAGCGCCGGGGTGGCCGTGGAACGACCTGACACAATGCTTCAGCGCTCCGCCTGCGGCGGCGATTGTCGACCGCAACTGCTTCTCGGTCTCGCTGTATAGCGCGCAGAAGCCGGGCGATCTCGCCTTCATTCGCGTCGCCTCCTATTATCCGGTCACCATGTTCAGTCAGGTTCGCACCCTGGCGCGTGGCTCATCGGAAGCCCAGTATTGCGAACTGGACGTGGTGCCGGGCGACCTCAATCGCTATACCCTCACCGGCTGCCTGCCGCAGCGTAGCGAACCGCTGCCGCTGGCCTTCGCGATACAGGATGGCGCCAGCTACGCCGGGGCGATCCTTAAAGCAGAGCTGAAGCAGGCGGGGATCGCCTATAGCGGCACGCTGCTGCGTCAGACGCTGGCCAATGAGCCCGGCACGGTATTAGCCACCACCCAGTCGGCGCCGCTGCACGATCTGCTGCGGATCATGCTGAAGAAATCCGACAACATGATTGCGGATACCGTTTTTCGTACCATCGGTCATGCCCGGTTCGGCGTACCAGGGACCTGGCGGGCAGGATCCGATGCCGTACGTCAGATCCTGCGTCAACAGGCTGGGGTTGATCTCGGCAACACCATCATCGCCGACGGCTCTGGTCTGTCGCGCCACAACCTGATCGCCCCGGCGACCATGATGCAGGTGTTGCAGTATATCGCCCAGCACGACACCGAGCTCAACTTCATCTCTATGCTGCCGCTGGCGGGCCATGACGGCTCGCTGCAGTATCGCGCCGGCCTCCATCAGGCGGGCGTCGATGGCAAAGTCTCGGCGAAAACCGGGTCGCTGCAGGGGGTTTATAACCTTGCGGGCTTCATCACTACCGCCAGCGGGCAAAAGGTGGCCTTCGTGCAATACCTCTCCGGCTACGCCGTGGAGCCAGCCGATCAGCGTAACCGCCGCATACCGTTGGTGCGCTTTGAAAGCCGGCTTTATAAAGATTTGTACCAGAACAACTAAAAACAAAAGGGCCGCATCAGATGCGGCCCTTTTTGATCCAGAGAAGTCAGGATTAACGTTTGTAGATGAATTCAACGCCTTCTTCGTCGTCTTCGTCCCAGTCGTCATCCCAGTCTTCGTCATCTTCCACTTCGGCTTCGGCCTCTTCAAGCTGCTGACGGTGATAGTCGTCCCACATAAACTCGACTTTCTCCGGCTTCTGCTCTTCTTCCGCCTGCACGATGGGGTTTTCGATGATGAAGGTCATCACGTCCCAGCACAGATCTTTTACGCCCTGCTGGCTGGCGGCGGAGATCAGGTAGAATTTCTCTTCCCAACCCAGCGCTTCAGCAATCGCCTTCGCTTTAGCTTCGGCTTCCGCTTTGTCCATCAGGTCAATCTTGTTAAAGACTAACCAGCGCGGTTTGGAGGCCAGCTTCTCGCTGTATTTCTCCAGCTCGCCGATGATGATGCGCGCGTTCTCAACCGGATCAGAACCGTCGATAGGCTCGATGTCGATCAGGTGCAGCAATACGCGGCAGCGCTCAAGGTGCTTGAGGAAACGGATGCCGAGGCCTGCGCCTTCTGCTGCGCCTTCAATCAGCCCCGGGATATCGGCGACCACAAAGCTCTTCTCATT
Organism: Klebsiella sp. M041; assembly: GCF_059759695.1. NCBI lineage: Bacteria > Pseudomonadati > Pseudomonadota > Gammaproteobacteria > Enterobacterales > Enterobacteriaceae > Klebsiella > Klebsiella sp. M041. The sequence continues at coordinate 102,246 of NZ_JCAXWU010000013.1, forward strand.
GTCCATACGCACCACGCCCAGGCTTGGCACCAGGGTGGTAAACGGATAGTCAGCCACTTTCGGCTTGGCGGCGGAGACCGCACGGATGAAGGTGGATTTACCGGCGTTCGGCATCCCGAGCATTCCGACGTCCGCCAGCAGCATCAGCTCCAGCTGCAGGTCGCGCTTATCACCCGGCGTACCCATGGTCTTCTGACGCGGCGTACGGTTAACGGATGATTTAAAACGGGTGTTGCCCAGACCGTGCCAGCCGCCCTTCGCCACCATCAGACGCTGACCGTGTTTAGTCATATCGCCCATGGTCTCGCCGGTGCCCTGGTCGATAACCCGGGTCCCGACCGGCACTTTTACCGTCACGTCTTTACCACGCTTACCGGTACAGTCGCGGCTCTGGCCATTCTGCCCGCGTTCGGCGCGGAAAGATTTTTCAAAACGGTAGTCGATCAGGGTATTCAGATTCTCGTCCGCTTCCAGCCAGACATCGCCGCCGTCACCGCCATCGCCGCCGTCCGGGCCGCCTTTCGGAATATATTTTTCGCGGCGGAAGCTTACGCAACCATTGCCGCCGTCACCTGCTACGACCAGGATCGTTGCTTCATCTACAAACTTCATTTTACTCTCCGTAAATCATTCGCCTGAGCGGGGCAGCGGTACTACCGCCTCTCGCTTACGCCAACGTCCCCAAAGACGATGACCGATGGCGGAATACATCGCGCCCGCAACCACGACAAACGCACCGAGATAACCAATCAGGTTTAACATCGGTCTGGCGAAAACATCGGGCCAGGCCATTGATAATAAATCAGAAAACAGTAGCGTAAACAGTGGCGTCAAGGTGATTAACGCGCTGACCTGCGCCGCCTGCCAGCGCGCCATGGCTTCCGCCAGCGCCCCGTAGCCGACAAGGGTATTCAGCCCGCAAAAAATCAGGCATGCCAGTTGCCAGCTGCTTAACCGGGATATCACCCCTGGCTCAGCGAGCGGCAGTAATGCAATCGTACATAAAGTGTACAGCAAAAATAGTATCTGCTGTGATGCCAGACGGCGCAATAACACCTTTTGCGCGACGCCGTAGCTTACCCACACCGTGGCGGCAGCAACGCCGAAAATTACCCCCCACGTGTAGTCCGTCAGGCGGGTAAAGATTTCAATCAGGCTGGTGTTGAAGAACATCACCAACCCGCTGAGCAGCATTAACGCGCCCACCACCTGGGTGCCGCGCATGCGCTCTTTCAGAATCACGACGCTAGCCACCATCATGCCTACCGGCGATAGCTGGCCGATGACCTGAGAAGCCGTGGGGCTGAGATACTGCAGGGAAGAACTGAACAGGATGAAGTTACCGAACAGGCCGCCGGTGGCAATCGCTAATAAGACCAGCCAGCGCGGCTTGCGAAAAATTCGCAGCGGCGGCAGTTTGCCTTTGATCGCGAGGATCGCGCCAAGGCCAATACTGGCCATCAGGAAGCGATAAAACACCACCGTTGGCGGCGCCATCACCTCAAGAACCTGCTTCATTGCAATCGGCAACGCTCCCCAACACATCGCGGTGGTAAGCGCCAGAATAATGCCAATCCCAGCCTGCTGCTTCATGCCTGTTTCCCTGCAAAAATTTTCCGGTAGACGAATGTAAAAAGCCCCGCAACGTGTTGCGGGGCTTTCATCCGTTACCGGGACGCGAAAAACTTATTCAGCAACGATGCTGATGAATTTACGGTTTTTCGGGCCTTTAACTTCGAACTTGACTTTACCGTCAGTCAAAGCGAACAGAGTGTGGTCACGGCCGCAACCAACGTTGGTGCCAGCGTGGAATTTGGTACCACGTTGACGAACGATGATGCTACCTGCCAGAACTGCTTCACCGCCGAAACGTTTTACGCCCAGACGTTTAGCTTCTGAATCGCGACCGTTACGAGTCGAGCCGCCAGCCTTTTTATGTGCCATTTAAATCTACTCCTCAGGTCTTAGGCGCTGATGCCAGTGATTTTCACATCAGTGAACCACTGACGATGGCCCTGCTGCTTACGATAGTGTTTACGACGACGAAACTTAACGATTTTAACTTTCTCGCCACGACCGTGAGCAACAACTTCAGCTTTGATTACGCCGCCCTCAACGAAAGGAACGCCGATCTTGATTTCTTCACCGTTTGCGATCATCAGCACTTCAGCGAACTCAACAGCTTCGCCAGTTGCGATGTCCAGCTTTTCCAGGCGAACGGTCTGACCTTCGCTTACTCGGTGTTGTTTACCACCACTTTGGAAAACCGCGTACATATAAAACTCCGCTTCCGCGCACCTCTTCGTGTGATTCAGAGTGCGCTATAAATATTCACAATAGGGCGCGAATATTACGCAAAACGCGAGCCTTTGACAAGAGCGATTAGCGATCAATGCAGAAAAAAAACACAACTTTCACGACAACGTTTATCTACGGCAATTTTTCAGTACAATCATAACTTCTTTTAATTCTGTCTTAATCCTTCTGTGATCCCACCTGGATTCATGGTAACAGGACATTTGGCCCGGCTTTTGCGATGAATTTAGAAAAAATCAATGAGTTAACCGCGCAAGATATGGCGGGTGTCAATGCGACGATTCTTGAGCAACTCAACTCCGATGTTCAGCTTATCAATCAGTTAGGCTATTACATCGTCAGCGGCGGCGGCAAACGCATTCGCCCGATGATTGCTGTGCTCGCCGCCCGCGCGGTGGGTTATCAGGGGAGCGCGCATGTCACCATTGCTGCGCTGATTGAATTTATTCATACCGCCACCCTGCTGCATGACGACGTCGTCGATGAGTCTGATATGCGTCGCGGCAAAGCCACGGCAAATGCGGCGTTTGGCAATGCCGCCAGCGTGCTGGTCGGCGATTTTATCTATACCCGCGCCTTTCAGATGATGACCCAGTTGGGCTCGCTGAAGATCCTCGAGGTCATGTCGGAAGCGGTGAACGTCATTGCCGAAGGCGAAGTGCTGCAGCTGATGAACGTCAATGACCCGGATATCACGGAAGAGAACTACATGCGCGTCATCTACAGCAAGACGGCGCGTCTGTTTGAGGCAGCCTCGCAGTGTGCGGGATTACTGGCCGACTGCACTGCGGAAGAAGAGCGCGCGTTGCAGGATTATGGCCGCTATCTCGGCACCGCTTTCCAGCTGATCGACGATTTACTCGATTACAGCTCCGACGGAGAGCGGCTTGGTAAAAACGTCGGTGATGACCTCAACGAAGGCAAACCGACGCTACCGCTGCTGCACGCCATGCACCATGGTACCGCCGATCAATCGGCGATGATTCGCGGGGCAATCGAGCAGGGCAACGGCCGCCATCTGCTGGATGCCGTCCTGGAAACGATGGCTGCCTGCGGTTCGCTGGAATGGACGCAGAAACGTGCCGAAGAAGAAGCTGACAAAGCGATTGCCGCGCTGCAGGTTCTCCCTGACACCCCCTGGCGTGAAGCCTTAATCGGGCTGGCGCATATTGCGGTTCAGCGCGATCATTAATCCCCTCCCCCTCCCCCTTCCCGCGCAATGCGCGGGAAAGTTCCAGTAAAAACCCATTCCCTAGCGTAAATTTCCGGATACCTTGATACATTCTGAATATTCCGGCGCTTTAACAGAACTTGTTAGAACCTTACCTGGTGCGCGGGTATAGTGTCCCCGTCGCCCATATGGGCCGATCAGGATCTTTATCACCAGGAGAATTTATGGATAAGTTCATCGACTGGCATCCCGCAGATATTGTTGCGGGATTACGTAAACGGGGAACATCGCTGGCGGCAGAGTCGCGACGGCACGGTCTGAGTTCTTCAACGCTGGCGAACGCCCTGACCCGCCCCTGGCCGAAAGGCGAATTAATCATCGCCACGGCGCTGGATACACAGCCGTGGGTCATCTGGCCGTCACGCTACCATGATCCGGTAACGCATGAGTTTATCGACAGAACGCAGATGATGCGTCAAAAGAAGATGGACAAGTGATGTGATTGTTCGACAAGGACCCGGGATAGACGCCCGGGCCCTGACAGGATGCGGTTACTCGCCTTTCACGCGCTGAATATTGGCACCCAGCGCCTGCAGTTTATCTTCGATACGCTCATAGCCACGATCGATATGATAGATGCGATCGACGATGGTGGTTCCCTCAGCGATACAACCTGCCAGCACGAGGCTCGCCGAGGCACGCAAATCGGTCGCCATCACCTGCGCGCCCGAAAGCTGCTCCACGCCGTGACAGATCGCGGTATTGCTCTCGATCTCCGCGTGGGCGCCCATACGGATCAGTTCCGGAATGTGCATAAAGCGGTTTTCAAAGATCGTTTCGGTGATCACGCCGGTCCCTTCCGCGACCAGGTTGAGCAGCGTGAACTGGGCCTGCATATCGGTCGGGAAGCCCGGATGCGGCGCGGTACGCACGTTAACCGCTTTCGGACGGTTGCCGTGCATATCAAGGCTGATCCAGTCTTCGCCCGTTTCGATGTCGGCTCCGGCGTCGCGCAGCTTCGCCAGTACGGCGTCCAGGGTATCTGGTTGCGCGTGACGGCAGAGGATCTTGCCGCCGGAAATGGCTGCGGCAACCAGGAAGGTCCCGGTTTCAATACGGTCCGGCAGCACGCGGTAAACGCCGCCGCCCAGACGCTGCACGCCTTCGATGGTGATGCGATCGGTGCCCTGGCCGCTGATTTTTGCGCCCAGCGCGTTAAGGAAGTTCGCGGTATCGACGATCTCCGGCTCGCGAGCGGCGTTTTCGATAATCGTCGTCCCCTCGGCGAGGGTCGCTGCGCTCATGATAGTGACAGTGGCGCCGACGCTCACTTTATCCATCACGATATGCGCGCCTTTCAGACGACCATTGACCGAGGCTTTAACATAACCTTCTTCCAGTTTGATCTCGGCGCCCAGCTGTTCCAGCCCGCTAATATGCAGATCGACCGGACGCGCGCCGATGGCGCAGCCGCCAGGCAGAGAGACTTGTCCCTGACCGAAACGCGCCACCAGCGGGCCCAGCGCCCAGATGGAGGCGCGCATGGTTTTCACCAGATCGTACGGAGCACAGAATACATCGACCGGGCCGGCGTCAATCCACACCGAACCATTGCGCTCTACCTTCGCGCCCAGCTGACTCAGCAGCTTCATGGTGGTATCGATGTCTTTCAGCTTAGGTACGTTCTGGATCTCTACCGGCTCTTCGGCAAGCAGCGCGGAAAAGAGGATAGGCAGGGCGGCGTTTTTTGCACCGGAGATGGTGACTTCGCCCTGAAGGCGAGTCGGCCCCTGAACACGGAATTTATCCATTGATTCTGTTCTCTATTAAAAATTCACATACGCTGCAGGGGATCCCCCACAGCTTAGAAGCCATTTAGTTTGCGGTCTCGCGCCCACTCCTGCGGAGTAAAGGCCTTGATCGACAGCGCATGGATGCGGTTGTCAGCAATATATTCCATCAGCGGCGCGTAGACGCTCTGCTGCTTTTTAACCCGACTCATGCCATCAAACATCTCACCCACAGCAATAACCTGAAAGTGGCTGCCATCGCCAGAGACGTGGACTTCCTGGAGGGGGAGTGCGTTCATCAGCACGGTCTGAATTTCATGATTTTCCATGGGCTCAAATTTATCTGATAGTGAAAACAGCCCAACATCTTAGAGGAAAGTGGCGCGGTCTTAAACAAGCAAAAAGCCCCGGCGAAAAGATTGCCGGGGCTTTCGGAATAGCTTCAGCGCTAAGGCACTGAAAAGATTATGGGATCATATCGGCAGGCAGGTTGTAAAGACCGACCAGCGTTTGCAGATTTTCGCTCTTGCCGATCAGCTGCGCTTCCCGGCCCTGGCGGCGAATCAGCGCGACAAAATGCACTAACAGCGCCAGGCCCGCCGTGTCCACGCGCGTGGTCTGGCTGAGATCGATGATCGCTGTCCCCGCCGTCGCCTGGGCGCGTGCCTCCCAGAGCGGGACCAGTAGATCCTGATCCAGCTCTCCGTGCAGCGCCAGCGTCTCGCCATCACGAGTCCAGCTCAGCTGCCCGCTCATTATTTTTTCTGTTCCAGGGTGATCGGCTGAGCGGAGATCGCTTTCAGCTGCGCGGTCAGGCCATCAACGCCCTTGGTACGCAGCAGATCGCTCCACTCGTTTTGTTTGGTGGTGATCATGCTGACCCCTTCCGCGATCATATCGTAGGCCTGCCAGTTGCCGGTCTGGGTGTTTTTACGCCACTGGAAGTCGAGACGTACCGGCGGACGGCCATTCGGGTCGAGGATGGTGACGCGGATCGGAATGATGGTCGCGCTGCCCAGCGGCTGTTCAGGGGCAATCTGGTAGGTCTGACCGTGGTACATGGCCAGCGCCTGGCCATAGGCCTGCTTCAGGTATTCACGAAAGGCGGCAAAATAGGCTTCACGCTGCGCCGGGGTGGCTTCTTTGTAATAGCGGCCCAGCACCAGCGCGCCGGCATACTTCACCTGCACATACGGCAGAAGCTCCTGGTCGACGATGTCGCGCAGATAGTTAGGGTTGGCCTTGATCTTCGGCTGTTCATTCTTCAGGCGATCGAAGGTTTTCTGCGCCGCTTCATTCATCAGCTTATACGGATTGGACTGGTCTGCCGCCTGGACCGCGGTCAGCGGGGCAATCACCAGCATGGCGACCATGAGTAAGCGTTTAAACATATCGTATTTCTCCTGAAATTAATGCGTCGTGCCGGCTGCCGGCGTCGCGTCAGTATGACCTTCTGCCTCGGCCTTATCATTGCCAGAATTCTGATTGTCGCCGCCCTTGCTGTTATAAAGGAACTGACCAATCAGATCTTCCAGCACCATGGCGGACTTGGTGTCCTGGATAGTACCGCCGTCTTTAAGGATAGTCGTCCCGAGGTCCGGGTCTTCAAAACCGACGTTCAGCGCCAGATACTGCTCGCCCAGCAGGCCAGAGGTGCGGATCGCCAGCGAACTGGTATCGGGGATATGGTTGTAGCGCTCATCAATATCGAGCTCCACGCGCGGCAGATAGGTTTTCGGGTCGAGGGTGATGTCCGCCACGCGGCCAACAACCACACCGCCGATGCGCACCGGCGAGCGCGCTTTCAGGCCGCCGATATTATCGAAGGTCGCGTAAAGACGGTAAGTCGGCTCGGTACGTAACGAGGTGACGTTGGCCGCCTTCAGGCAGACAAACAGCGCCGCCAGCAGCGCCACCAGTAAGAACACCCCTACCCAGATTTCATTTTTTTTCGTTTGCATGAACTCAATTCCCAAACATCAGCGCAGTCAGCACAAAATCCAGCCCCAGAACCGCCAGCGACGCATGCACCACGGTGCGCGTAGTCGCCCGGCTAATCCCGGCGGAAGTGGGGATAGCGTCATAACCATTGAATAACGCAATCCAGGTTACCGTAATGGCGAATACCAGGCTCTTAATCAGGCAGTTCACCAGATCCATTCGCCAGTCGACGGCATTTTGCATCGCGGTCCAGAAAAAACCACCGTCAATGCCCTTCCAGCTCACGCCCACCAGCGCGCCACCCCAGATCCCCACCGCGACGAAGATAATCGTCAGCAGCGGCAGCGAAATGACGCCGGCCCAGAAACGGGGAGAAATGACGCGGCGCAGCGGATCCACCGCCATCATCTCCATACTGGAGAGCTGTTCCGTGGCCCGCATCAGGCCAATCTCGGCGGTCAGCGCCGACCCGGCGCGACCGGCAAACAGCAGCGCGGCGACCACCGGCCCCAGCTCGCGCAGCAGCGACAGCGCCACCAGCATGCCAAGACTGGTCTCTGCGCTGTAGGTGGTTAAGACCAGATAACCCTGCAGCCCGAGCACCATACCGATAAAAAGGCCCGATACAATGATAATCAGCATCGACAGAACGCCGACGTTGTAGAGTTGACGAACCAGCAGCGGCGCGTGCTTGCGAAACTCTGGTTTGCCGACAACGGCGTTAAACAGCATTAATCCGGCGCGTCCAAAGGTCGCGGTGGTTTTAATACCGCGATGGCCTAGCGCGGCCAGCGCATTAAACAGCATCAGTCGCTCAACTCCCTATGCCTAATAAATCATGGTGATAGTCGCCAGCCGGATAACGGAACGGCACCGGGCCGTCGGCAATACCATCAATGAACTGACGAACCCGAGGGTCGGCATTCTCCCGTAGCGACTGGGCGCTGCCGTGGGCGACAATCTTTTTATCCGCCACGATATACGCATAGTCCGCAATGCTCAGCACCTCAGGCACATCGTGCGAAACCACGATGCAGGTGACGCCCAGCGTGCTGTTGAGTTCAGAAATCAGCTTCACCAGCACGCCCATGGTGATGGGATCCTGCCCGACGAACGGTTCGTCGAACATAATGAGATCCGGCTCCAGGGCGATGGCCCTCGCCAGGGCGGCGCGGCGCGCCATGCCGCCGGAAAGCTCGGAGGGCATTAACTTCGCCGCACCGCGCAGCCCCACCGCCTCCAGCTTCATCATCACCGTCGTATGCAGCAGCGCAGGCGGCAGATGCGTATGTTCGCGCAGCGGGTAGGCGACGTTGTCAAAAACATTGAGGTCGGTAAACAGCGCCCCGGACTGGAACAGCATGCTCATCCGCTTACGCACCGTGTACAGACGTGAACGGGTCATCTGCGGCACGTTCTCGCCATCGAACAGGATCTCTCCCCTGTCCGGCGGGATCTGTCCGCCGATCAGGCGTAACAGGGTAGTCTTGCCGATCCCCGAAGGTCCCATAATCGCAGTAATTTTACCGCGCGGCACCGACAGCGAGATGTCGTCGAAGATCACGCGATCGCCGCGAGAAAAGCGGATACCGCGCACTTCAACTAAATTCGCCTGAGTTTGGCTCATAAAATCATCCTTACTAAGCACCTGATGGGCAAGCATCGCCCTTTCTTACGCCACAATCACAACATTTTTACAGAATCTTACCTGCACAGGTTAGCGAAAGCTGGCATTTGTTTTACTTTTGGCACGCATAAAGTCAAAATTAAGAATTCGTTACGCTGCGTAGGGATAACCCAGCGAGGCGACGATTATACCTGAAGAAAGGACTTTAGATGCTCTTAGCGACGGCTCTGTTAATTATTGGTTTATTGCTGGTTGTCTACAGCGCCGATCGTCTGGTCTATGCCGCCTCCATCCTTTGTCGCATGTTGGGGATCCCGCCGCTGATCATCGGTATGACGGTGGTGAGTATTGGCACCAGCCTGCCAGAGATCATGGTTTCCACCGCGGCCTCGCTGCATGGGCAGACCGATCTGGCGGTGGGCACCGCGCTCGGCTCCAATATCACCAATATTCTCCTGATCCTCGGTCTGGCTGCCTTACTCAGGCCATTTACCGTGCATTCTGATATTCTGCGCCGCGAATTACCGCTAATGTTGCTGGTCAGCGTGCTGGCGGGGCTGGTGCTCTATGATGGTCAACTGTCCCGTCTCGACGGCCTGTTTTTACTGGCGCTGGCGCTGCTATGGCTGCTGTTCACCATCAAGATCGCCCGTCTGGCGGAACGCCAGGGAAGCGATAGCCTGACCCGCGAACAGCTGGCGGAACTGCCGCGTGAAGGGTCGCTGCCGGTCGCTCTGCTGTGGTTAGGGGTGGCGATGATCGTCATGCCGATGGCCACCCGCATGGTGGTGGATAACAGCACGGTGCTGGCAAACTATTTTGCTATCAGCGAACTGACCGTCGGCCTGACGGTAGTGGCGATAGGCACCAGCCTGCCGGAGCTGGCCACCGCCATCGCCGGGGCGCGCAAAGGGGAAGATGACATTGCCATCGGCAATATCATCGGCGCGAATATCCTCAATATTGCGCTGGTGCTGGGTTTGCCGGCGCTGATCGCGCCGGGAGCCTTTGCGGCGGAAGCCTTTACCCGCGACTATGGCGTGATGTTGCTGGTCAGCCTGATCTTCGCGGTGCTGTGCTGGCGCCGTAGGCAGCAGCCGGGACGACTGGTTGGCGCGCTGCTGGTCGGTGGTTTTGTGGTTTGGTTGGCGATGCTGTTCTGGACAGCGCCGCTCTTCGTTGAATGACTCGGGATAACATCATGTCGCAAATAGATTTGCCCACGGATTTTGACTTTCAACAGGCCGGCCGTCAGGTGCTGGAAATTGAACGTGAAGGTCTGGCCCAGCTCGATCAATATATAAATGAAGATTTCACCCGCGCCTGCGAAACGATTTTCCGCTGCGGCGGGAAAGTCGTGGTGATGGGGATGGGCAAATCCGGTCATATCGGCCGCAAAATGGCGGCAACCTTCGCCAGTACCGGCACGTCGGCATTTTTTGTCCACCCTGGCGAAGCCGCGCACGGCGATTTGGGCATGGTTACGCCGCAGGACGTGGTGATTGCGCTGTCGAACTCCGGCGAATCGAACGAAATCCTCGCGCTGATCCCGGTCCTGAAACGCCAGCAGGTGAAGCTTATCTGCATCACCAGCCGGCCTGAAAGCAGCATGGCGCGCGCGGCGGATATCCATCTGTGCGTGAAAGTGCCGAAAGAGGCTTGTCCATTAGGGCTGGCCCCCACCTCCAGCACCACCGCCGCGCTGGTGATGGGCGATGCCCTCGCCGTCGCCCTGCTGGAGGCTCGCGGCTTTACCGCTGAGGATTTCGCTCTCTCGCATCCGGGCGGCGCACTCGGTCGTAAGCTGTTGCTGCGCGTCAATGATATTATGCATACCGGTGATGAGATCCCGCACGTCGGCCTGCAGGCCACCCTGCGCGATGCGCTGCTGGAAATCACTCGTAAAAATTTAGGTATGACCGCTATCTGCGATGACGACATGAACATCATCGGTATCTTTACCGACGGTGACCTGCGCCGGGTCTTCGACACCGGCGTCGATATGCGCGATGCCAGCATTGCCGACGTCATGACCCGGGGAGGGATCCGCATCCGTCCCGGCACTCTGGCGGTGGATGCGCTAAACCTGATGCAATCCCGTCATATCACCTGCGTGCTGGTTGCCGATGGCGACCATCTGCTGGGTGTGGTACATATGCACGATCTCCTGCGCGCGGGCGTAGTGTAAGTAAGGAAAAAATAATGAATAATGCTGATGCTCAGTTAGCGACCTGCTATGGGCCGGTAAGCCAGACGTTTCTCGATCGCGCGGCTAAGATCCGTCTACTGGTCCTCGATGTCGACGGTGTATTATCCGACGGGCTTATCTATATGGGTAATCACGGCGAGGAGCTGAAAGCGTTCAATGTCCGCGATGGCTATGGTATCCGCTGCGCGCTGACCTCTGGCATTGAAGTGGCGATTATTACCGGACGAAAAGCTAAACTGGTAGAAGATCGCTGTCAGACGCTGGGCATTACGCATTTGTATCAGGGGCAGTCGGACAAGCTGCTGGCGTTCCGCGATCTCATTGACAAACTGGGCGTGCGGCCAGAGGAAGTCGCCTACATCGGCGACGATCTGATTGACTGGCCGGTGATGGCCGAAGTGGGCCTCAGCGTCGCCGTCGCGGATGCGCATCCGCTGCTGCTGCCGCGCGCCGATTACATCACCCGGATTAATGGCGGACGCGGCGCGGTACGCGAAGTCTGCGATTTGTTACTATTGGCGCAGGGCAAGCTGGATGAGGCCAAAGGGCAATCAATATGAGTAAAACCAGACGTTGGGTTATCATTTTACTGTCGCTGCTTGCGCTGATCCTCATCGGACTGAATCTGGCGAATACGGACGACACGGCCCAGCCGGAGGTCAATCCCAACGACCCGACGTATAAAAGCGAACACACTGACACCGTGGTGTACAGTCCGGAAGGCGCCCTGAGCTATCGGCTGATCGCCGAGCACGTGGAGTATTTTTCCGATCAGGAGGTCTCCTGGTTTACCAAACCGGTGATGACTACCTTTGATACCAATAAGGTGCCGACCTGGTCAGTCAGGGCTGATAAAGCGAAGCTGACAAATGACCGGATGCTCTATCTTTACGGGCACGTTGAGGTGAATGCGCTCGCGCCAGACTCTCAACTGCGCAAAATTACGACGGATAACGCCCAGATAAATCTGGTAACGCAGGACGTTACCTCCGATGACATGGTGACGTTATACGGCACCACATTTAATTCCAGCGGCCTGAAAATGCGTGGAAACCTTCGCAGCAAAAATGCCGAGCTGATTGAAAAGGTGAGAACCTCTTATGAAATTCAGAACAAACAAACTCAGCCTTAAGATTGCGCTCGCCGGCGCGTTACTGGCCGCCAGCCTGCCGGCCCTCGCCAAGACGGGCGATACCGATCAGCCGATCCATATCGAATCCGATCAGCAGTCGCTGGATATGCAGGGCAACGTCGTCACCTTCACCGGTAACGTGGTCGTCACTCAGGGGACGATCAAGATTAACGCTGATAAAGTGGTAGTCACCCGTCCGGGCAATGAAAAAGGCAAAGAGGTGATCGAAGGTTTCGGTAACCCGGCCAACTTCTACCAGATGCAGGATAACGGCAAACCGGTAAAAGGCCGGGCGTCGAAAATGCGCTATGAGCTGCAGAACGATTACGTCGTGCTGACCGGCAACGCGTACCTTGAACAGCTCGACAGCAACATCAAGGGCGACAAGATCACCTATCTGGTGAAAGAACAAAAAATGCAGGCCTTCAGCGACAAAGGTCGACGCGTCACCACCGTTCTGGTGCCGTCCGAGCTGCAGGACAAAAGCGGCAACCAGCAAAAGAAGAGTAACTAATCCGTTATGGCAACCTTAACTGCGAAGAATCTCGCTAAAGCGTATAAAGGCCGCCGCGTGGTGGAAGATGTCAGTCTCACCGTTAACTCGGGGGAGATTGTCGGCTTGCTCGGCCCCAACGGCGCCGGTAAAACCACCACCTTCTACATGGTGGTCGGGATTGTGCCGCGCGACGCGGGCAATATCATCATTGATGACGAAGACATCAGCCTGCTGCCACTGCACGCGCGCGCGCGCCGGGGGATCGGCTATCTGCCGCAGGAAGCCTCGATTTTCCGTCGCCTGAGCGTCTATGACAACCTGATGGCGGTCCTGCAGATCCGTGACGATTTGAGCAGCGAACAGCGGGAAGATCGCGCCAAAGAGCTGATGGAAGAGTTTCATATTGAGCACCTGCGCGACAGCCTCGGTCAGGCGCTCTCCGGTGGCGAACGCCGCCGCGTCGAAATCGCCCGCGCGCTGGCGGCAAACCCGAAATTTATTCTTCTGGATGAACCCTTTGCCGGCGTGGATCCGATCTCGGTTATCGATATCAAACGCATCATTGAGCATTTGCGCGACAGCGGCCTCGGCGTACTGATTACCGATCATAACGTCAGAGAGACGCTCGCCGTCTGCGAACGCGCGTATATTGTCAGTCAGGGACACCTTATCGCTCATGGTACACCGCAGCAGATCCTCGAAGATGAGCAGGTTAAGCGCGTGTATCTTGGGGAAGACTTCAGACTCTGATAGGGTAGAGGTTACAGACGTTTTAGCCGGAGATATTTACCCTGAACATGAAGCAAGGTTTGCAATTAAGGCTTAGCCAACAGCTTGCCATGACGCCGCAGCTACAGCAGGCGATTCGTTTGCTGCAGTTGTCCACGTTAGAACTCCAGCAAGAGCTCCAGCAAGCGCTGGAAAGTAACCCGTTGCTTGAGCAAACCGATCTTCACGACGAGGTAGAGGCGAAAGAGGTGGAGGACCGCGAGTCTCTCGATACCGTCGACGCGCTTGAGCAAAAAGAGATGCCCGACGAGCTTCCTCTCGATGCCAGCTGGGATGAAATCTATACCGCCGGTACGCCGTCAGGCAACGGCGTGGACTACCAGGACGACGAACTCCCCGTTTATCAAGGCGAGACCACCCAGACGCTGCAGGATTACCTGATGTGGCAGGTCGAGCTGACGCCCTTCACCGATACCGACCGCGCCATCGCCACCTCCATTGTCGACGCCGTCGACGATACGGGCTACCTCACCGTTCAGATTGAAGATATCGTCGACAGCATCGGCGATGAGGAGATCGGCCTCGAAGAAGTGGAAGCCGTCCTGAAGCGCATCCAGCGTTTCGATCCGGTTGGCGTCGCGGCGAAAGATCTGCGCGACTGCCTGCTGATCCAGCTCTCGCAGTTCGCCAAAGAGACGCCATGGCTGGAGGAGGCCCGGCTGATTATCAGCGATCATCTCGATCTTCTGGCCAACCATGATTTCCGCACCCTGATGCGGGTGACCCGCCTGAAAGAAGAGGTGCTGAAAGAGGCGGTAAATCTGATCCAGTCCCTGGATCCCCGTCCTGGCCAGTCCATTCAAACCAGCGAACCGGAATATGTCATTCCCGACGTGCTGGTGCGCAAGGTCAGCGGCCGCTGGACCGTGGAGCTCAACGCCGACAGCATTCCACGGCTGAAAATTAATCAGCAGTATGCGGCAATGGGCAACAGCGCCCGCAATGACGCCGACGGCCAGTTCATTCGCAGCAATCTTCAGGAAGCCCGCTGGCTGATCAAAAGTCTTGAAAGCCGCAACGACACCCTGCTTCGCGTCAGCCGCTGCATCGTAGAACAGCAGCAGGCTTTTTTCGAACAGGGTGAAGAGTATATGAAGCCGATGGTGCTGGCCGATATCGCCCAGGCCGTCGAGATGCATGAATCGACGATTTCCCGTGTCACCACGCAAAAATATCTGCACAGTCCGCGCGGTATTTTTGAACTGAAGTATTTCTTCTCCAGCCATGTTAATACCGAAGGCGGCGGCGAAGCCTCGTCGACGGCGATTCGCGCGCTGGTGAAGAAACTCATCGCCGCGGAAAACCCCGCGAAGCCGTTGAGCGACAGTAAGCTCACCTCCATGTTGTCCGAGCAGGGTATCATGGTCGCGCGCCGCACTGTCGCGAAGTACAGAGAGTCTTTATCCATCCCGCCGTCAAACCAGCGTAAACAACTGGTCTGACACAACCGATAAGGAAGACACTATGCAGCTCAACATTACAGGACACAACGTCGAGATCACTCCCGCGATGCGCGACTTCGTCACGGCGAAGTTCAGCAAGCTGGAACAATTTTTCGACCGGATCAATCAGGTCTATATTGTGTTAAAAGTAGAGAAAGTGACGCAAATTGCGGACGCGAATCTGCATGTCAACGGTGGCGAAATCCATGCCAGTGCGGAAGGGCAGGATATGTATGCGGCTGTCGATGGTCTTATCGACAAGCTGGCAAGGCAGTTAACGAAGCATAAAGATAAACTAAAACAACACTAATTGTCCGGGCCCCCCTGCGTCCGCCGTCAGTTAACATCGGCGACGGGCGCGGGGGCGCTCAGGTGAAATTATGATGAACAACGATTCGGCTCTACAACTGAGCAACGTCCTGAACCAGGAATGTACCCGTAGCCAGGTTCACTGCCAGAGCAAGAAGCGTGCTCTGGAAATCATTAGCGAACTGGCCGCCAAACAGTTAAGTTTGCCGCCGCAGGTGGTGTTCGAAGCGATCCTCACCCGTGAAAAAATGGGCAGTACCGGGATTGGCAATGGTATCGCCATTCCCCACGGAAAACTGGAAGAGGATACGCTGCGTGCTGTCGGCGTTTTTGTCCAGCTGGAAACCCCCATCGCCTTCGACGCGATCGACAATCAGCCTGTCGACCTGCTGTTCGCGCTGCTGGTGCCGGCCGATCAGACAAAAACCCACCTGCATACGCTCTCCCTGGTGGCCAAACGGCTGGCCGACAAAGCGATTTGTCGTCGCCTGCGCGCGGCGCAGAGCGATGAAGAGTTGTATGAGATCATCACCGAAGCAGGAAGCAGCGATGACGCATAACGGCAGTCGCACCTTATCCTTTATCGTACTGAGGAGAAACGGTACATGGTACTGATGATCGTCAGCGGCCGCTCGGGCTCGGGTAAATCCGTCGCTCTGCGAGCGCTGGAAGATATGGGCTTTTACTGCGTGGATAACCTGCCGGTCGTGCTGCTGCCCGATCTGGCACGGTCGCTGGCTGACCGCAATATTTCGGCGGCCGTCAGCATCGACGTGCGGAACATGCCGGAATCACCGGAGATCTTCGAGCAGGCCATGAAAAACCTGCCGGAGTGCTTTTCGCCGCAGCTGCTGTTTCTCGATGCCGATCGCAACACGCTGATCCGTCGATACAGCGACACCCGTCGCCTGCATCCGCTGTCGAGCAAGAATTTGTCGCTGGAAAGCGCCATCGACGAAGAGAGCGATCTGCTGGAGCCCCTGCGCTCGCGGGCCGACCTGATTGTCGATACCTCGGAGATGTCGGTTCACGAGCTGGCGGAAATGTTGCGCACCCGGCTGCTGGGTAAACGTGAACGCGAACTGACCATGGTCTTCGAATCCTTCGGCTTTAAGCACGGTATCCCGATCGATGCCGATTACGTCTTTGACGTGCGCTTTCTGCCAAACCCGCACTGGGATCCGAAGCTGCGTCCTATGACCGGTCTGGATAAACCGGTGGCCGCCTTCCTCGATCGGCACACCGAAGTGCACAACTTTATTTACCAGACCCGGAGCTATCTTGAGCTATGGTTACCGATGCTGGAGACCAACAATCGCAGCTATCTGACGGTGGCCATTGGCTGTACCGGCGGTAAACATCGTTCGGTTTATATTGCTGAACAACTGGCTGACTACTTCCGCTCGCGCGGCAAAAACGTACAGTCTCGTCATCGGACGCTGGAAAAACGTAAATCATGACCGTAAAGCAGACCGTTGAAATCACCAATAAGCTGGGCATGCACGCCCGCCCGGCGATGAAGCTGTTCGAACTAATGCAGAATTTCGATGCCGAGGTGTTGCTGCGCAACGATGAAGGCACGGAGGCGGAAGCCAACAGCGTCATTGCCCTGCTGATGCTGGACTCGGCGAAAGGACGGCAGATAGAGGTGGAGGCCAGCGGTCCGCAGGAAGTGGAAGCCCTCGCCGCGGTGATTGCCCTGTTTAATGCCGGGTTTGACGAAGATTAAACGTGATGCTTCCCGGCGACGGACGACTGGCGACTGTACCAGCCCCGGCGCCGGATTAACCCGCTAATAGAGCTTATGCTCACGCATGAACCCTTCCCCACCCAGCTGTCGCATCTGACGTAAGATCCAGGCCTGGCGGTTGCGCACATAGCCCGAAGGCGCGTCGGCGCGATAGCGGATCGGGTTTGGCAGCACCGCGGCCAGCAGAGCCGCTTCCCCCGGCGTCAACTGGCTGGCGGGCTTATGAAAATAGCGCTGGGCGGCCGCTTCCACGCCAAAAATCCCATCGCCAAACTCGGCAATATTCAGGTAGACGGTCAGGATCCGCTTTTTACTCCACACGGTTTCTATGCCGACGGTCAACCCGGCTTCCAGCCCCTTGCGCAGCCAGCTACGTCCATCCCACAGAAACAGGTTTTTCGCCGTCTGCTGCGACAGCGTTGATGCGCCGCGAATGCGGGTATCGTGACGCTCATTGTGCGCCAGCGCCTTTTCTATCGCCGGGACGTCAAACCCCCAGTGTTCCGGGAACTTCTGATCTTCGGCGGCAATCACCGCCAGCCCCATCCACGGGGAGATGTTATCCATGGCGACCCAGTCGGAGTGCGCCAGATAGTGGACATCTCCGGACAGCCAGGCGCTAACCTGCCGCTCAAGCATGACCGCCGAAAAGGGCACCGGCAGCACGCTAAACAGCGCGATCCCCCCGCCCCAGAAGACGGCGGCGATCAGCAGCAGACGCAGCGCCAGTCGTTTAAGCAGCGCGAAGGGCGCAATGCGGAACTTCATGCGCTCAGCGCCAGCACGCGGGCGACCAGTTTTTCGATCCCGGTAGCGGCTTGCGCAATATTCTCCGCCAGCATATACGCCGGAGTGGTAACCACTTTGTTCTCTTCATCCACCACGATGTCGTCGACCGGGCAAGGCACATGC
The DNA here is from genome assembly GCF_059759695.1 of Klebsiella sp. M041. Classification (NCBI taxonomy): domain Bacteria; kingdom Pseudomonadati; phylum Pseudomonadota; class Gammaproteobacteria; order Enterobacterales; family Enterobacteriaceae; genus Klebsiella; species Klebsiella sp. M041. The sequence goes on from NZ_JCAXWU010000013.1 coordinate 120,130, forward strand.
TCCGCCCCCATCTCCTCCACCACATCGGCGGTGTCGAGATCGGTCCCGATAGTCATCCGCAGCGGAAACGCAAAGATCTTCGGCAGCAGCGCCGGAGCGATGCACATAAAGCCCAGCGGCTTGCCGGCCTGATGCATCGCCAGCGTCAGGGCCCGCAGGTCGCGGTCCACCTCGCATTCGCTGCCCTCGGCGGCGAAGCTGCTTAAGTTTTTCGCCGCGCCGAAGCCGCCGGGGACGATCAGCGCGTCCAGCGTCTCCTCACGCGCCTGCGCCAGCGGCAGGATGTCGCCGCGGGCGATGCGCGCCGCTTCAACCAGCACGTTGCGTTGCTCGGTCAACGGTTCGCCCGTCAGATGGTTGATGACGTCGCGCTGTGGTTTATCGGGCGCAAAGCAGACCGCCTGCGCGCCGTTGCGCGCGATCGCCAGCAGGGTAATCACTGCCTCATGAATTTCACTGCCGTCGTACACGCCGCAGCCGCTCAGTACCACACCAATTTTTTTCATCGCCTTCGCTCCTCCATGCAACTCGCTGAAACCAGTCAAAAATGTCGATTTACTCGCTATGCTTCACATATTTTACTGATTCATGTAACAAATTAGTTAAGCTTTGCTATCTTAATGAGCGAGCAATCCACTTCTCAGGTTGCGCCACGTAACAACATCACTCAAATCACACTGGCTCAACCACCAGTTCCCTGGTGTTGGCGCAGTATTCGCGCACCCCGGTCTGTCCGGGGTCATTTTTTCCCGGCCTTCGCCACCCACGCCTTCAGAACCGCCACGTCGTTTTGCCACTCGGATTTCATCTCTTCAACCCATTCAGCGACATTATCAGACCAGGCAGGCAGGTCCGGCGTCTGGATCTGCTGACCCAGCTGCTGGATGTGGCGCAGGCCAATAGAGCCCGCAGCCCCTTTGATCTTATGCCCCTCTTCGACGATCCCTTTTTGATCCCGGGCGGTGAGATTAGACTCAAGGACGGACATATAGCCCGGCATCATCTTTTCAAATACCGCGAGGCCATCGTTGATAAGCTTCGGTCCCACCAGTTCGATATATTGCTCCAGCATATCGGTATCCAGCACCGCATCGGCTTTATGCCGATCGGCCGCCGGCGCTTCCTGCGCCTCCTCTTCCGGCGCATCCCAGAATTTTTTAATCATGGCTGTCAGCGCCGGCACCGATAACGGCTTGCTCAGCACATCGTCCATGCCGGCATCCAGATACTCTTTCTTATTCTTCAGCACGTTGGCGGTCAGGGCCACCAGCGGCGGCAGCTCATCCGCGGCAAAATTCTGTTTTAGCTGACGAGAAATATCCAGTCCCGTCATATCCGGCAGCTGGATATCCAGCAGCACCAGGTCGTACTCGCCAGGCTCAAACATCTCCAGCGCGGCTTTGCCGGTCATCGCGACATCCACGCTGTTGCCCAGCTTTTCCAGCACCGAGCGCGCCACAATGACGTTGAGCTCAATATCTTCCACCAGCAGGACGTTGAGCGCCGGTAATGGCATGTCGTCTTCCGCCAGCGTATCTTCCACTTCTTCCGCAATGGCAGGCGCATGGACGGTGAGCGTAAAGGTCGCCCCTTTACCCGGCTGGCTGGTGACGCTGATATCGCCGCCCATATTGCGCGCCAGGCGACGCGATACGGCGAGGCCAATCCCGGTGCCGGTGGCGGGTTTGCCGCCGTGGCTGTCTTTGACCTGGTAATACATGGCGAATATTTTGTCCTGCTCCGCTTCAGGAATACCAATCCCGGAGTCTTCCACTTCGAAGTGCAGGATATCGCCTTCGTCATAGCGCACGCGGACGTTCACCCCTCCGCCCTGTGGGGTAAACTTCACGGCGTTGCTGATAAGATTCCACAGGATTTGCCGCAGGCGGGTGCCATCGGTGATCACCTTGTGCGGCAGCGGCAGGCTCGGCTCCAGCACAAAGCGCAGTCCCTTCTGCTGCGCCTGCAGACCGGAAAGGTTTTCCAGGTCGGCAAGGAAGCTGGTGAAGTCCACCGGCTGGTTATCGAGCTGCACCTTACGGCGCTCCATTTTATCCATGTCGATAATATCATTGAAGATATTCCCCAGCGTCACCGCTGAGACATGGATGGTTTTCAGGTATTTTTCCTGCTCGCTGGTCAGTTCGGTATCCAGCAAAATTCGGCTCAGCCCGACAATCCCGTTCAGCGGGGTACGCAGCTCATGGCTGATGGTGGAGATGAAGGTGGTTTTATCCCGGCTGGCGCGTTCGAGGGCGTCCTGATAGCGTTTTCGTTCGGTGATATCGCGTCCGAAGCCCATCAGACCACGACGCTTACCGACGCGATCGTAGTACGGGACCTTGCGGATTTCGAAGCACGCTTTACGGCCATCGGGATAGTCCAGCCACTGCTCATAGGTCAGCGATACATTGTGGCGGAACACCTTCTCATCGGTTTCCAGCACCTTTTCCGCCGCCTCTTCGCTATAGACATCCTGCGGTTTGAGGTGGATCAGCTGTTTCTCGCTTTTGCCGGTCAGCAGCTCCATCGCCCGGTTACAGCCGGAAAACTCTTTATCCTCATTGCGGTAGAAGACCAGGTCCGGGGAGGCATCGAGGAAAGAGCGCAGAAAGGAGGATTGCTGTTCGAGCTGGATCTGCGTCTCTTCACGCTCTTTCATCTCGATCTTCAGCTGCTCGAGGGTGGTCTCACGCTCGGCTTCCGCCTTTTCACGTTCGCCAATCTCCTGATTCAACTGCGCGATATTGTCTTTCAGCTGCACGTTCAGCTTCAGATCGCGCTCACGCATCTCCTCCAGTTTCTCCACCAGCCGCGAAAGACGCTGGCGGGACTCTTCAAGCTGCTCCACCACCACCGAGAGAAAATAGACCGCCCACGGGGTGATCAGCAGACCGAAGAAGATCGAGCGGATAACGTCGATGCTTTCAACCTGGCCATGCAGCACCATGGTGACCGCCATCTGTACCACGATGGCCAGCACCACCAGCGCAAGTGCCAACAGCATTGAAAAGCGGACCAGACCCAGCTTCATCATCAGGTCGACATAATACTGCGCCAGCATACGAATTTGCTTCATAGGGGATTCCTTCACGACAACTCCGCACAATAATACTCAATTCTGAGCAATGCGCTGTAAGTTGTGCAAAAAATGCGGGAAGGAGCCGATATGACGGCTGGCCGCTGAGGCGAACCAGCCGCGAAAAAGAGGCATGGTCAGGAGGGGGTTAGCGCTTGCTTAGCGCCTCCCAGAGACCTTTGAGGTAGGTCACCCCGAGTGCGCGATCGTATAAACCATAGCCCGGGCGTCCGGTCTCTCCCCAGATAAAGCGGCCATGATCCGGGCGTATATAGCCGTCGAAGCCGTTGTCGTGCAACGCTTGCATCACCTTATACATATCCAGGGAGCCGTATTCTGACGGATGGGCGCACTCGTAAAAGTCTTTATCCTGCATCAGTTTAATATTGCGGACGTGGGCAAAATGGATCCGCTTGCGGCGGGTAAACTCAGCCAGAATAGCGTATACGTCGTTATCCGGATCTTCGGCAATCGAGCCGGTGCAGAGGGTGATGCCGTTGGCGGGTGAATCGACAGCCCGGCAGATCCAGTCCAGATCGTCGCGGTTTTTGACCACCCGCGGCAGGCCAAATATCGAGTACGGCGGATCGTCAGGGTGGATCGCCATTTTCACGCCCACCTCTTCGCAAACCGGGATCACCGCCCGCAGAAAATAGACCAGGTTCTCCCGCAGCTTATGGTCATCCACCGCGCTATATTTGGCAAACAGGGTCTGCACTTCCGCCAGCCGTTCCGGCTCCCAGCCCGGCAACGCGAAGCCGTTTGAATTCTCAAGCACCTCCTTCACCACGTCTTCCAGCCGCTTATCGATATCTTTCTTCTCAAAAGCCATCGTCAACGAGCCATCCGGCAGGACGTAGTTCATATCCGTCTTCATCCAGTCGAACACCGGCATGAAGTTATAGCAGATGACTTTGACGCCGAAGCGGGCAAGGTGGCGAATGGTCTGCTGATAGTTGGCAATATAGCGGTCACGAGAAGGGAGGCCGATTTTGATATCGTCATGGATGTTGACGCTCTCTATTACCTCCATTTTCAGGCCTGCGGCATGGGCCTGGCTGACCAGACGCTCAATTTTATCCTCCGGCCATACCTCGCCCACCGCGACGTCATAGAGCGCGCCGACCACCCCCTCCACGCCGGGGACCTGGCGTATATGCTCTAATGAAACCTTATCTTCCTCTGGTCCAAACCAGCGCATTGTCATCTGCATCGTCATCACCTGCTCAACATAGTTTAATTTCACCCTACTACCATACCAGTAATCATAATTGATTGAGCCTTAACTGTCGTGATGGCGATCACATTCCTGCTGACCGGCTCGCCGGTGAGGTCGCTTTCGCTACATTCATAATTTTTCTCAATTTATTTCAATAGATTAATCATTGCCGGGCTTTTACTGACGACCTTCGCCAAATGTGATCCAGAGCTAGTTATGATCAATTGCATACTTGTATGGTAATAAAAGTCACGATATTTGTTCAGAAAATAGACAAGGGAAGGAACAGAAATGAGAAGCGTCGTTGTCAAAGAGCCAGGCCAACTGAACATCGAATCACGTCCGGTTCCCGCTCCGGGCGCCCACGAAGTCCGGGTGAAAATCGCCTTTGCCGGGATCTGCGGTTCCGATGTGCATATCTATCAGGGCCACAACCCCTTCGCGAAATATCCCCGCGTGATCGGCCATGAATTCTTCGGCATCATCGATGCCGTCGGCGAACAGGTCTCTCCGGCACGCATCGGCGAGCGCGTCGCAGTCGACCCTGTCGTCAGCTGCGGCCAGTGTTATCCCTGCTCGGTGGGGCGGCCGAATGTCTGTGCGCAGCTCCAGGTCATCGGGGTTCACCGCGACGGCGGATTCAGCGACTACGCCTGCGTGCCGGCGAAAAACGCCTGGCGCATTCCGGAAGCCATCAGCGATCGTCAGGCGACGATGGTTGAGCCTTTTACCATTGCGGCAAACATTACCGCCCAGCTGCAGCCCATGGCGCAGGATATCGCCCTGATCTACGGCGCAGGTCCGATGGGTCTGACGGTGATCCAGGCGCTGAAGGGGGTGTATGGCGTTAAGCAGGTGATCGTTGTGGACCGCATTGCCGAACGTCTGCAGATGGCGCGGGACAATGGCGCCGATCTGACGCTGGATAACACTCACCAGCCGCTGGCGGAACAGCTGGCGCAGCGGCAGATAGCCCCCACGCTGGTCATCGATGCCGCCTGCCACCCGGCGATCCTTCAGGAGGCCATTCTCCTCGCCTCTCCCGCCGCACGCATCGGCATACTCGGCTTCTCCGGCGAGGCGTCCACCCTCACCCAGCAAAGCATCACCAGTAAAGAGATCTCCATTTTCTCCTCCCGGCTGAACAGCGGACGTTTTCCGCTGGTCATCGACTGGATGGAGAAAGGCCTTATCCAGCCTGAGGCGTTAATCACCCACTGCATGCCGCTGGAGCAGGTAAAAGAGGCTATGGAGATTTTTGCCAACGATCGGAAAACCTGCTGCAAGGTATTGCTGCAGCTGGGGTAAATGCTAAATAACGGGCGACGTGAATATTGATATCCGTCGCGCCAGAGCTCAATAACATACTCATCACGGTGTCATCATGGGAAAAAATATCCGCTGGATTATCGTCCTGTTATTATTTTTAGTATATATGATTAATTATCTGGACCGGGTGGCGTTATCCATTACGGTACCGATGATTGAAAAGGATCTGGCGCTAAACGCCGAACAGTTTGGTATTATTTTCGGCAGTTTTTTCTTCGGCTACGCGGTATTTAATTTTATTGGCGGTCTGGCCGTGGATAAGTTTGGCGCAACGCTGGTCCTGGGGCTGGCGGTGGGGATGTGGTCGCTATTTTGCGGCTTAACCGCCTTTGCCACCGGCTTTTATTCCATGCTGATGCTGCGCGTCCTCTTCGGGATGGCTGAAGGCCCGATTTGCGCGTCGGCGAACAAGATGATCAACGGCTGGTTTCCTAAGAAGCAAGCGGCTACCGCCGTAGGGCTGCTCAGCGCCGGCTCTCCGCTGGGCGGCGCGGTTGCCGGCCCCATCGTCGGTTATCTGGCCCTCGCATTCGGCTGGCGCCCGGCGTTTATGATTATTTTCGCCATCGGTATTGTGTGGATGGTCGTGTGGTTTTTTATTGCCGCCAACTCGCCTGACAAACATAAGCATGTCAGTCAGGAAGAGCTCATGCTCATTAATAAAATGAAGCAAGAGGAGGACGCCCTGGAAACCGTAGAAAATCAAACCGCTCACTCACTGGGTTATTATCTCAAGCAGCCTATTATTCTGGTAACGGCCTTTGCGTTCTTCTGCTACAACTATATTTTGTTTTTCTTCCTCAGCTGGTTCCCGTCCTATCTGGTTCAGCAGCACCATCTGGATATTAAACAGATGAGCCTCACCACCATGATCCCATGGATAGTCGGCTTTGTCGGCCTGGCGCTGGGAGGCTATATTTCTGATAAAATTTTTAAACTCACCGGACGCCTGCTGCTGTCGCGCAAAATTGTGCTGGTGGTATGTCTGCTGATGGCCGCCATCTGTGTGGGGCTTGCCGGTACCGTCAGCAGCGTCGTTCCTGCCGTTCTGCTGATGTCGGTCTCCATCTTTTTCCTCTATGTCACCGGCGCGATCTACTGGGCGATTATCCAGGACGTGGTGCATAAATCCCGCGTCGGCGGCACCAGCGGCTTTATCCACCTTATCGGCAGCGTCTCCGGCATCGTGGGGCCGATTGTCACCGGCTATATCGTGCAGTCTACCGGTAAATTCGACAGCGCCTTTGTCCTCGCCGGCACTATCGCCGCGCTCGGCGCCCTGCTGGTACTGTTCGTGATCAAAACGCCACGCGTGACAATGAAAGCCAGTCAGGCATAGTCGACAGCAATACCATGCCCGGCGCAGTCATCACGCCGGGCATCCTCTGAGACTATTTCACCGCCTGGGGCGCGACCCAGCTGCGGCCCAGCGCCGAACCCTGAGCGCCCTGCTCATTCAGATAGCGATCCAGTTCAACCATTCCGGTCCAGCGATTTTCGCACCACAGCGGCGCGAGCAGCGTGGGCCGACGGGCGCTGGCCGATATGCGATGGTAGATCACCTCCGGCGGGGTGTGGCGGATCATCTCCCCGGCGGTGACGGTATACGCCTCCAGTTCGATGCCATCGAGACGACCGGCCTGCCATGCTTTTGCCATAATGCTGCCTTTAACGATATGCAGCGGGTGCAGCTTGATGCCATCCACGCCGGTGGTCACGACCCGCTCCAGTGTCTCGAGGCCGTGCTCCAGGGTCTCCCCGGGCAGGCCGACAATGAGATGCGCGCAAACCTTCAGTCCGCGCTCACGCGCCAGACGCGCGGTACGCTGGTAACAGGCGAAATCATGCCCGCGGTTAATGCGATGCAGGGTCTTATCATGCGCGGTCTGCAGCCCCAGCTCCAGCCATACCTCATACCCCTGCTGGTGGTATTCACTGAGCAGGTCGAGAACCGCCTCCGGCACGCAGTCCGGGCGGGTGCCGACGCAAAGGCCAACGATATTCGCCTCGCTGACGGCCTGGCGATACATCGAGCGGAGCACCTGCACTTCAGCAAAGGTGCTGGTATAGGCCTGAAAATAGGCCAGATAGCGCTTTGCCCGGTTAACGAGCTGCGCCTGATGGGCGAGCTGTTCGGCGATGGATCGATGCTGCTGGGCTTCATCCGCAAACGAGGCCACGTTACAGAAAGTGCAGCCGCCACGGCCCAGCGTACCGTCGCGGTTCGGGCAGCTAAAACCGCCGTGCAGCGTTAGCTTATGGACCTTTTCGCCATAGCGGCGCAGAAGATCCCCACCAAACATATTGACTAATTTCTGTAACTGCATAATCTGATAGACCGGCCTCAACAAAGGGGGCCAAGCCTGCCACTTTTCGTCACCGACGGCGATGACCTGGATCAATCGTCAGCGCGGCGCCCCGCTTCATTGCATAAACAATCATGATTACTGCAATTTCATTCATCCGCAGGGTAATGAGTTTTCCTTATATTTCTTCATCGCGCGGCCCTAATCTACTTTATGGTAAAAAACAGTATTAATATCCACCACATAAATTAATAGCAGTCAAATATGCTAATAATGAATTATATTTCAGCGCAGATCGGTAATGCAAAGCCGCGCGCACAGTGAGACAGATCACACTAGTCTTACCCTCTACGGACGTATCCAAAGCATAAAAAAAGGCATTATTTATTTTAAAAACAAAAAGTTAACACCTGTATAGCACATTTTTGTATTAATAAGATTGCCATTTGACGTAAGTGTGGATTCCCGATAAGTTGGGAATCCGCTGGAAGCTTTCTGGATGAGCACTCTGCTCATCATATTTATGCAGTAATTGAGATTCCCTCTTAACAGCAAGTCCTCAAACTTGTGTACCGATGCAAAAAGGATTTAAAGAGGGCGAATGCGAGGTGCAAACCCCGTCGCCATGCTCTTTCTGTGCCTGTGCGCAATCGGTATCGGAGGGGGTCCGTAGAGCCTGGGGAGGTTCACTGATATGTTGTACGACAAATCCCTTGAGAGGGATAACTGTGGTTTCGGCCTGATCGCCCACATAGAAGGCGAACCTAGCCACAAGGTAGTGCGAACCGCGATACACGCACTGGCCCGCATGCAGCACCGTGGCGCAATCCTTGCCGATGGTAAAACCGGCGACGGTTGCGGTCTGCTGCTGCAAAAACCCGATCGTTTCTTCCGCATCGTTGCCGAAGAGCGCGGCTGGCGTTTAGCCAAAAACTACGCCGTTGGGATGCTGTTCCTGAATAAAGATCCTGAACTGGCGAAAGCGGCACGCCGCATCGTTGAAGAAGAACTTCAGCTTGAGACCCTGTCGATTGTTGGCTGGCGCGATGTGCCGACCAACGAAGGCGTGCTCGGTGAAATCGCCCTCTCCTCGCTGCCCCGTATTGAGCAAATCTTTGTTAACGCCCCGGCTGGCTGGCGCCCGCGCGATATGGAGCGTCGTCTGTTTATTGCGCGTCGTCGCATTGAAAAACGCCTGCAGGAAGACAAAGATTTCTACGTTTGTAGCTTGTCCAACCTGGTCAACATCTATAAAGGTCTGTGTATGCCGGCGGATTTGCCGCGCTTCTACCTGGACCTCGCGGACCTGCGCCTGGAGTCGGCTATCTGCCTGTTCCACCAGCGCTTCTCCACCAACACCGTACCACGCTGGCCGCTGGCGCAGCCGTTCCGCTACCTGGCGCACAACGGTGAAATCAACACCATCACCGGCAACCGCCAGTGGGCTCGCGCCCGTACCTATAAGTTCCAGACCCCGCTGATCCCGGACCTGCACGACGCCGCGCCGTTCGTTAACGAAACCGGCTCCGACTCCAGTTCAATGGACAACATGCTGGAGCTGCTGCTGGCCGGCGGGATGGACATCGTGCGCGCCATGCGTCTGCTGGTGCCGCCAGCCTGGCAGAACAACCCGGATATGGATCCGGAGCTGCGTTCGTTCTTCGACTTTAACTCCATGCATATGGAGCCATGGGACGGCCCGGCGGGCATCGTTATGTCCGATGGTCGCTACGCGGCCTGTAACCTCGACCGTAATGGCCTGCGCCCGGCGCGCTACGTCATTACCAAAGATAAGCTCATCACCTGCGCCTCTGAAGTCGGCATCTGGGACTACCAGCCGGACGAAGTGGTTGAGAAAGGCCGCGTGGGTCCGGGTGAGCTGATGGTTATCGATACCCGTGCCGGACGCATTCTGCACTCAGCGGAAACCGATGACGATCTGAAGAGCCGCCATCCGTATAAAGAGTGGATGGAGAAAAACGTTCGTCGCCTGGTGCCATTTGAAGATCTGCCGGACGAAGAGGTTGGCAGCCGCCAGCTGGACGACGATCTGCTGGCCAGCTACCAGAAACAGTTTAACTACAGCGCGGAAGAGCTGGACTCGGTGCTGCGCGTGCTCGGCGAAAATGGCCAGGAAGCGGTCGGCTCAATGGGCGATGACACGCCTTTCGCCGTCCTTTCCAGCCAGCCGCGCATTATCTACGATTATTTCCGTCAGCAGTTCGCCCAGGTGACGAACCCGCCTATCGATCCGCTGCGTGAAGCGCACGTCATGTCGCTGGCCACCAGCATCGGTCGCGAAATGAACGTCTTCTGCGAAGCGGAAGGCCAGGCGCATCGTCTGAGCTTCAAATCGCCGATCCTGCTGTACTCCGATTTCAAACAGCTGACGACGATGGAAGAAGAGCACTATCGTGCCGACGTCCTCGACATCACCTACAACCCGGCAGAGGCTTCCCTCAGCGAGACGGTGAAGGCCCTGTGCGACAAAGCGGAGCAAATGGTACGCGATGGTACCGTGCTGCTGGTTCTTTCTGACCGCAACATCGCCAAAGACCGCCTGCCGGTGCCGGCGCCGATGGCCGTTGGCGCGATCCAGACCCGTCTGGTCGATAAAAGTCTGCGCTGCGATGCCAACATCATCGTTGAAACCGCCAGCGCCCGCGATCCGCATCACTTCGCCGTGCTGCTGGGCTTCGGCGCGACAGCTATCTATCCGTACCTCGCCTATGAAACGCTGGCGAAGCTGGTCGACAGCAAAGCTATCGATAAACCGTACCGTGCGGTGATGCTGAACTATCGCAACGGTATCAATAAAGGTCTGTATAAGATCATGTCCAAGATGGGGATCTCGACCATCGCCTCCTACCGCTGCTCGAAGCTGTTCGAAGCGGTCGGTCTGCATCGCGATGTCTCCGAGCTCTGCTTCCAGGGCGTGGTCAGCCGCATCGGCGGCGCCGGCTTCGACGATTTCCAGCAGGACCTGCTGAATCTGTCGAAACGCGCCTGGCTGGCGCGCAAGCCGCTGGCTCAGGGCGGTCTGCTGAAGTACGTTCACGGCGGCGAATATCACGCCTACAACCCGGACGTGGTGCGTACCCTGCAGCAGGCTGTGCAGAGCGGCGAGTACAGCGATTATCAACAATACGCGAAGCTGGTTAACGAACGTCCGGCGGCCACGCTGCGCGATCTGCTGGCGCTCAATCCGGGCGAAGACGCCATCAGCATCGACGACGTGGAGCCGGCGAAGGAGCTGTTCAAACGCTTCGATACCGCAGCGATGTCGATCGGCGCCCTGAGTCCGGAAGCGCACGAATCGCTGGCGGAAGCGATGAACAGCATCGGCGGCTTCTCTAACTCCGGTGAAGGCGGTGAAGACCCGGCGCGCTACGGCACCAATAAAGTGTCGCGCATCAAGCAGGTGGCGTCCGGCCGCTTCGGCGTCACCCCAGCCTATCTGGTCAATGCCGACGTTATCCAGATCAAAGTCGCCCAGGGCGCGAAGCCGGGTGAAGGCGGCCAGCTGCCGGGTGATAAAGTCACTCCGTACATCGCCAAACTGCGCTATTCGGTACCGGGCGTGACGCTGATCTCCCCGCCGCCGCACCACGATATCTACTCTATCGAGGATTTGGCGCAGCTGATTTTCGACCTCAAGCAGGTCAACCCGAAAGCGATGATTTCGGTCAAACTGGTTTCTGAACCGGGCGTGGGCACCATCGCCACCGGCGTAGCCAAAGCTTATGCCGACCTGATCACCATCGCCGGCTACGACGGCGGCACCGGGGCGAGCCCGCTCTCTTCCGTGAAATATGCCGGCTGTCCGTGGGAGCTTGGTCTGGTGGAAACCCAGCAGGCGCTGGTCGCTAACGGCCTGCGTCATAAGATCCGTCTGCAGGTGGATGGCGGCCTGAAAACCGGCCTCGATATCATCAAAGCGGCGATCCTCGGCGCGGAAAGCTTCGGTTTCGGTACCGGCCCGATGGTGGCGCTGGGCTGTAAATACCTGCGTATTTGCCACCTGAACAACTGCGCGACCGGCGTGGCGACCCAGGATGACAAACTGCGTAAGAACCACTATCACGGTCTGCCGTTCAAAGTGACCAACTACTTTGAATTTATCGCCCGTGAAACCCGCGAGCTGATGGCCCAGCTGGGCGTCAAGCGCCTGGTGGATCTGATTGGCCGCACCGATCTGCTCAAAGAGCTGGATGGGTTCACCGCCAAGCAGCAGAAACTGGATCTGGGTAAACTGCTGGAGACCGCAGAGCCGCATCCTGGCAAAGCGCTGTACTGCACCGAAAATAACCCGCCGTTCGATAACGGCGTGCTCAACGCCCAGCTGCTGCAGCAGGCGAAACCGTACGTGGATGAAAAGCAGAGCAAAACGTTCTGGTTCGATATCCGCAATACCGACCGCTCCGTGGGAGCCTCGCTGTCCGGGTATATCGCCCAGACCCATGGCGACCAGGGACTGGCGGGCGACCCGATCGTCGCTCACTTTAGCGGCACCGCGGGCCAGAGCTTCGGCGTGTGGAACGCCGGCGGCGTGGAACTGCATCTGACGGGCGACGCCAACGACTATGTCGGCAAAGGCATGGCGGGCGGTCTGCTGGCCATTCGTCCGCCGGTGGGCTCCGCTTTCCGCAGCCACGAAGCCAGCATTATCGGCAACACCTGCCTGTACGGCGCGACCGGTGGTCGTCTGTACGCCGCAGGCCGCGCAGGTGAGCGTTTCGCGGTGCGTAACTCCGGCGCCATCACCGTGGTGGAAGGCATCGGCGACAACGGCTGTGAATACATGACCGGCGGTATCGTCTGCGTGCTCGGTAAAACCGGCGTCAACTTTGGCGCAGGGATGACCGGCGGCTTTGCCTATGTCCTGGATGAAGATGGCGACTTCCGTAAACGCGTGAACCCGGAGCTGGTGGAAGTGCTGGACGTTGACTCTCTGGCCATCCATGAAGAGCACCTGCGCGGTTTAATCACCGAGCACGTGCAGCTTACCGGTTCGCAACGCGGCGAAGAGATCCTCGCCAACTGGCCGGCCTTCTCCGCGAAGTTTGCGCTGGTTAAACCGAAGTCCAGCGATGTTAAAGCACTGTTGGGTCACCGTAGTCGTTCCGCAGCTGAGCTGCGGGTGCAGGCGCAGTAAGGGGTTAAGATGAGTCAGAACGTTTATCAATTTATCGACCTGCAGCGCGTTGATCCGCCAAAGAAACCGCTGAAGATCCGTAAAATTGAATTTGTGGAAATTTACGAGCCGTTTTCAGAAGGCCAGGCCAAGGCGCAGGCGGATCGCTGCCTCTCCTGCGGCAACCCGTACTGCGAGTGGAAGTGCCCGGTGCATAACTACATCCCGAACTGGCTGAAGCTGGCCAACGAGGGGCGTATTTTTGAGGCGGCTGAGCTGTCGCACCAGACCAACACCCTGCCGGAAGTCTGCGGGCGCGTCTGCCCGCAGGACCGCCTGTGTGAAGGCTCCTGTACGCTGAACGATGAGTTCGGCGCGGTGACCATCGGCAACATCGAACGCTATATCAATGATAAGGCATTCGAGATGGGCTGGCGTCCGGATCTCTCCGGTGTGAAACCGACCGGTAAAACCGTCGCGATCATCGGCGCTGGCCCGGCGGGCCTCGCCTGTGCCGACGTGTTGACCCGCAACGGCGTCAAGGCGGTGGTGTTTGACCGCCATCCGGAAATCGGCGGCCTGCTGACCTTCGGTATCCCGGCGTTCAAGCTGGAAAAAGAGGTGATGACCCGCCGCCGGGAGATCTTCACCGGCATGGGCATTGAGTTCAAACTCAATACCGAAGTGGGCCGCGACGTGCAGCTCGACGACCTGCTGAAAGAGTACGATGCCGTGTTCCTCGGCGTCGGCACCTATCAGTCGATGCGCGGCGGGCTGGACAATGAAGACGCCCCGGGCGTCTACGACGCGCTGCCGTTCCTGATCGCCAACACCAAGCAGATCATGGGCTTTGGCGAAACCGCCGATGAGCCCTACGTCAGCATGGAAGGCAAACGCGTGGTCGTGCTCGGCGGTGGCGATACCGCGATGGACTGCGTACGTACCTCCGTCCGCCAGAATGCGGCGCACGTGATCTGCGCCTATCGTCGTGACGAAGAGAACATGCCGGGTTCAAAACGCGAAGTGAAAAACGCGCGTGAGGAAGGCGTTGAGTTCCAGTTCAACGTCCAGCCGCTGGGCGTGGAAGTGAATGCCAACGGCAAAGTGTGCGGCGTGAAGATGGCGCGCACCGAGATGGGCCAGCCGGATGCGAAAGGCCGCCGTCGCGCGGAGATCGTCGCCGGCTCTGAGCACGTGGTGCCGGCAGACGCCGTCGTCATGGCGTTTGGCTTCCGTCCCCACAGCATGGAGTGGCTGGCGAAGCACAGCGTCGAGCTGGACTCCCAGGGCCGCATCATTGCGCCGGAAGGCAGCGAGAACGCCTTCCAGACCAGCAACCCGAAAATCTTCGCCGGTGGCGATATCGTTCGCGGTTCCGACCTGGTGGTCACCGCGATTGCGGAAGGACGTAAAGCGGCTGACGGGATCCTCAACTACCTTGAAGTCTAATTAGGCCCGGAGTCTCAGCGCATAAAAGCCCGATGGTTAACGCCATCGGGCTTTTTTATTGCCCATTCGCCGGGCAGACCGCCGCTTTCAGCGCCGTATTATACCAGCCACAGATATGTTCTAAGCGGGTGATCGCCGAGCCGACGGTCACCGCCCACGCGCCGCAGCGCATTGCCTCAGCCGCCTGCGCAGGCGTATTGTAGCGTCCCTCAGCGACCACTCTGCAGCCCGCGGCGCTCAGGCTTTTCACCAGCGCCAGATCCGGCTCGACCGGTGTCTCCTCTGCGGTATAGCCTGAGAGGGTGGTGCCAACCATATCGAAGCCCAATTGCCAGCATTCAAGGGCATCGTCGAGAGAGGAACAATCTGCCATCGCATTTTTCCCCTGGCGGTGAATTGCCGCCAACAACGATGCGACAGAGGCCGGACGCTGACGCCGCGTGCCGTCAACCGCAATGATATCGGCCCCTGCCTGCGCCAGGGCATTCACATCCTCAAGCCACGGCGTAATACGCACCGGGCTATCATGCAGATCGCGCTTAATCAGCGCGATAACAGGCACCGTCACTAACGGACGAACGGCCTGCAGGTTGGCCAGACCTTCGATGCGCAGCGCCACCGCCCCCGCCTGCTCCGCCGCCAGCCCCATCGCCGCGACGATGGCGGGGTTATCCAGCGGGCTGCCCGGCACCGGCTGGCAGGAGACAATTAATCCGCCATGATGACGGATATGCTGGTCCAGTTGTGCGAGTAAAGACATGTCGGCTCCCTGAAAGCTACCTGTGGCGATGACAGTACCAGCCATGGGGCGCCTCGTTTGTGGCAGAGTTAACAAAGCGGACAGACAAAAAAACAGGCCCCGCAGGGCCTGTCAGAGAAGGGATTTACTTCACCACGCGCAGCGCCGGGCGACCGCCGCGCGGCGGCGGCGTGTCGTCAGGATCGTCGTCGTGATTATCGGGCTTATCGCCATCAATCACCGACATCACCGTTTCGCTTTCACTCTCAGGCGCGACGTCATCATCGTTGAGGCTGCTGACGTCTTCGTCATAGGCCGCTTCCGGTTCAAACATCGTGCCGGCGCCGTTCTCACGGGCATAGATGGCGAGTACCGCAGCCAGCGGGACAGATACGTTGCGCGGCACGCCGCCAAAGCGCGCGTTGAAGCGCACTTCGTCGTTCGCCAGCTCAAGATTACCTACCGCACGCGGGGCAATATTGAGAACGATTTGCCCGTCGCGCGCATACTCCATCGGCACGAGCACGCCCGGGAGCGTGACATCCACCACCAGATGCGGCGTCAGCTGGTTATCCAGCAGCCAGTCATAAAACGCCCGCAGCAGATACGGGCGACGCGGCGTCAGCTGTGATACATCCATTATTTAGCCCCGACCGAGGCGCATTTCACGCTCGGCTTCAGTTAAAGAGGCGAGGAAGGAATCACGCTCAAATACGCGAGTCATATAGCCTTTGAGCTCTTTCGCGCCTGCGCCAACCAGCTCCACACCGAGAACCGGCAGACGCCACAGCAGCGGCGCCAGGTAGCAATCCACCAGGCTGAACTCATCGCTCAGGAAGTAAGGTTTCTGGGTGAACACCGGCGCGATGGCCAGCAGTTCTTCACGCAGTTGCTTACGCGCAGCATCAGCTTGCGCTGCGGTACCGCTCTGGATGGTGTTCATCAGCGAATACCAGTCCTTCTCGATACGTTGCATATACAGACGGCTTTCGCCACGCGCCACCGGATAAACCGGCATTAACGGCGGGTGCGGGAAACGCTCATCCAGGTATTCCATAATGATGCGGGATTCCCACAGAGTGAGCTCACGATCCACCAGCGTCGGTACGCTTTGATTCGGGTTGAGGTCAATCAGATCCTGAGGCGGGTTGTCCTTCTCCACGTGCTCTATCTCAAAACTGACACCCTTCTCGGCCAGCACAATGCGGACCTGATGGCTATAGATGTCAGTAGGACCAGAAAACAGCGTCATTACCGAACGTTTGTTGGCAGCGACAGCCATGAAAACCTCCAGGTATATTCAGAATTTTGTACTGCTGCCAGCCACTCATGGCCGGCCAGATGTAAAAACCCCAGTAGCGCGATGTCACCTTCGTTCACGAATAAAACAAAAAATGAACAATCACCAGCATTTGGGCAGAAAATTGGATGATAGTTTACCAGATTTTGAAGACGTTGTGGTGAGGGGATTCTGGAAATGCTGAAAAAGTGACAAGAACCGGCGGTAAGCTTGTGGATAACAGCCGTTTTATCCATAAAAAAACCCGCCGGAGCGGGTTTTTTCGCAAATTGTTCTGCGTGAGCAGAAAACAATTAACGTTTGGAGAACTGCGGACGACGACGTGCTTTACGCAGACCGACTTTCTTACGTTCAACCTGACGAGCGTCACGAGTGACGAAGCCAGCTTTACGCAGTTCAGAACGCAGGGACTCGTCGTACTCCATCAGAGCGCGGGTGATACCGTGACGGATCGCACCAGCCTGACCAGAGATACCACCACCTTTAACAGTGATGTACAGATCCAGTTTCTCAACCATGTCGACCAGTTCCAGCGGCTGACGAACTACCATGCGGGCAGTTTCACGACCGAAGTACTGTTCCAGAGAACGCTGGTTGATAACGATTTTGCCGTTGCCCGGTTTGATGAAAACGCGAGCTGCGGAACTTTTGCGGCGACCAGTGCCGTAGTATTGATTTTCAGCCATTGCCTATAATCCCGATTAGATGTCAAGAACTTGCGGTTGCTGTGCCGCGTGGTTGTGCTCGTTACCCGCGTAAACTTTCAGTTTACGGTACATAGCACGACCCAGCGGGCCTTTTGGCAGCATGCCTTTAACCGCGATTTCAATCACACGCTCAGGACGGCGGGCAATCATCTCTTCAAAGGTCGCTTCTTTGATACCACCGATGTGGCCGGTGTGGTGGTAGTACATTTTGTCTTCGCGCTTGTTGCCGGTAACAGCAACTTTTTCTGCGTTCAGAACGATGATGTAATCACCGGTATCAACGTGCGGAGTGTATTCCGCTTTGTGCTTACCGCGCAGGCGACGAGCCAGTTCAGTAGCCAGACGGCCCAGAGTTTTACCGGTCGCGTCAACAACATACCAGTCGCGTTTTACGGTTTCTGGTTTAGCTGTAAAAGTTTTCATTAAAAGCTTACCCAAATAATAAGTTACACGTTGGTGAACACCCAAACGTTTAGTCAGTTGAGGTTCACACGACATTGTCCAGCAAACCTACCCCTTCGAATAGCCTATGCCGGCACATAGAAAGTTTCGGGAAAAAAACCTTCTCGTAACGTGGGGTCGCAAGATTATAGAGAAGTCGGGGTCAAAGATCGACCCCTTTATGAGATTTTTCAGGCAGCTCCCGGGGCGGCCCTGCGGCCCTGAATTCACCGGGAAAAGTATCCTGTCAGGGCATATGCGGGCGCTTGAGGTACTCTTCGCTCTGCATCTCCTGCAGACGCGACAGACAGCGCTGAAACTCAAACTTCAGCCGCTCTCCCTGATAAATGTCGTACAGCGGCACCGCCGCGCTGACCACCAGCTTCACGTGGCGCTCATAGAACTCATCCACCAGGGCGATAAAGCGCCGGGCTTCGCTCTCCAGCTGCGCGGTCATCACCGGCACATCGAACAGCATCACGGTGTGGAACAGGCGGGAGAGCGCGATATAGTCATGCTGGCTACGGGCATCCACGCACAGCGTGGCGAACGACGCCGCCAGCGTCTGGTTTTCCACGCCGAGGGTCGGCAGCTCGCGATGGTTGATCTCCAGCGTCGGCCCGGCAGCGCGCGGCGCGCCGGCCAGCGCCAGCCACAGTTTATCCATCTGTTCGCGGGTGTCGTTATTCAGCGGCGACAGCCACAGGTGCGCCTGGGTCAGGGTACGCAAGCGATAATCGATGCCGGCATCGACGTTCATAATATCGCAATGCTGCTTGATGGCGTCGATAGCGGGCAGAAAACGGGCGCGCTGCAGGCCATTGCGATAGAGCTCATCCGGCGGAATATTGGAGGTCGCCACCAGCGTGATGCCGCGGGCGAACAGGGCCTTCATCAGCCCGCCCAACAGCATGGCGTCGGTTATATCGGAGACAAAAAACTCGTCGAAACAGAGCACGTCGGTTTCCGCTTTAAAGCGGTCGGCGACAATGTCCAGCGGGTCGCTATGGCCCTGCAGGGTGGTCAGCTCTTCGTGCACCCGCAGCATAAAGCGATGGAAATGCAGGCGCTGCTTACGCTCGCCCGGCAGGCTCTGGTAAAACAGGTCCATCAGCCAGGTTTTCCCCCGCCCCACGCCGCCCCACATATACAGGCCGCGGACGGGCGCCGCCTCGGCTGCTGGTTCGCGCTTACCCAGCAGTTTGCCGAATTTCGCGCGCAAACCGCCGCCTGACGCGACGGGCGCGGGCTGAGTCTGCAGTTCCTGGTAAATGGTATCGAGGCGGCTCACCGCTTCTTGCTGGACGTCGTCGGGTTGATGGCTGCCCTCTTTCAGGGCTGAAAGGTAACGCGATGTTGGAGACAGGCTTTGCATGATCTAATTGTTATTCCTTGAAAACCGTGATGTCGAAGCTCACGATTGACGAAAAAAAGGCCGTTCTACACTACGCGATGATACGCCAGGATTCCACTTCTGTGGAATTAGCGGTTATAGTGGCACTATCGGGCGCAGGCGGAGAGCCTAAGAGCCACCCTACGGAACCACAATACAACGGGAGATGTTCATGACCTGGGAATACGCGCTAATTGGGTTAGTCGTCGGTATCATCATTGGTGCCGTCGCCATGCGTTTCGGCAACCGCAAACTGCGCCAGCAGCAGGCGCTGCAGTTCGAACTGGAAAAGAATAAAGCCGAGCTTGAAGAGTACCGTGAAGAGCTGGTCAGCCATTTTGCGCGCAGCGCCGAGCTGCTGGATAACATGGCGCACGACTACCGTCAGCTGTATCAGCATATGGCGAAAAGCTCTAACAACCTGCTGCCGGATTCCATGGCAGACGCCAACCCGTTCCGCAACCGCCTGGAAGAGTCTGAAGCCAGCAACGATCAGGCGCCGGTCCAGATGCCGCGCGACTACTCCGAAGGCGCATCCGGTTTACTGCGCGGTGGCGCAAAACGCGATTAAACAATCGCCTCTGATAAAATATTCTCCGGGCGCGCCCATCGCGCCCGCTCCTTCCCCCACTTCCCGGCTACAATTTAAACCAGTCCCCACATTGTTACCTGCGCAAAAATTCAATAACATCAGGTTATTCAGGACATTTTTCCATACACCTCAGGTTACGAGAGCCAGCATCTAATGAAGAAACAGACTTTGCTGTTGAGTGCGTTAGCGTTAAGCATTGGGTTATCGTTGTCGGTTCTGCCTCCGGCAGCAGCATCCTTACCGACTCAGGTGCCCGGCCAGGGCGCGTTACCAAGCCTGGCGCCGATGCTGGAAAAGGTCCTGCCGGCGGTAGTCAGCGTCCAGGTGGAAGGCACTGCCTCGCCGACGCTCAATATGCCGGAAGAGCTGAAGAAATATTTTGGCGATAACGCCCCGCAAGAACAGGCGCAGCCGTTCGAAGGGCTTGGCTCCGGCGTCATTATCGACGCAGCGAAAGGCTACGTGCTGACCAATAACCACGTCATCAATCAGGCGCAGAAGATCAGCGTCCAGCTGAACGATGGTCGTGAATTTGATGCCAAACTGGTCGGTAGCGATGAACAGAGCGACATTGCTCTGCTGCAGCTGATTAAGCCGTCAAACCTGACGCAAATCGCCATTGCTGACTCCGATAAACTCCGCGTCGGCGACTTCGCCGTCGCCGTCGGCAACCCATTCGGCCTTGGTCAGACCGCCACCTCCGGCATTATCTCTGCCCTTGGCCGCAGCGGCCTGAACCTTGAAGGGCTGGAGAATTTCATCCAGACCGATGCCTCCATCAACCGCGGCAACTCCGGCGGCGCGCTGTTGAACCTCAACGGCGAGCTTATCGGGATCAACACCGCGATCCTGGCGCCGGGCGGCGGCAGCATCGGCATCGGCTTCGCCATCCCGAGCAACATGGCGAAAACCCTCGCCGACCAGCTCATTCAGTTTGGCGAAATCAAGCGCGGCCTGCTGGGCATTAAAGGCATGGAAATGAGCGCCGATATCGCCAAGGCGATGAACCTCAACGTTCAACGCGGCGCCTTCGTCAGTGAAGTGCTGCCAAACTCCGGGTCCGCCAAAGCGGGGATCAAATCCGGCGACGTCATTGTTAGCCTGAACGGCAAACCGCTGAATAGTTTTGCCGAACTGCGCTCGCGGATCGCCACCACCGAGCCGGGGACCAAAGTCAAACTGGGCCTGCTGCGCGATGGAAAACCGGTCGATGTCGAAGTGACGCTGGATAAGAGCACCTCCTCCACCGCCAGCGCTGAGCTGATTATCCCGGCTCTGCAGGGTGCCTCGTTCAGCGACG
Source organism: Klebsiella sp. M041 (assembly GCF_059759695.1). Lineage (NCBI taxonomy): Bacteria > Pseudomonadati > Pseudomonadota > Gammaproteobacteria > Enterobacterales > Enterobacteriaceae > Klebsiella > Klebsiella sp. M041. The sequence goes on from NZ_JCAXWU010000013.1 coordinate 141,118, forward strand.
GTCAGATGAAAGATGGCACCAAAGGGGTGGTGATCGATAATGTCGATAAAGGCAGCGCCGCCGCCCAGGTCGGCCTGCATAAGGATGACATTATCATTGGCCTTAACCGCGAGCGTATTCATTCGATTGCCGAATTACGCAAAGTGCTCGAAGGCAAACCGCCGGTCATCGCCCTGAACGTGATCCGCGGCAACGAAAGCATCTATCTGCTGCTGCGCTGATTGTCTCCCCGGACATCGCCGCCATGTGCGATGTCCGGGCAACTCATGCTATGCTGCGCCTGACCATTCATTAACGATATCTGCATCATGCCTGGAAAGTTATTACGTTCAGTACTCATCGGTTTGCTTGTCGGGGGCCTGCTGTTGGCCCTGATGCCCTCGCTGCGCCAGTGGCAGCTAGCGCCGACCACCCAGAATGATACGGCAGACGACTCCCCGGCGAGCTATAACGCCGCCGTACGCCGCGCCGCGCCCGCCGTAGTGAACGTCTATAACCGCGCCCTGAACAGCACCAGCCATAATCAGCTGACGCTTGGCTCCGGGGTGATCATGGACCAGCGCGGCTATATCCTGACCAACAAGCATGTGATTAACGATGCCGACCAGATTATCGTCGCTCTGCAGGACGGCCGGGTCTTCGAAGCGCTGCTGGTAGGCTCCGATTCCCTGACCGACCTCGCGGTGCTGAAGATCAACGCTACCGGCGGGCTGCCGGTGATCCCGATCAACCCGAAACGCACGCCGCACATCGGCGATGTGGTGCTGGCGATTGGCAACCCCTATAACCTGGGACAGACCATCACCCAGGGGATCATCAGCGCCACAGGGCGCATTGGCCTCAACCCCACCGGCCGCCAGAATTTCCTGCAGACTGACGCCTCGATCAACCACGGTAACTCCGGCGGAGCGCTGGTGAACTCCCTCGGCGAGCTGATGGGGATTAACACCCTCTCCTTTGATAAGAGCAACGACGGCGAAACGCCTGAAGGCATTGGCTTTGCGATCCCGTTCCAGTTAGCGACCAAAATTATGGATAAGCTGATCCGGGATGGCCGTGTGATCCGCGGCTATATCGGCATTAGCGGCCGGGAGATCGCCCCGCTGCACGCGCAGGGCGGCGGGATCGATCAGATCCAGGGGATCGTCGTTAACGATGTCGCGCCGGACGGACCGGCCGCGCAGGCGGGGATCCGCGCCAACGACGTGATCATCTCCGTGAATGACAAACCCGCAGTCTCCGCGCTGGAGACAATGGATCAGGTGGCCGAGATCCGCCCGGGTTCGGAAATACCGGTGGTCATCATGCGTGATGATAAGAAAATCACGCTCCATATCGCCGTCCAGGAATACCCGGCCACCAACTAAGCGGCTCCCCGTTTGGGGAGCCACGTTAATCGCTAAATACCGGACCGGCCGGGAATCTGACCAAAAACCCGGTCATCATGAATGCAAGACAATAAAAAGCCGGAACAACGGTTCCGGCTTTTTTGAGCGTGCGAGGTTACTTGTTGACGAAGTCTTCGCCGAGCGCGATATCTTTCTTCAGGGTGTCCAGCATGCCTTCCAGCGCCTGCTGCTCAAAGGCGCTGAGTTTGCCGATAGACTGACGCTCTTCTACGCCGTTTTTCCCCAGCAGGAGCGGCTGAGAGAAGAAACGCGCATACTGGCCGTCGCCTTCCACGTAGGCGCACTCCACTACGCCTTTTTCTCCCTGCATGGCGCGAACCAGAGAAAGGCCAAAGCGCGCAGCCGCCTGACCCATCGACAAGGTCGCCGACCCGCCGCCCGCTTTCGCTTCCACGACCTCGGTACCGGCGTTTTGAATGCGTTTAGTCAGATCGGCCACTTCCTGATCGCTAAAGCTGACGCCCGGGATCTGTGACAGTAAAGGCAGAATGGTGACCCCGGAGTGACCGCCAATAACCGGGACTTCCACCTCGGTTGCCGATTGACCTTTCAGCTCCGCCACAAAGGTATTGGAGCGGATGATGTCCAGCGTAGTCACGCCGAACAGTTTGTTTTTATCGTACACGCCGGCTTTTTTCAGCACTTCGGCGGCGATGGCCACGGTGGTGTTCACCGGGTTGGTAATAATGCCGATACAGGCCTGCGGGCAGGTTTTGGCTATCTGCTGCACGAGGTTCTTAACGATACCCGCATTCACATTAAACAGGTCGGAACGATCCATGCCGGGCTTACGCGCTACGCCCGCGGAGATCAGCACCACATCAGCGCCTTCCAGCGCCGGGGTAGCATCTTCACCGGAAAATCCTTTAATTTTTACATCTGTGGGGATATGACTTAGATCTACCGCCACGCCCGGCGTAACCGGAGCGATGTCGTACAACGAGAGCTCTGAACCTGAAGGCAGTTGGGTCTTAAGTAGTAGGGCAAGCGCCTGGCCGATACCACCGGCAGCGCCAAGGACTGCAACTTTCATCCTAAACTCCTTATTATGGTTAATTTAGTCTTTCGTTATTCCGTCGCCTGGACCTTAATTCACAAGATGAACAATTACAATGATTATGGCTGAAGAATGCATTATTGTGCATAGCAATAGAACAGCGGCGCACTTTATGCTTCCTGACTGACCATCCAGCAAAGCGAAGTACCGGATCGACTATTGGTTACAATACACCCAGCCAGTTGCGCAAAACAACACCAACTCAATAACATTTCATTTACTTTTACATGCCTTTAAGCGTTGTGATGAGAACATGTTCCTTATACGGTTTTTTTGCTAAAATATGCCCCCTTCATAACATTATTGACCTATCCCCTCGCGGATTATTTGCATAAAAATTCACGGTTATGCATAATGATGTTGATTTTACCACCATAATCTGGGTGACTTATGCGAAGTTCGGCAAAACAAGAAGAACTGGTTAAAGCGTTTAAAGCGCTGCTTAAAGAAGAGAAATTCAGCTCGCAGGGAGAGATCGTCCAGGCGCTGCAGGAAGAAGGCTTCGAGAATATCAACCAATCGAAGGTTTCCCGCATGCTCACCAAATTTGGCGCGGTTCGTACCCGTAACGCCAAAATGGAAATGGTCTATTGCCTGCCTGCCGAGCTTGGCGTGCCGACCACCTCCAGCCCGCTGAAAAATCTGGTGCTGGATATCGATTATAACGATGCCGTCGTGGTGATTCACACCAGCCCCGGGGCAGCGCAGCTGATCGCCCGTCTTCTCGACTCGCTGGGCAAGGCGGAAGGTATTCTTGGCAGCATCGCCGGGGATGACACAATCTTCACCACGCCAGCGCGCGGTTTCACAGTAAAAGATTTGCACGACGCTATCCTGGTGCTGTTCGAACAGGAACTCTGAGCATTCCCCTCTGGCAACCGTCAGAGGGTGATTCCCCCTCTTCTCTCCCTCCCCCCTTTCAACTCAACAAAAATTTAACATTTTGTGTGATTTAGCCTGTCTATACGTTCTTTTACGTAAGGGAAACGCCTAAAACGCACGAAAGATCAAAATCGTATACCTTTATGATTTTATTAGAAATAAAACTTATCTCCGTCTGTGACGCGTCATTTTTAATTCTTATCGGTTATAAAAAGCGCAATTTATTGTAACTATTAACGCACAAAACAATTAGCATGGTATTAATATTTTTGGTGATTAGTGTATACTTGTTTTTGTGATGAGGGTCACGAAACAAAGACCCTCAACAAAAAGATTCGACGAGGTGAACATCATGAAAATCAAAACCACTGTAGCAGCTCTCAGCATCCTGTCCGTCATGTCGTTTGGCGCTTTCGCCGCTGATGTTATCAACAGCGAGCAAGCCCAGGGCCGCGAGGCCATCGGTACAGTTTCCGTCGGCGCGGTAGCCTCTTCCCCGATGGATATGCATGAAATGCTGAACAAAAAAGCGCAGGAAGAAGGGGCTTCTTCTTACCGCATTATCGAAGCCCGCACTGGCGACCACTGGCATGCCACTGCTGAGCTGTATAAATAAGTTTTAGATCGTCAACGATTAACCCGACAAAAATTCTCTACCGCGGCCCGGCCTCATTCATCGCCCCGCCGCGGCAAAACAAAGACTGGAGTAAAGATTATGAAACGCGCAATGATCATCGCATCCCTTGGCCTGGCTTCCCTTCTCTCTTTCGGCGCTAGCGCGGCCGTTCAGCAAGTGAACGCTGAGCAAGCCCAGAACCTGCAGTCCATGGGCACCATCTCGGTTTCCCAGGTAGGTAGTGCGCCAATGGACATGCGTCAGGAACTGGCCGCTAAAGCCGAGAAAGAAGGCGCCAGCAGCTACCGTATTATTGAAGCACGTACCGGCGATAGCTGGCACGCCACCGCTGAGCTGTACAAATAAACCCTCGTCGTCTTATTTCGACGACTTGCCCCCGCCTGCCGGGGGCTTTTTTATGCCTGCCGGGCGTTAAAACGTAACTCCCCCTCCAGCTCTTCCTCTGCTTCATCAAATAATAAAATTAACGCCCCAAAGCGCCGACGCTGCTTGTCATTTAAATGGATGAACTCAATGTCCAGCGGCAGCGGCAGCAGCCCACCGGTCACCGCGTCCCATAGCGAATCAAGGTTGTTGACCTTATCCTGTGCCAGCTCGAAGGTGCGGGAAAACTCCCGGTAGAAATCCTGTTGCTCGGCGATTTCGTCAAAATCAAACGTATAGGTGGTCATGGCAGCCCCTCCCGCTTCTCTTCCTGTCGCCGTTAAGTATAGCGATAAAAAAACCGACGCCTGGGCGTCGGTTTATGGGTTAACTGCTGGTCAGCACATGCTGGTACTTGTGCAACATCTCAACCAGTCGCCGTACCGGCTCGGTCACCTGCGGCGAAGCCTCCCAGACCCGCAGCTTCTCCTGATAAACATCAAGCTCCGCCAGCAGCCGGGTAAAGTAGCGCCGACGCTTATCATCGCTCCCGGCGGAGATCACATGATCCGCGGTACGTCGCAGCTGGCGATGGAACGCCGACAGATCCTCATTCACCGGCACGGGCGCATCGCGCAGGCGCTGGTGGGCAATGATTAACGTCAACGCCAGACGGAAACGGGCGACATCGCCAGGGAATTTGTTGAGCAATAAAAACAGCTGCTGATAGAGCGCGGGCAGATGATTCTCTTTGCGACGCGCCGAGTTGGTGGTCAGCGAAGAGACCGCCGCGGAGACAAACTGGTTCAGCAGCACCCGACCGGTTCTTGCCCGGGAGTTATCCCTGACAATGAGAATAACCATCAGGGCGAGGAAACAACCGACGATCTGCCCCAGCGCGCTATCGAGGAACTGACTGAACTGGAACTGCATCGGGTTATCCAGCACCAGAATGTTGATGGTGCTCGCCAGCGCCCCCAGCGATCCGAGGCGCCTTTTCTGCACTTCGATACCGATAAAAAACGCCATCGCCGCCAGGCTGATACAAAGCAACAGCATACTCTGCTGCGTCGCCGGCATGATCACCAGAAAGTACAGGGTACCCAGCGGTAACGCCGCCAGAGTACCGTAGAGGAAGTCTATCGCCACCATTCGCGGGTTAGGCAAGCGCATCGCCAGCGCGGTAACCACGGCAATCATCACCATCGCGCCGCTGCCTGAGGTCCAGCCCGTCCACAGCCAGAACAGCGTCCCAAGGATACAGGAGACAGAGGTACGCCAGAAGTTCACCATCGCGTGGTGACGCTCGGCGGACTCCACTTTAACCACCGTTTCGCCGCGCAATACACCGTCTTCGATGCGGCTGATTTTGGTGTTGCCCACCACGCCACGCTTAAGCAGCAGGTAACGGGTGGCTGCGCCTACCCAGCTGTAGATGGTGACCGGCGTATTATGCTCGCCTTTCCAGGTCAGGAAGCGACGCATACGCTTCAGCTGCTGGTGAACATCCTGCACCGTCTCAACCGGCTCAGCGAACAGCTCGCGGTAGTCGTCCGTCACCATTTCCGGGCGCGAGTTCTGAATCAGGTAGGTTTCGCAAGCCTGGGTGATAAGCGTTAGCGAGAGGGTATTGATCGCCTTCAGGCGTTGATTCGCCTTAGCCCAGCGAGAGGACTCCATAATCAGGTTACTGCGCATTCCTTCCAGCGCCGTGGTGCGACGCACCAGCGCTCCCCAGGCCTGATCCACTTCATCTTTTTCGCCGTGCGCAACGCATAACTGCATCAGCTTATACTGTGCAATCAGCAGGTTATCCAGCTCAAGGTCGATCTCTTTTTTAATCGAACGCGGGGAGAACAGCAGATCGGCGACGATGGCGCTGACAATCCCGATGACGATTTCGCTGCAGCGCTCAACGGCAAACTGCGGCGCCAGCATTGGATCGGTGTGGATGGTAATAATGATAATCAGCGCGGTGTATCCGGCCAGCCCCCAGGCATAGGAGTTTTCGACCTTGACCAGCGACGAAACCCAGGTACAAAACCCGGCCCACAGGCAGCAGACCAGCATCATCAGCAGAGGGGCGCGGATCATCAGGATGATGATGACCAGCGCCGCAATACAGCCAATAAAGGTCCCGGCAATACGCAACATGCCGCGATAGCGGATCGCGCCGGAGTACGGCTCTCCCCCGGCGGCAAAGGCCGGGCCAGCGGCGACAATCGCCGCGGTCAGCACCGCCCAGCGCGGCGTTTCGAGCTGAAAATGGAAGCCGACGAACAGCGCCAACACCACCGCGCATGCAAGCTTAATAGCAAAGCGGAGATGCTGGGGAGCAATAGTATATGTCCCCATAGCGATTAACCGAATTCGCGCAGGCGCATAGCCAGTTTCTGGAAGAAGTTGGCCTGGCTGGTATCACGGTCTTCTTTACCGGTGATCACCACCGTCGCCGTCGTGCCCGATGGCCACAGATTCCCCTGCTGGTGGTCAAGGCGAATACGAACCGGCACACGCTGCGCCAGACGCACCCATTCAAGGTTGGAATCCACCGAAGCCATCCCTTTCGAGTCGCTGCTGCTGCTGGCGTTGGTTACCCCCGCAGCGATACTGTCCACCGTGCCTTTAATGGTTTTGCTGCTGCCAAGCGGGGTAATTTCCGCCCGGTATCCAGGGCGGACGCCTTCCAGTTTGGTCTCTTCCAGATAGGCCATGACGTAAAATGTATTCTCTTTGACCAGCGCCACCGCCGTGGAGCCGCGGGTGATAAATTCACCGGTATAGACGTTAAGGTTGGTCACCCAGCCATCCGCGGGGGCGCGAATCTCCGTGCGCTGCAGGTCCAGTCTGGCCAGGTCGCGGCTGGCCACCGCTTTCGCCAGCTGATGCTCAACGGTCTGCAGCACGTTGTTCGCCTGGTCAATCTCTTCCCGCGACATCGCCTGGACGCCAAGCTTATTACGCCGACCGGCTTCGACACGTTTTTCCTGGGCTAAGGTCTGATAGTAGGCGACATCGGCTTCCGCCTGCGCCAGCGCTTTTTGGTAACGAGGTTGGTCAATAACGAACAATACCTGGTCTTTCTTAACCAGTTGGTTATCCTTGACGTTTACCTGGGAAATCAGCCCGGAGACGTCGGGAGCAATGGCCACAATGTCGGCGCTAAAGCGCGCATCCCGCGTCCACGGCGAGGCGGTGTAGTAAACCCAGGCGCGGAAAATCGCCACGAAGGCCAAAATGACCAGTATCACGGTAATAGCGGTACGGAGGATATTTCTTGTTAGTGTTTTCACATCAACCTCAAACGAACAAGCGCGATATCAAATAAAAAAGGCAGCAATATAGCGCCGTATTAAACAGTGCAGGGTGCCAGACAAAATCGTAAATGCCGGTCGGAACCAGCAATCGGTGCACCAGCCAGAAGATGGCCAGCGACAAAAGCAACTCGAAGAAGATCGGCGGAAACGATAAGCCGAAAATCACGATGACAGGAAACAGACTCATGATGACCTTGAATAAGAAGCGTACAGGTAGTGAGCAGATGCGTTTATTATGTAGCTAACAATATATTAACGTAACGATTGCCGCATTATCTACAATGTGTGATCTAAATCACTTTTAAGCCAGAGTGAATAATGGAACGATTAAAGCGCATGTCCGTTTTCGCCAAAGTGGTCGAATTAGGTTCCTTCACCGCAGCGGCCCGCCAGCTTCAGATGAGCGTTTCCTCGATCAGTCAGACCGTCGCCAAACTGGAAGATGAACTGCAGGTGAAGCTGCTCAACCGCAGCACCCGCAGCCTTGGCTTAACGGAAGCAGGTAAAATTTACTATCAGGGCTGCCGTAGGATGCTGTTTGAAGCACAGGATGTCCATGAGCAATTATACGCATTTAACAACACCCCCATCGGAACGCTGCGTATCGGCTGCTCTTCAACTATGGCACAGAATGTTCTGGCGCGCATAACGGCGAAAATGCTGAAAGAATACCCCGGGCTCTCCGTCAATCTGGTCACCGGCATACCTGCGCCGGACCTGATCGCCGACGGTCTTGACGTGGTGATCCGCGTGGGCGCCCTGCAGGATTCCAGTCTTTTTTCCCGCCGTCTGGGCTCAATGCCGATGGTGTTATGCGCCGCGAAAAGCTATCTGGCGCAGGCTGGCAATCCGGAGAAACCGGCCGATCTTGCCGGGCATGCCTGGCTGGAATATAGCGTGCGGCCGGACAATGAGTTTGTCATTATCGCGCCGGAAGGGATCTCAACCCGCCTGACCCCGCAGGGGCGCTTTGTGACCAATGACCCCATGACGCTGGTGCGCTGGCTGACCGCCGGGGTGGGTATCGCCTATGTGCCGTTGATGTGGGCGATCGAAGAGATCAATCGCGGTGAGCTTGAGATCCTGCTGCCGAGCTACCAGTCCGATCCGCGTCCGGTCTACGCCCTGTACACCGAAAAGGATAAACTGCCGCTGAAAGTGCAGGTCTGTATCAATTATCTGACGGAGTATTTTGTCGACGTGGCGAAGATCTATCAGGGGATGCACGGCAGAGGGATCGCCCGCTGAAGCGGTTCCCGGCGACGCCGGGAACCCGCTCAGGATCAGGCAGTGCCGCCGACGGTAAGGTTATCGACCTTCAGGGTCGGCTGGCCAACGCCCACCGGCACGCTCTGGCCCTCTTTGCCACAGACGCCGACGCCGTTATCCAGACGCAGATCGTTACCCACCATCGAAATCTGCTGCATAGTCTCAATCCCGGAGCCGATCAGGGTAGCGCCTTTCACCGCCTTCGTGACCTTGCCTTTTTCGATCAGATAGGCCTCGGAGGTGGAGAAGACAAACTTACCGGAGGTGATATCCACCTGCCCGCCGCCGAAGTTAGGCGCGAAGATACCGTAGTCCACCGACTCGATAATCTCCTGCGGCGTGGACTGGCCCGCCAGCATATAGGTGTTGGTCATACGCGGCATCGGCAGATGGGCATAGGATTCACGGCGGCCGTTGCCGGTCGGCGCGACGCCCATCAGACGCGCATTGAGTTTATCCTGCATGTAGCCTTTCAGGATGCCGTTTTCGATCAGCACATTGTATTGACCCGGCGTGCCTTCGTCATCGATGGCCACCGAGCCACGACGGTCGACGATGGTGCCGTCGTCCACGACGGTGCACAGCTCAGAGGCGACTAATTCCCCCATATGGCCGCTAAAGACCGAGGTGCCGCGACGGTTGAAATCGCCTTCCAGGCCGTGACCGACCGCTTCGTGCAGCAGAACGCCAGGCCAGCCGGCGCCGAGCACCACCGGCAGCATCCCCGCCGGGGCGGCGACCGCCGAGAGGTTAACCAGCGCCATGCGCACCGCTTCTTTCGCCCAGGCGTCGGCCCGTACTTCGCCCTCCTGAGAGGCGAGGAAATAGTCATAGCCAAAACGCCCGCCGCCGCCGCTGCTGCCGCGCTCGCGTTTGCCGTCCTCTTCCACCAGCACGCTGACCGAGAGGCGCACCAGCGGACGAACGTCGGCGGCCAGAGTGCCGTCGGTGGCGGCCACCAGAATCAGCTCATAGACCCCGCTCAGGCTGGCCGAAACCTCCTGCACGCGCTGGTCCGCCGCGCGGGCGACTTTGTCTACCCGGCGGAGAATATCCAGCTTCTCTTCCCGGCTCATACTCTGCAGCGGGTCGATGCTGGTATAGAGGGCGCTGTGCTCTACGGCGCCGAGGGTCTGTACTTTGCCATTGCCAGTCTCGCGCACAATGGTCCGCGCCGCCTGGGCGCTCTGCTCCAGCGCCAGCTTGCTGATCTGGTCAGCGTAGGCAAAGCCCGTTTTTTCGCCGCTGACGGCGCGCACGCCTACGCCCTGGTCGATATTGTACGACCCATCTTTAATGATGCTGTCTTCCAGAACCCAGGATTCGTGATAGCTCGACTGAAAATAGAGATCGCCGTAATCGAGGCGGCGCTCGGTCAGTTGACCAAGAATGGCAAACAGGTCCTGATGATTCAGGCCATTTGCCGACAGTAATTGTTCACTTACCAGGTTCAGACTCATCGTTATGCTACTCGTTTGTTGCCGCCTGACAGGCGGAAATACAGAAGGCTATCTATTGAGATTGCGGCAATTCCCGGCAATCGTCAAATCATTGCTTTTTGTTGCTGCGCGCCTGGCGCAGCACTTCATTGATCTGCGGCTGGTCAATCGGGCCGGTGATGCGATAGCGCAGTATCGAGACTTTGTTCCACAGCGGCCCCAGCACCTTGCTGGCGGCAAACACCGCCGCGCCGACAATTGGGTTGACGGCGAAGGCCGCCGCCACGCCGACGGTCGCGGAGATCTCCGGCGCCACCACCGCCTGCAGGTCCAGATGACGACGCACCAGATCGACCGACCCTTTCATGGCAATGTCCGCCTCCAGGCCATCCACCAGCGTATCATCGGTATGCAGTACACCATCCTTAATCCAGGCCGTACTGTTAATCGAGTCGAAGTAAAATCCTTCGCTAAAGGTATCGCTGAAGTCGAAGCGCAGTTTGCGCAGCAGGGCATCGACGCTCAGCAAACGCAGCAGCTGGCCTGCGTGTCCGGTACTCAGGTCGGTAAACTGACCCTTGCCGAGGTGGCTTTTAATGATCCCATTGAGCGACGCGACATCGGGTGACCAGGGCGGCGCGCGCCAGTGCAGATCGTAGTCGATATCAAACGGCGAATCCTTCACCGGTGTGGAAACGCCAAAGAAATCCGCAAATTCATTCGTTTTATTGCCATGCAGTCTGCCTTTCAGCGAGGTGCGCACCCCGGAAGGGGCGTTAACCCACACGCCGTCGGTCGTCAGCCGGCCAAACCCGGTATCCACCAGGCCGTTGGAGAGCGTTAAGGTATCGCCCTTGATCGCCACATCGCCGTCGATACGGCCATATTTTTGCCCCCACAGCCAGCATTCCGCGCAGCGCAGCTGCAGATCGGGCCAACCGTGGAAATCCAGCCGCGTCTCCGCCTGCGGGGCCACGTTCTCCGTTCCGCCCTTGCCGCTGGCGCTGGCCGGGTTGAAATAGAGATAACGCACATTTGCCAGCCACGGGGCATTGTCGCGCATCGTCAGGGTGGCGTTGATCTCGCGCCCCTGCGCCTCAACCTGTGAACCGCCGGTGACCGGCTGCGACATCAGACTCACGTTGTTCCATTGCTGGCCGGCCAGCGCCAGCGACGGCGTACGCAGCACAATGCGCGGTGGAAAGAGGACGCTGCTGCTGACTTCATTCGCCGCGCCCTTCTGGAACAGCGCCAGCCACTGCGCGCCATCCATCGGCGGCAGATTGAGCTCAACGCCGGGCTGGTCGGGCAGCGGAGAGGGGCCTTTGCTGTCCGTCGTGAGGATCGCTCTGTCCAGCGTCAGCTTACGGTTCAGCAACCAGCGGCTGTTGATATGATTCTTCGCGCCAACGGATCCGGTCAGGTCGAAGCTGCTCAGACCGCCGGCAACGTTAATTTTGACCGGCAGGGGTTCGCCAGCGGACTTGTTGACCGGTGAAGGTAAGTGACTGCTCACATTCTTCAGATCGCCATTGATATCAACCTTATAGCTGGCATTGCCATGGTACGGCAGTTCGATAGCGACTTTACCCTCCCACGGAACGCTACCGCTCAGCGCCTCATTAACCGCTTTCGGCAGCAGCCCGGTGCGCGACGGCTGCCAGCTGGCGTTCATCCCGACATCCACCAGAAACGCTTTTTCGCCTTCGCGGGTGGAAAAATTGAGGTTCAGCGGCTGATTAAACCAGGTCGCGCTCAACGTTTGACTATTAAGATCGCCATTCACAAAGCTGAAATTACCGCTCAGGTTCTGCAGCGTGGTATCTAACGGCTTGATAAACAGATCGTTATTCTGCAGATGCACATCGCCTTTCGCGGTGGTCATTTCGCCATCGAGGGGAATGTTCAGATGTAAGCGAGCGCTTACATCACCATCCAGCTGCAGGGAATCCAGCGCCGCTCCCAGGGTCTCTTTCAGCGGCGTGGTGTTGAAATAAGGTCCCACCTCTTTCCCCGGGCCTTTGATATCGGCATCAATCAGCAGTTTTTCCTGCGCGTAATCCGGGATCGCGGCATCGAGATTGCTGGCGGTCACGTTGCCGAGCATCGCTTTCTCCGCCCGCATCCACAGGCCGCTGTTGATAAAATTAAGGTCGATATTCAACCCGGTCAGCGCCGGCCAGTCCGGTTGAAAAGCGAAAGTGGCATTCTTCAGCGGGACGTAAACCTGGAACTGGCCTTCGTTGTGCGGATACGGGAACAAATGTGGGTTGCCGCCATACACCAGCGTCGCATCGCGTGCCTGTCCGGCTTTAATCGCGCCGCTGAGATAGTCCACCAGCGCTTTGCCCATCAGGTTTTCCGGGAAGTAACGCCACGCCTGGCCGCCATCGTTGGTGCTGATCCCCGCCAGAATACCCAGCCAGGGATCGTCCCCCTGCGGTTGCAGATAGCGGAAGCCGCCGCGGGCGCGTACCCCCGTCGCCTGCACGTCAATATCGCGGCCATCAAGCATAAACCCTTTGTCATTTTTCACCCAGCTGAGGGTGGCTTCGCCAGCGGCGATCTCCAGCGGGGCCCGGAAAACACCGGTATACGGCATCAGCGCCTTCGTCATGCGCGCGCGCAGTTCCCCATGCTCAACGCTGCCATTCAGGCTGCCGGAAAAGTGTTCCGCTCCCGGCAGGAGTTTCCACTGCTTCCACGCCAGATCGCTCCACTGCGCCTGAAAGCGCGTTTTCTCCGTCGCCTGCAGGGGAATATCGAGAGCCAGCAGGTTGATTTTGCCGCTGGGCTGCGTGGTGCGCCAGAGTTCGCCCAATGAAGGCGCCAGCTTATCGGCAAACGGCTGCAGTCCGCTCAGACCGCTGAGGGCTAAGTTGCTGGCGCGAATACGTAATTCATCGCTACGCTGATGACCGTCGCCACCGACATCCTGCGCCGGGATCCACGCCATCGCCAGCGCGCCGCTTGGCCAGGGTTTATCGTCGATCGCGATCCGCGTATCGGGAATGTAGAAGCCCCAGCTCTGCTTGTCGTGGAAGAGATGCGCCGTCAGGTTATCCACTGACAGGTGATGAACCTCGCTATCCCCCTGCCAGCTGGCGCCCCCTTTTTTCAGCCATACGTCGCCGCTGGCCACATCGCCTTTTTCAATGGTCATCCAGCCTTCGAGGCTGAAGCGGGCGCTTTTCAGGGCGATATTGTCCTGCATCCAGCGGCCCAGCCAGGGCTTGACGTCAATATCGTCAGCCTGCAGCCAGACCCGGCCTTTGTTCAGCAGGCCATCCTCATCGCGGAGATCCATCCGCACCTGCATGACGCCATGCTGGCCGGTGAGACTGGAAAGGCTGAGCTGCCCCTCGGCGCGGTGACGGTTCCTGCCGTTAAGCCAGGTCAGCTGCGGGACCGCCAGCTCCGCCCGCTGACCGGAAATCGTCAGGAAGCTCAGATGGCTGTCGCGCAGAGTAAAGTGGTCGAACTGACGTAAAAAGAGATCGCTGACGCGGTCGGTTTTCAGGCTTTCGCCGCCGTCATTGGTCTGAATAGGGGTATTGGTATGGATCTGCAGCTGCCAGAAGGTGAGATCGCGGAACTGCCAGCGCATATGCAACAGACTCTGCCAGACGTCCAGCGCCAGGGTCACGCGCTTGACCGCCATTGTCCCGCCATCTTTCAGCCCGACATGAATATCGCGGACATCTAATGTTGGGCCAAAAGTTTGCCAGCTGGCGGCGATCTGCGAGGCATCCACCGGCGTGCCGGTGAGAGAGGAGATCTTCTCCAGCAGCTGCGGACGCCAGGCATCGAGCTGCGGCAACACGAGACGCAAGCCACTCACCAGCAGCGCGACGATAACAATCAGTGTTGCCACGGTGAGCAATAAAATCCCGGGCAGTCGCCTCACGCCTCTCTCCTTGTCAGCCGCACAATGACGCAGTGTTTTACATCATAACCACATCGAACTGCTCTTGATTATAGAGCGGCTCAATTTGTACCTTCACCTGCTTGCCGACAAAGATCTCCACTTCCGCCAGCGCATGCGACTCTTCCCCTTTCAGGGTTTCCGCCACCGCAGGGGAAGCATAGACCAGGAAGCGATCGGAATCATAAGCATGATGCACGCGAACGATCTCACGCATAATCTCATAGCATACCGTTTCCACGGACTTTACCGTTCCGCGTCCGTGGCAGGTCGGGCATTCGTTGCACAGCACATGCTCCACGCTTTCGCGGGTGCGTTTACGGGTCATCTCCACCAGACCCAACTGAGAGAAACCGTTGATGCTGGTCTTCACCCGGTCTTTACTGAGGGCCTGCTCCAGGGAGTGCAACACCCGCCGGCGATGGTCTTCATTGTTCATGTCGATGAAATCAATGATGATAATGCCGCCGAGATTACGCAAACGCAGCTGGCGGGCTATCGCCTGGGTGGCTTCGATATTGGTATTGAAGATAGTATCGTCAAGATTGCGGTGCCCAACAAACGCCCCGGTGTTGATATCGATGGTGGTCATCGCCTCGGTCTGGTCGATGATCAGATACCCCCCGGACTTGAGCTCGACTTTACGCTCCAGCGCGCGCTGAATTTCGTTCTCAACGTCAAAGAGATCGAATATCGGCTGACGGCCGCTGTAGTGTTCCAGCTTGCTGGTCATTTCCGGGATATATTCGGCGGTAAATTCGAGCAGCGCCTCGTAGGTCAGCCGCGAATCGACGCGAATCCGGTCGAGATGCGCGTCGGCAAAATCACGCAGCACGCGCTGAGCCAGGGCCAGCTCGCCGTACAGCTGATAGCGGGTCTGGTTGCGCTTTTTGCGCTCCATCACCTTGGTCCATACGCGCTTAAGATAGGCGGCATCGGCGGCCATCTCTTGCTCGTGAACGCCTTCCGCGGCGGTGCGAATGATAAATCCGCCCTGCTCGTCGCAGTACTCTGCCACGACCTTTTTCAGCCGCTCGCGCTCGGCTTCGCTTTCAATGCGCTGAGAGACCCCCACGTGGGAGGCGCCCGGCATAAAGACCAGATAGCGGGAAGGCAGGGTAATATCGGTGGTCAGACGCGCGCCTTTGGTACCGAGCGGATCTTTAACCACCTGGACCATCAGGTCCTGGCCCTGGCGCACCAGCTCCGAAATATCGCGCACGGTAAACTGCTTTTGCTCCTCACCGGCAACGCACTCGGTATGCGGCATGATATCGGAGGCGTGGAGGAACGCCGCCTTATCCAGACCAATATCTACAAAAGCCGCCTGCATTCCCGGCAGCACTCGGCTAACACGACCTTTGTAGATATTGCCTACTATTCCGCGTCGCGCTTCACGCTCAATATGGATTTCCTGCAGAATACCGCCATCAATATACGCAACGCGCGTTTCGGATGGCGTTACGTTCACTAATAATTCAGCCGTCATCTTTATCCCTTTTCTTTACGCAGTGAGTTAAAGTTACTGAGCAACTCATACGTTTCCACCAGCGGTAAGCCGACTACGGCGTGATAGCTGCCATTAATCTTCCTGACGAAACAGCCACCCAACCCTTGAATACCGTATGCACCTGCTTTATCTAAAGGCTCGCCGCTGGCCACATAATCGGCGATATCCTGCTCGCTGAGCGGCCGGAAGGTCACTTCCGTGACCACCAGACAATCCAGCGTCTGCTGCTTATCCGCCAGCGCCACCGCGGTCATGACCTGATGGGTTTGGCCGGAAAGCAGGCGCAGCATCGCTGCAGCGTGTTCGGCGTCGCGCGGTTTTTCCAGCACTTCGCCGTTCAAAATAACAATCGTATCCGCTCCCAAAACCGGCAAATCCCGCGATGCCAGCGCCACCCCGGCCTGCGCCTTTTCGCGCGCCAGGCGCACGACATAGTGCTGCGCGCTCTCCTGCGGCTGGCGCTGCTCCTCGATACCAGGAACCAGACGCTCGAACGCGAGACCAAGCTGAGTCAGCAGTTCCTGCCGACGCGGGGAACCAGAAGCAAGATACAGAGTTGTCATATCAACCTTATTGCACTGCAAATTGCTGACGCACTTTACGCATCAGCAGGAAGAGCCATGGCCAGAGGATACCGTTTACTACACTACTCCAGAATACTTCCGGACGGAAAGAGACGTTGATCACTAAAAACTCTGCCCAGAAAACAATGATATCCACGGCGAGGGATAACAGCATGACTACCAGCGCCTGTTGCCACAGCGCCAGGTTACGGAACAGCTGATACTTCAGCGCCACCAGATAGGCGACGATGCTTAAGGACAGCGCGCGAACGCCCAGCGTCGAGCCGCTGATGAGATCAAGAATAGCCCCCATCACGAAGCCCGTTCCCACATTCACCCGGTGCGGCAGCGCGAGGATCCAGTACAGCAGGATCAATAATACCCAGTTGGGCCGGAAAACGCTGATGTCCGCCGGCCAGGGCATAATTTGCAGCAATAGCGCGATAAGAAACGAGAGCCAGATAACCCAGCGTCCCTGGCTACGGTAACTTGCCACTATTGCCCCCCTGCAGGCTGCGACGGCTGAGACGGCGTCAGCCCGGTGGCGGGCGCCGGCATCTGCGGCCCCATCGCATCCGGCGCAGGCAACACCTGCGGCATCATCTGCATCAGGCGTTCGTTAGCCACCCGATGGACCTCTTCCGGGGTCATCGGGTTAGCGCCATTGCGATCGGCGCCCCACAGCAGCAGCAGATAGCGCAAACGCTGCAGACCGGCCGTCGGACGCGCCTGGATCACCGTGTAGGCGCGCTGGGTGTCCAGTTTCACTGAAGAGACAACCCCAACCGGGTACCCTTCCGGGAAACGACCGCCCAGACCGGAGGTCACCAGCACATCGCCGACGCGAATATCGGTATTTGCCGGCAGATGCTCAAGCTGGAGGTCGTCGGTGCAGCCGTTACCGGCGGCAATGACGCGAATATCGTTCCGCAGGACCTGGATTGGCAACGCATGGGTGGCATCACAGATCAGCAGTACCCGGCTGGTCATTTTCGCCACGGCTACGACCTGCCCCACCACGCCTTTATCACTGATAACCGGCTGGCCTTCGTAGACGCCGTTGACGCTGCCCTTATCGATAACCACCTGATCGCTGTAGGGGTCGTTGACCGTTGAGATGACCTGGGTCACCATTTTTTGCTCGTCCTGGCGCAGCGGCGAGCCAAGCAGTTCACGCAGGCGCGCATTCTCCTGCTTGTACTGGCCCAGCATCAGCAGATCGCTGTTTTTCAGCAACAGCTCCTGACGCAGCGCGCGGTTTTCCAGTTCGAGCTGGTCACGGGTAGCCAGCGTCTGCGATACGCTGTCGAGCAGTTCCCGGGGACCATTAGAGACAAAGTAGAAAGGGCTGACGGCTGTATCCATGTACGTTCTGATTTGACTGAACGTACCCAGGCGGCTGTCGGCGATAATCACGCCAAGCGCCACCAGCACCGCCAGAATAAGGCGAATCTGTAGCGAGGGGCCACGGCTAAAAATTGGCTTCATAGGCTATGCGTATTCTCGTGTCAGTAAAGACCAGGGGCAGCGCGGAAGCCACCCCGGACCTTCAGGCTGACTACTCTTCGCTAAACAGGTCGCCGCCGTGCATGTCGATCATTTCCAGCGCCTTGCCGCCGCCACGCGCTACGCAGGTCAGCGGATCTTCAGCAACCACGACTGGAATACCGGTTTCTTCCATTAACAGACGGTCCAGGTTGCGCAGCAGCGCACCACCGCCGGTGAGAACCATCCCGCGCTCGGAGATATCAGACGCCAGTTCCGGCGGGCACTGCTCAAGGGCAACCATGACCGCGCTCACGATGCCGGTCAGCGGCTCCTGCAGCGCTTCAAGAATTTCGTTTGAGTTCAGGGTGAAGCCGCGTGGAACGCCTTCCGCCAGGTTACGGCCGCGCACTTCAATTTCACGCACTTCATCGCCCGGGTAAGCCGAACCGATTTCATGTTTGATACGCTCAGCGGTTGCTTCACCGATCAGGGAGCCGTAGTTACGACGCACGTAATTGATGACGGCTTCGTCGAAGCGGTCGCCGCCGATACGCACGGAAGAAGAGTAAACCACGCCGTTCAGGGAGATAACCGCTACCTCAGTGGTACCGCCGCCGATATCCACCACCATGGAACCGGTCGCTTCAGAAACCGGCAGGCCAGCGCCGATCGCGGCCGCCATCGGTTCTTCAATCAGGAACACTTCGCGAGCGCCAGCGCCCTGCGCGGATTCACGGATAGCACGACGCTCAACCTGGGTGGCGCCAACCGGCACGCAGACCAGTACGCGCGGGCTCGGGCGCATAAAGCTGTTACTGTGCACTTGTTTGATAAAGTGCTGCAGCATCTTTTCCGTCACGAAGAAGTCAGCGATAACGCCGTCCTTCATCGGGCGAATCGCCGCGATATTACCCGGGGTACGGCCGAGCATCTGCTTCGCTTCATGACCCACGGCGGCGACGCTTTTCGGCGATCCGGCACGATCCTGACGAATGGCCACCACGGAAGGCTCATTCAATACGATGCCTTGTCCTTTTACGTAAATAAGGGTATTCGCGGTACCCAGGTCAATGGACAGGTCATTGGAAAACATGCCACGAAATTTTTTTAACATACTAAGGGATAATCCTGAAAGCTGGGGCGGAAAACAAAATCCGCTTACTTTACCAACCACACGCAGCAGCGACAAGGCGCAAAAATCACCTGCTGCGGTGAAAATTAGTGCAGTTCATTTCCTTTGTTACAAATTTTTCCGACTCCGTTCATTGCTGAAATCTTCAGCAGCGCTCCACGCCTGAATTTGTAACCTGTCAAAGGAGGGTCACTGGCATTTACATTGCGATGATCCGGCAGGTAGACAAGCACACCCCCTTCACGATGGCGCGCGTTATTCTACGTGAAATCACGCTAAACGGCAGATCAAACCGAGTATCTTTGCGAATATTTTTTCACATTTGTGTCAAGTGGCTGTGAGGCGGCAAAAAATTCCCCCTGCCCGCCCGTGACACCGCATTGGGACAGTACCAGCCACTCGCTGCGGCTGCGTACGCCCGTCGCAAAAACTTGCATAGGCATGCCTTTACAGGCTTCCACCAGGCTTTGCACCAGCAGCTGGTTCTCGCTGCGCTTTTCGATGTTGCGCGCCAGGCCCGGATGCAGTTTGATCAGCTCCGCATCCAGCTGCTTGATCCAGCTGGTTCCCACCAGGGTTAACCCTGCCTGAACCACCGCCACCCGAACGCCAAGCGCGTTAACCAACCGCATAACCGGCTGCAGACGGCCGATATATTGACAAACATCTGCCTCAGCAAGTTCAAAAATAATCCGTTGACGCTGCGATTTTTCACACTGCATCAGAGCATCGCGCAGCCAGCGCTGGAAACGCGGACGGATCAGCGACTCCACCGACAGCTGCAGCGCCAGATTCTCCTCGGGCCAGAAGCCTAAAAACGGCAGCAGGCGCGTCACCTGCAGGCGGTCATACTCCTCCGCCAGGCCAAACTGCAGCACCATCGGCATGTACTCGGCGGCAATTACCTCTTCTTTACCGTCGTACATCCGCGACATCAGTTCACGGTGATGCACCCGACCGTCGCGGGTGACGGCGGGCTTCTGGTACAACCGCGGCCCGCCGCGGCTCAGCATCTGTTCGATCAGCGTCCGCCAGCGAACGTTGCCGCGGCCTTTCTCCGGAAGGGTATCGTCATAGACCGACCAGCTGTTGCTGCCCTGCAGCACCGCGTTGCGCGTTGCCGCTTCGGCATGTTCCATCACTTGCGCCGCCGATTGTCCGCTGCGGAAAGAACAGATGCCGATATGCATCATATCGTCACGATCGAGGATCCGCGTCGGAGGCAGCGCGTCCATGGCTTTCAGCAGCAGCCCGGCGATACTATCCGCCTCTTTTAACGTGCGGTGCGGCAGCAGCACAGCGAAGTCGCTACGGTGATAGCGCGCCAGCAGCGCGCCAGGGTAACGCATAATAAAGGTAGAGAGCAGGTTGATAAGCGTGAAGTAATGTTCTTCGGCCGCCGCCCGCCCCCAGTTGTCCCGTAGCAGATCAAACTCCGGTAGACGGATCATCATCACGATGCCGTACGCCCCCACCTTCTCCTGATCTTCCAGCAGCGTGGCCAGCTGATTGTCAAAAAACAGGCGATTATTCAGCCCGGTTTTAGAATCCTGTGCCGCATAGGAGCGAATCAGCGTATCCATCCGGCTGCGCTGATCGCTGGCAAACTGCAGCTCCGACAGCAGCATATCCAGCGCGCTACTGGTGCTGGCAGGCCATTCATAGACTGAGCCGCGCACCTGCGGCCCGCGCTCGCCGCTCAGGATACGCGTGGAACGAAGCTCAAGCAGCTCCTGACCCGCCAGCTGGCGGCGGATCCAGCGGACGGCGAAGAAAATAATCACCACCATGAAGCCAATGGAGATCGACAGCGGGGCGGTAATCGACAGCGAACGGAAATAGTTCACCATCGGGTCAACGTAGACCAGATGCAGAGAGATACCGGGATGTTTCAACGACGGGACCGTGATCTCACGGAATTGCTCATGACTGCCAAGCGGGCGATAGCTGTCGGTTCGGGAGTGGCTGTAGAGCGGTTTACCGTTAAGCATGAAATCGATATGCACGATCTCTATCGGCGTCATCAGCTCATCCAGCTGCGGCTCAAGCTTATCAAAAGAGGTGGTGATGAGCCGGTTATCCAGCATGGTCGCCACCGCCTGAACCCGGTTTTCGACCTTGTTCTCAATGCCGTTGTAAAAACTCAGCGAAGCGCCAATCAGCGTGACAAAGATGGTCAGGCTAGTTAGCAGCGTGATAAAGGCTGAGAACTTCGTCGTTAATCGCATCCCTGTGTTAACTCCGCGAGTGAATGACTGCCCGATGAACCATCAGGCTCCCGTGCCGGCGCGCGCCTTGACGCTAGCATTAACCTTTTAAAGCGCGACGCATACTATCAAAGATGGCGAGTCTGGCAATGGAATGCGTATTATCGGCGAAAGTATGCCGATAGCGAGTATAGTCGGCAGAAAAAATTTGCCAATCGCCGCCCGCCTGCGGCCTGCGCCAGAAGCGCTTTAATTTTAGACGCTGGATGGCAAACCCGCGCCAGCGGCGCACATTATTGCCGATTTTCCGTCCTGCCAGCCTCCCGTCCGCTTTTTTCCCTGCTAAAGATGCCGGGTCAGGCGCGGTAAAGGAAACGTCTTGCGCCACTTTCCGATGATTCCTGGACGACCGCGCCCCTGCTTCGGCGGCGGCTCATGCTCCTAATGTGCAATTTTTCGTGACATATTCGCGATTCATCGCCGCCTCCGTCATGCTTAAGGAAACGCATGACGGAGGACACCATGAAAAGAAAAAAACTGACGGAAGCCGACGTCACGGCCGAATCCGTTTTTATGCTCCAGCGGCGCCAGGTGCTGAAAATGCTGGGCATCAGCGCGACCGCCCTTTCGCTTCCCGCCGCCGCGCAGGCCGACCTGCTGGACTGGTTTAAAGGCCATGACCGTCCACCAGCCCCGGCGGGCAAAGCCCTGGACTTTGCTAAACCCGCTGAATGGCAGGCTAAGCTGACGCTTACCCCGGAAGATAAAGTCTCCGGCTACAATAACTTTTATGAATTCGGCCTCGATAAAGCCGATCCGGCGGCGAACGCGGGTAGCCTGCGCACCGATCCCTGGACATTGACCATCGGCGGTGAGGTGGCGAAGCCGCTGACTCTCGACCATGACGATCTGACCAAACGCTTCCCGCTGGAAGAGCGTATTTATCGTATGCGCTGCGTGGAAGCCTGGTCGATGGTGGTCCCCTGGGTCGGCTTCCCGCTGCATAAGCTGTTGGCGCTGGTGGAGCCCACCAGCAATGCGCGCTATGTGGCCTTCAAAACCCTCTATGCTCCGGATCAAATGCCCGGGCAGAAAGATCGGTTTATCGGCGGGGGGCTGGCTTACCCTTACGTGGAGGGGCTGCGGCTGGATGAAGCGATGCATCCGCTGACGCTGCTCACCGTCGGGGTGTATGGCAAAGCGCTGCCGCCGCAAAATGGCGCGCCGGTCCGCCTTACTGTGCCGTGGAAGTACGGTTTCAAAGGCATTAAATCCATCGTCAGCATTGAACTGACCCGCGAGCGGCCGCCGACCACCTGGAACCTGGCGGCACCGGACGAATACGGCTTCTTCGCCAACGTCAATCCGCACGTCGATCACCCCCGCTGGTCGCAGGCCAGCGAGCGGTTTATCGGCGCCGGCGGCGTACTCGATGTCAAGCGTCAGCCAACCCTGCTGTTTAACGGCTATGCCGACGAAGTGGCGTCGTTGTATCGCGGCATGAATCTGCGGGAGAACTTCTAGTGCGTTTCACCGTCAAACAGATCGCCTGGCTGAAGGTTTTACTTCATCTGGCGGGTTTTTTGCCGCTGGTCTGGCTATTCTGGGCCGGACATCAGGGCTACTTTAGCGCCGATCCGGCCAAGGATATCCAGCATTTTACCGGCAGGATGGCGCTGAAGTTTCTGCTGGCGACGCTGCTGGTCTCCCCGCTGGCGCGCTATGCGAAACAACCATTATTGATTCGCGTTCGTCGCCTGTTAGGTTTATGGTGTTTCGCCTGGGCGACGCTGCACCTGACCAGCTATACCCTGCTGGAGCTGGGTATTAACAATCTGGCGCTGCTGGGCTCGGAGATTATCAACCGCCCCTATCTGACGTTAGGCATGGTCAGTTGGGCGATCCTGCTGGCGCTGGCGGTGACATCGACGCAGGCGATGCAGCGAAAACTGGGCCGCCGCTGGCAACTTTTACACAACTTCGTCTATCTGGTGGCGATCCTCGCGCCGATTCACTACCTGTGGTCAGTGAAGATCCTCTCGCCGCAGCCCATCATTTATGCCCTGCTGGCAGTGGCGCTGCTGGCATGGCGTTACAAGAAGTTCCGCCAGTGGTGGCGCTGAATCCCGTAATGTGCAGTTTCCCGCAGATCCTTTATCAACCGCGACTCTTTTTAAGATAGCGGTTGATAATCTTCCCTGATAAGACCAGTATTTAGCTGCCAATTGCTACGAAATCGTTATAATGTGCGACTTTGGCTTTCCTGACGGGGTTTTCTGACCCTGAAAAGGTGACAAGGGCGCATTGAAGGTATATGTTGTTTTTTACCCGAAAATGGCAGGAGATCGCCACACGATGGCAAAGAAGTTTCACATTTTGCTTTTGAATGGTCCAAACATTAACATGCTCGGTACCCGCGAGCCTGAGAAGTATGGTCCGCTCACGCTGGCGGAGATTGTTAACCATTTAACATCTGAAGCGGCGGCGCTGAATGTGAGCCTGGATCACCTGCAGTCCAACGCGGAGCATGCGTTAATCGACCGAATTCATCAGGCTAAAGACAACGTGGACTATATCCTGATTAATCCGGCCGCGTTCACGCATACCAGCGTAGCAATCCGTGACGCTTTGCTTGCCGTGAACATCCCGTTTATCGAGATTCACCTGAGCAATGTGCATGCACGCGAACCCTTCCGCCAGCATTCGTATCTGTCAGATGTCGCCGCTGGCGTCATCTGCGGACTGGGGGCGGACGGCTATTCATACGCTTTACAGACGGCGGTAAAACGCCTGTCACAATCACACTAAACAAAGAGTACGGAACCCACTCATGGATATTCGTAAGATTAAAAAACTGATCGAGCTGGTTGAAGAATCAGGTATCTCCGAACTGGAAATTTCTGAAGGCGAAGAGTCTGTTCGCATCAGCCGCTCTGCACCGGCCGCAAGCTATCCGGTTATGCAGCAGGCTTATGCTGCGCCGATGATGCAGCCTCAGGCACCTGCCGCCGCGGCTGCCGCGCCAGCTGCAGCAGCAGAAGCGCCGGCAAAAGCGGAAATCAGTGGTCACATCGTACGTTCCCCGATGGTTGGTACTTTCTATCGTACGCCAAGCCCGGACGCGAAAGCGTTTGTGGAAGTTGGCCAGAAAGTTAACGTGGGCGACACCCTGTGCATCGTCGAAGCGATGAAAATGATGAACCAGATCGAAGCCGACAAAGCCGGCGTGGTGAAAGCCATTCTGATCGAAAGCGGCCAACCGGTAGAATTCGACGAGCCGCTGGTAGTTATCGAGTAACGAGGCGAACATGCTGGATAAAATTGTCATCGCTAACCGTGGCGAGATCGCACTGCGCATCCTGCGTGCCTGTAAAGAACTGGGCATCAAGACCGTTGCTGTGCATTCCACCGCGGATCGCGATCTAAAACACGTATTGTTAGCGGATGAGACGGTCTGTATCGGTCCGGCTCCGTCCGTAAAAAGCTATCTGAACATCCCAGCTATCATCAGCGCCGCTGAGATCACCGGCGCGGTAGCGATTCACCCGGGGTATGGCTTCCTCTCCGAGAACGCCAACTTTGCTGAGCAGGTTGAGCGCTCCGGCTTTATCTTCATCGGCCCGAAAGCCGACACTATCCGCCTGATGGGCGACAAAGTGTCCGCGATCACCGCCATGAAAAAAGCCGGCGTCCCGACCGTACCTGGTTCTGACGGCCCGCTGACCGACGACATGGACGCTAACCGCGCCCATGCTAAACGCATCGGCTATCCGGTGATCATCAAGGCCTCCGGCGGCGGCGGCGGTCGCGGTATGCGCGTTGTGCGCAGCGACGCTGAACTGGCCCAGTCCATCTCCATGACCAAAGCGGAAGCCAAAGCGGCTTTCAACAACGATATGGTCTACATGGAGAAATACCTGGAAAACCCACGTCATATTGAAATTCAGGTACTGGCGGACGGTCAGGGCAACGCTATCTATCTGGCTGAACGTGACTGCTCCATGCAGCGTCGTCACCAGAAAGTGGTCGAAGAAGCGCCGGCGCCGGGCATCACTCCGGAACTGCGTCGCTACATCGGCGAGCGTTGCGCGAAAGCCTGTGTCGATATCGGCTACCGCGGGGCGGGTACCTTTGAGTTCCTGTTCGAAAACGGCGAGTTCTACTTCATTGAAATGAACACCCGTATCCAGGTAGAGCATCCGGTAACTGAAATGATCACCGGCGTTGACCTGATCAAAGAGCAGCTGCGTATCGCAGCCGGCCAGCCGCTGTCCATCAAGCAGGATGAAGTGGTGGTTCGCGGCCATGCGGTGGAATGCCGTATCAACGCCGAAGACCCGAACACCTTCCTGCCGAGCCCGGGTAAAATTACCCGTTTCCACGCGCCGGGCGGCTTTGGCGTGCGCTGGGAGTCCCATATTTACGCCGGCTACACCGTACCGCCGTACTATGACTCCATGATCGGCAAACTGATCTGCTACGGCGAAAGCCGTGACGTGGCGATTGCCCGCATGAAGAATGCGCTGCAGGAGCTGATCATCGATGGCATCAAGACCAACGTCGATCTGCAGATGCGCATTATGAGCGACGAGAACTTCCAGCATGGTGGCACCAACATCCACTATCTGGAGAAAAAACTCGGCTTGCAGGAAAAATAATTCTGCTCTCTCAGCAAAAGGCCGGATTTTCCGGCCTTTTTTCTTTTTCTCTCTCCTCATCTATACCATGCGGTACAATCCCCGCTTTCTTTATCCTCAAGGGACAAAAAATGGACAAACGCTTTGTTCAGGCCCACAAAGAAGCGCGCTGGGCGCTGTGGCTGACCCTTCTCTATCTTGCCGCCTGGCTGGCCGCCGCCTATCTGCCGGGGGTGGCTATCGGTTTTACCGGCCTGCCCCACTGGTTTGAAATGGCCTGCCTGCTGGTTCCGCTGCTGTTTATTCTGCTGTGCTGGGCGATGGTCAAACTGGTTTTCCGCGACATTCCTCTGGAGGACGATGATGCAGTTTGAGGTCATTATTCCCCTGATCGCCTATCTGGTGGTGGTGTTCGGCTTATCCCTTTACGCCATGAGAAAACGCGCCTCAGGAAGCTTTCTTAATGAGTACTTTCTCGGCAGCCGCTCGATGGGCGGCTTCGTGCTGGCCATGACGCTAACCGCCACCTATATCAGCGCCAGCTCATTTATAGGCGGACCCGGCGCCGCCTATAAATACGGCCTGGGCTGGGTGCTGCTGGCGATGATCCAGCTCCCCGCCATCTGGCTGTCGCTGGGCGTACTGGGAAAAAAATTCGCCATCCTTGCGCGTCGTTACAATGCCGTCACCCTCAATGACATGCTGTTTGCGCGCTACCAGAGCCGTCTGCTGGTCTGGCTGGCCAGCCTGAGCCTGCTGGTAGCCTTCGTTGGCGCCATGACCGTCCAGTTTATTGGCGGCGCCCGCCTGCTGGAGACGGCTGCGGGTATTCCCTACGATACCGGTCTGCTGATCTTCGGCATCAGCATCGCGCTGTATACCGCCTATGGCGGCTTTCGCGCCAGCGTGCTCAACGACACCATGCAGGGCATGGTGATGCTGATCGGCACGATCGTGCTGCTGGTGGGGGTGATCCACGCCGCCGGCGGGATTAGCCATGCGGTAGAGACCCTGCAGTCGATCGACGTCAAGCTGGTGTCCCCGCAGGGGGCGGAAGATATCCTCTCGCCAACCTTTATGGCCTCGTTTTGGGTGCTGGTCTGCTTCGGCGTCATTGGCCTGCCGCATACCGCCGTACGCTGTATCTCCTACAAAGACAGCAAAGCCGTGCATCGCGGCATCATTATCGGCACTATCGTAGTGGCGATCCTGATGTTTGGCATGCACCTGGCCGGCGCGTTAGGGCGGGCGGTGATCCCCGACTTAACCGTACCGGATCTGGTGATCCCGACGCTGATGGTCAAAGTGCTCCCGCCCTTTGCGGCAGGGATCTTTCTGGCCGCGCCGATGGCGGCGATTATGTCGACGATCAATGCCCAGCTTCTGCAAAGTTCCGCTACGATCATCAAGGATCTGTATCTGAACTGGCGTCCGGATCAGGCGACTAACGAAAAGCGGCTAAAACGCATGTCCGCCGGCATCACGCTCCTGTTGGGTGTTCTGCTGCTGCTCGCGGCCTGGCGACCGCCGGAGATGATTATCTGGCTGAATCTGCTGGCCTTCGGCGGCCTGGAAGCCGTCTTCCTGTGGCCGCTGGTATTGGGCCTGTATTGGGAACGTGCTAACGCGACTGGCGCGCTGAGCGCGATGATCGTGGGCGGCGTGCTGTATGCCGTACTTGCCACGCTGAAAGTGCAGTTTCTCGGCTTCCACCCGATCGTTCCCGCGCTGCTGCTGAGTTTACTGGCGTTTGTGGCAGGGAACCGTTTCGGCCGTCCCGCACCACAGCCACCTATTTTGACTACTGATAAATAAAGAGTTTTGCTATGCCATGGATCCAACTGAAACTAAATACCACCGGCGCGAACGCTGAAGATCTTAGCGATGCGCTGATGGAGGCCGGATCGGTCTCGATCACCTTCCAGGATACGCACGATACGCCGGTATTTGAGCCGTTGCCCGGGGAAACCCGGCTGTGGGGCGATACCGACGTGATCGGCCTGTTCGATGCCGAAACCGATATGAAAGCGGTCGTTGCCCAACTGGAGCAGCACCCGCTGCTGGGCGCCGGCTTCGCGCATAAGATCGAGCAGCTGGAAGATAAAGACTGGGAGCGGGAATGGATGGATAACTTCCATCCGATGCGTTTCGGTGAGCGGCTGTGGATCTGCCCGAGCTGGCGCGACGTTCCGGATGAAAATGCCGTCAACGTGATGCTCGATCCGGGTCTGGCCTTCGGTACCGGCACGCACCCGACGACATCCCTGTGCCTGCAGTGGCTCGATGGACTCGACCTCAACGGAAAAACGGTCATTGATTTTGGCTGCGGTTCCGGCATCCTGGCGATTGCCGCACTGAAGCTGGGGGCCGCAAAAGCGATCGGCATTGATATCGACCCGCAGGCTATTCAGGCCAGCCGCGATAACGCGCAGCGTAACGGCGTCTCTGAGCGTCTGGAGCTCTATCTTCCTCAGGACCAGCCGGAGTCGATGAAAGCCGACGTCGTGGTCGCCAATATCCTGGCTGGCCCGTTACGTGAGCTGGCGCCGTTAATCAGCGTCCTGCCCGTTTCAGGCGGTTTGCTGGGACTTTCCGGCATCCTTGCCAGCCAGGCGGAGAGCGTCTGTGAAGCCTACGCCGATCTCTTCACCCTTGACCCGGTGGTCGAAAAAGAGGAGTGGTGCCGGATCACCGGCCGGAAAAACTAAGCGCAATGCGGCCTGTGGGCCGCATTTTTGTTTCCAGTAGCCACCAAATAATGCCAGGAAATGAGAGGCAGATCGCACTACAGAGCACTTTTTTGGCTATAAAAACAGCGTTTTATATCGCCTGGTAGCGAGTTTGTCTAAGAAAAATCGAGAAGTTTTATGATTTTATAAATGGACACAAATTATCCATCAGCCATTAAATCAATGATTAATATAAGTATTTATTCATTCCTTTTACGTTAGTCCCGGATTCATTGATCTGCAACAGAGGATTGCTCAAAGTTTGGCCTTTCATCTCGTGCAAAAAATGCGTAATATACGCCGCCTTGCAGTCACAGTATGGTCATTTCTTAACTCATGCGCATCGGACACCACCAGCTCAGAAATCGCCTGATCGCAGCGCCCATGGCTGGCATTACAGACAGACCATTCCGGACGCTGTGCTACGAGATGGGAGCGGGTTTAACCGTTTCCGAGATGATGTCCTCTAACCCACAGGTGTGGGAGAGCGACAAGTCCCGTTTACGGATGGTGCATATTGATGAGCCCGGTATTCGTACCGTGCAAATCGCCGGTAGCGTGCCGGAAGAGATGGCTGCCGCCGCGCGGATTAACGTGGAAAGCGGCGCCCAGATTATTGATATCAATATGGGATGCCCGGCGAAAAAGGTGAATCGCAAGCTTGCAGGTTCAGCCCTCTTGCAGTACCCCGACCAGGTGAAGTCGATCCTGACGGCGGTCGTGAATGCGGTGGACGTTCCTGTGACTCTCAAGATTCGCACCGGTTGGGAACCGGAACACCGTAACTGCGTAGAGATTGCCCAACTGGCCGAAGAGTGTGGCATTCAGGCTCTGACTATTCACGGACGCACCCGCGCCTGCTTGTTTAACGGAGACGCTGAGTACGACAGTATTCGGGCAGTTAAGCAGAAAGTTTCCATTCCGATTATCGCGAATGGCGACATTACTGACCCGCTTAAAGCCAGAGCTGTGCTCGACTATACAGGGGCTGATGCCCTGATGATAGGCCGTGCAGCTCAGGGAAGACCCTGGATCTTTCGGGAAATCCAGCATTATCTGGACACTGGAGAGCTGCTGCCCCCGCTGCCGCTGGCAGAGGTCAAGCGCTTGCTTTGTGCGCACGTTCGGGAATTGCATGACTTTTATGGTCAGGCAAAAGGGTACCGAATCGCGCGTAAACACGTCTCCTGGTATCTTCAGGAACATGCTCCAGATGACCAGTTTCGGCGCACATTCAACGCCATTGAGGATGCCAGCGAACAGCTGGAGGCGTTGGAGGCATACTTCGAAAATTTTGCGTAATAGAAATAAAGAGCTGACAGAACTATGTTCGAACAACGCGTAAATTCTGACGTACTGACCGTTTCTACCGTTAACTCTCAGGATCAGGTAACTCAAAAGCCCCTGCGTGACTCGGTTAAACAGGCACTGAAGAACTATTTTGCTCAACTGAACGGTCAGGATGTGAATGACCTGTATGAGCTGGTACTGGCTGAAGTTGAACAGCCCCTGTTGGACATGGTGATGCAATACACCCGTGGTAACCAGACCCGCGCTGCCCTGATGATGGGCATCAACCGCGGTACGCTGCGTAAAAAACTGAAAAAATACGGCATGAACTGATACTAGTCAGTTGCTTGCTTGATATAAAAGGCGCTCTTCGGCATGGGGAAGCGCCTTTTTTATTACCTGCGGCAGCGGGACACATTACTGATTCACCGCCCGCAGTACCGGCGTCTCCGATACACGAGCAGCACAGACTACCGCCATAATATTATCCACCAGCGCAGGCGCCTGCTGATAAAGATCGACGCGTTGCGGATCGAGCAGCCAGTTTTTAATTAGTCCGGAAAAGGCGCTGTGTAAAACAATTAATATCACTTCAATATTTGTTTCGGCTGGCAATATATTGTTACGCACACAGCACTGCAGCATGCCGCCGATGAGCGAATAATTAAAGCCAATGCGCTGGCGAATTTCATTTTCCGAAAGCATATCATTGGCAAACTCGCAGCGCTGATAAAGAATTTGCATCAGCGCGCGCTGGCGAGGATTCGCAGCAATATAGCGGAGCCCGGTAATAAACCGCTCGCGCAATGCATTTAAAGGCTCCTGTTCATTCTCTGTTGCGAGGCTATGCTGAATCAAATCCCTGAGCGGTGGCTGCTGCTGCCACATTTCATTAAACAGCTCGGTCTTACTGGCAAAATGCCAGTAGACGGCGCCGCGGGTCACTCCCGCCGCATCAGCAATATCCGTCAGGGTCGTGTTGGTCACCCCCCGCAGAGCGAACTGCTGGATCGCGGACTCAATCAGGAGCTGCCGCGTGCGTAGCGCCTCTTCTTTCGTTTTTCTTGCCATACAAGCCCCCTTCCCGCCGGACAGGATATTTAGGATTTTCTGAAGATCGCTTAACCTAACATTTGTCATGGAATATTTTTTAGCAAAAATGCAGACAAGTTAATTCTGACGCCATCGTCAAATAAATTACCCAAATCAATATTAATAAATAACTCATTCACGGAATTGATGTCTATTTATTAAGATTTACAATTAAGGTAAACAGAATAAAAAGGCTGCGCGCTTTTTTGTTTTTGCGTGCCTTGCTGATTGTCCCAAAATAACTATCCCTTACATCCAGCGGCGTTTATTTGTAGGATGGCAAACTGCTTTTTAATTCCCTCTTTCTTTCACAGATTCGCCGCCGAATTTGGCACGTAATCTATAAGGAACCGCCATGACTACTCACGCCAGAGTGACACTTTTATCCGGTTTAATTATCTCGGCCTTATTGCTTACCGGCTGCGATAATTCGGACAATCCGCAACCCCATGCCCAGGCGCCGCAGGTGACGGTCCATGTCGTGAACAGCGCGCCGCTGTCGGTCACCACCGAACTGCCAGGGCGAACTTCAGCTTTTCGCGTGGCGGAAGTCCGCCCTCAGGTAAGCGGTATTATCCTGAAGCGTAACTTTGTTGAAGGAAGCGATGTCGAAGCAGGCCAGTCGCTCTATCAGATCGATTCGGCAACCTACCAGGCGGCGTGGAACAGCGCCAAGGGCGATGAGGCAAAAGCCGAAGCCGCAGCCGCCATCGCCCACTTGACGGTGAAACGCTACGTTCCGCTGCTGGGTACCCAGTATATCAGTCAACAGGAATACGATCAGGCGGTAGCCACCGCCCGCCAGGCCGATGCCGACGTCATCGCAACCAAAGCCTCCGTGGAAAGCGCCCGCATCAACCTGGCCTACACCAAAGTGACCTCTCCCATTAGCGGACGCATCGGTAAATCGAGCGTCACCGAGGGGGCATTGGTTACCAACGGTCAGTCGGATGCCCTGGCCACCGTCCAGCAGCTCGATCCGATCTACGTCGACGTGACGGAATCCAGCAATGACTTCATGCGCCTTAAGCAGGAAAGCCTGCAACGCGGCGGCGACACCAAAAGCGTTGAACTGCTGATGGAGAACGGCCAGGCCTATCCGCTTAAGGGTTCGCTGCAGTTCTCCGACGTCACTGTCGATGAAAGTACAGGTTCAATTACCCTGCGCGCTATCTTCCCTAACCCGCAGCATGTCCTGCTGCCGGGGATGTTCGTCCGCGCCCGCATCGATGAAGGCACCGATCCGCAGGCCATCCTGGTGCCGCAGCAGGGGGTGACTCGAACGCCGCGGGGCGATGCCTCCGTCATGCTGGTGAATGACAAAAATCAGGTTGAGACCCGTCAAGTGGTGGCTTCCCAGGCCGTGGGCGATAAGTGGCTTATCACCAGCGGGCTGAAGCCGGGCGATAAGGTGATTGTCAGCGGCTTACAGAAAGTCCGTCCGGGCGTCACCGTTAAAGCAGAAGTGGAGCGTGCGGCACCGGTCGCGCAATAAGGATACCCAGCCATGTCTAAGTTTTTTATCCATCGACCGGTCTTTGCCTGGGTGCTGGCCATCATCATGATGATTGCCGGCGGTCTGGCCATTCTCCAGCTGCCGATAGCGCAGTATCCGACGATTGCGCCCCCTGCGGTGGCGATCTCCGCCACCTATCCCGGTGCGGATGCTCAGACCGTGCAGGACACGGTCACTCAGGTTATTGAGCAGAACATGAACGGTATCGACAACCTGATGTATATGTCATCGACCAGCGATTCCGCCGGCTCAGTAACCATCACGCTTACCTTTAAGTCCGGCACCGATCCGGATATCGCCCAGGTGCAGGTGCAAAACAAACTGCAGCTGGCCACCCCGCTGCTGCCTCAGGAAGTCCAGCAGCAGGGAATTAGCGTAGAGAAGTCCAGCAGCAGCTTCCTGCTGGTGGCCGGCTTTATCTCTGATAACCCGGTCACCACCCAGGATGATATTTCCGACTATGTCGCCTCTAATGTTAAAGATCCCATCAGCAGACTCAACGGTGTGGGCGATGTACAGCTGTTCGGCGCGCAGTACGCCATGCGCATCTGGCTGGATGGCAACCTGCTGAACAAATACAACCTGACGCCGGTGGACGTCATCAATGCGCTACAGGTTCAGAACGATCAGATTGCCGCCGGCCAGCTGGGCGGTACGCCAGCGCTGAAAGGCCAGCAGTTGAACGCGTCGATCATTGCCCAGACGCGGCTTAAAGATCCGCAGGAGTTTGGCAAGGTCACGCTGCGGGTCAATGCCGATGGTTCTGTCGTCCATTTGAAAGATGTCGCCCGCGTTGAGCTGGGCGGTGAGAACTACAATGTCGTCGCCAGAATTAACGGTAAGCCCGCTTCTGGTCTGGGTATTAAGCTCGCGACCGGCGCCAACGCGCTGGATACTGCCACCGCGATTAAAGCGAAGCTGGCCGAACTGCAGCCTTACTTCCCCCAGGGAATGAAGGTGGTCTATCCGTACGATACGACCCCTTTCGTCAAAATCTCTATTCACGAAGTGGTCAAAACGCTCTTTGAAGCGATTATTCTCGTCTTCCTTGTCATGTATCTGTTCCTGCAGAACATGCGCGCTACGCTCATTCCGACCATTGCCGTGCCCGTCGTGCTGTTGGGTACCTTCGCGGTACTGTCGATGTTTGGCTACTCCATCAACACCCTGACGATGTTTGGTATGGTGCTGGCGATAGGTCTGCTGGTCGATGACGCCATTGTGGTGGTGGAAAACGTCGAACGTGTGATGGTTGAGGAGAAGCTCTCGCCAAAAGAAGCGACCGAAAAATCGATGTCGCAGATCCAGGGGGCGCTGGTGGGTATCGCCATGGTGCTCTCTGCGGTATTCGTGCCGATGGCCTTCTTCGGCGGTTCCACCGGCGCGATTTATCGCCAGTTTTCGATCACCATCGTTTCCGCCATGGCGCTCTCCGTACTGGTTGCCCTGGTGCTGACGCCAGCGCTTTGCGCCACGTTGTTGAAGCCAGCCTCAGCTGAACACCATGAGAAAAAAGGATTTTTCGGCTGGTTTAACGCCCGTTTTGACCAGAGCGTTAACCACTACACCAACAGCGTCAGCGGTATTTTGCGTGGAACTGGCCGTTACCTGGTGATCTATCTGCTGATCGTCGTGGGAATGGCCGTGCTGTTTATGCGTCTTCCGACATCCTTTCTACCCGATGAAGACCAGGGGGTCTTCCTGACCATGATCCAGCTGCCTTCCGGCGCTACCCAGGAGCGGACACAGAAAGTGCTGGATACCGTGACCGACTACTATCTGCATAACGAGAAGGCTAACGTCGAAAGCGTCTTTACCGTTAACGGCTTCAGCTTCAGCGGCCAGGGACAAAACTCCGGCATGGCGTTTGTCAGCCTGAAACCATGGGAAGCACGCAGCGGTGATAAAAACAGCGTGGAGTCCATCATCAAGCGAGCCACCGTGGCCTTCAGCCAGATCAAAGACGCCATGGTTTTCCCGTTCAACATGCCTGCCATTATTGAGCTGGGTACCGCCACCGGCTTCGACTTTGAGCTGATCGACCAGGGCGGGCTAGGCCATACTGCCCTGACGCAGGCGCGCAATCAACTGCTGGGCATGGTGAAACAGCATCCGGATCAGCTGGTACGGGTACGGCCTAATGGGCTGGAAGATACGCCGCAGTTCAAACTGGATGTCGACCAGGAAAAAGCGCAGGCGCTGGGCGTATCGCTCTCCGATATCAATGAAACGATATCCGCTGCGCTGGGCGGGTACTACGTCAATGACTTTATTGACCGTGGTCGCGTCAAGAAAGTGTACGTCCAGGCTGATGCCCATTTCCGTATGCTGCCGAGCGACATTAACAATATGTATGTTCGTAGCGCCAATGGCGAAATGGTTCCGTTCTCCGCCTTCGTCACTTCGCGCTGGATATATGGCTCGCCGCGTCTGGAACGCTACAACGGTTTACCCTCCATGGAGATCCTCGGTGAAGCCTCGCCGGGCAAGAGTACCGGGGAAGCCATGGCGCTGATGGAAGCGCTGGCCAGTAAACTGCCGAGCGGTATTGGTTACGACTGGACCGGGATGTCTTACCAGGAACGCCTTTCCGGCAACCAGGCTCCCGCGCTCTATGCCATCTCGCTGATTGTCGTCTTCCTGTGCCTGGCGGCGCTGTATGAGAGCTGGTCGATTCCGTTCTCAGTCATGCTAGTGGTTCCGCTGGGTGTGATCGGCGCGCTGTTAGCCGCCACGCTGCGTGGGCTGAATAATGACGTTTACTTCCAGGTAGGCCTTCTGACCACGATCGGTTTGTCGGCGAAGAACGCGATCCTGATCGTCGAATTCGCCAAGGATCTGATGGAGAAAGAAGGGAAAGGGATCATTGAAGCAACCCTGGAGGCATCGCGGATGCGCCTGCGACCCATTCTGATGACCTCTCTGGCTTTTATTCTCGGGGTCATGCCGCTGGTGATTAGCCATGGTGCCGGCAGCGGGGCGCAGAATGCGGTGGGTACCGGCGTCATGGGCGGGATGCTAACCGCGACACTGCTGGCGATCTTCTTTGTTCCGGTCTTCTTTGTGGTCGTCAGACGACGTTTTACCCGGCACGCTGAATAACCCGGCCTGGTATTAAAAGCGCCCCTGCGGGCGCTTTTTTTTCGCCTGGTATATGAGCAACCACTACAGCTTACCGCTATCTGACAACCGCTATCGCGCGCGGCAGCGATGGGATACGATCGTTCTCTCCATCTTTTCTGCATATTCCCCTGCTTATCTTCACGATATTTACGTGGCTCATATATTGAGATGATTTCGGCATCCGGGCCGGACAATCCGCGGTGATAAAATAAGCCATTCCGTTCTGCACTGGCTCTCAGTACAACCCTGCGGATTATCCAGAGGTAATATCATGAAAAAGTATTTAATCGTGGCGCTGCTGGCCTCTCTGCTGGCAGGCTGTGCCCATGACTCTCCCTGCGTGCCGGTGTATGACTCGCAAGGCCGCTTAGTCCACACCAATACCTGTATGAAAGGCACAACAGAAGACAACTGGGACACCGCAGGCGCGATCGCTGGGGGCGCCGCCGCGGTAGCCGGCCTCACGTTAGGGATCGTCGCGCTGACCCGCTAATTCTCCCCCGACCAGCAGATACAGGGGCTAGCGTCGAACCTGTATCTGCTCTTCTGCGCATCATCCACATGACAACCGAACAAACAAACTCACTGTCCCTTGCTGCATTACGCGCAAATCGGCTTTGACGGGTTTCCCCCTGGCGGCAGGACTGCTTATCGACAGATAACACAAAAGCAGAAGGCCCAGTCTTTCGACTGGGCCTTCTGCTTTATTTGATGCCTGGCGATTCCCTACTCTCACATGGGGAGACCCCACACTACCATCGGCGCTACGACGTTTCACTTCTGAGTTCGGCATGGGGTCAGGTGGGACCGCCGCGCTATTGTCGCCAGGCAAATTCTTTACAACGTGCCGAACTTTAACCTAAAAAGTGGTGCTGATACCCAGAGTCGAACTGGGGACCTCACCCTTACCAAGGGTGCGCTCTACCAACTGAGCCATATCAGCACGCTAAATTTGATGCCTGGCAGTTCCCTACTCTCACATGGGGAGACCCCACACTACCATCGGCGCTACGGCGTTTCACTTCTGAGTTCGGCATGGGGTCAGGTGGGACCACCGCGC
>NZ_JCAXWU010000014.1:0-163862 GCF_059759695.1 Klebsiella sp. M041
AGCGCTGAACAAAATGACGAAAGCAGGTATGCCTGAAAGCGTGCGTATTGCCTGAAAACACAACCCGCTACGGGGGAGACTTACCCGAAATCTGATTTATTCAACAAAGCCTATGCTCTTCTTACATCTGCATGCCACGGTATGAGTAACGCACGCCTTTAATTTCTTCTCGCTTTGCAGGTACACGCCAAAGGGATTTATCGAAGTCAAACTCGTCCCAACGCGCGAAACGTAATTCACTGGAACGCACAAAAGTTAGTAAGGAAAGCTCGACAGCGGTCCATGTCATCACACGGCCACGATAAGCAGCAAGACGAGCAAGAAACTCAGGGAACCGGCTTGAGGGTAAAGCGGGGTAATGTCGCGCTTTGGATGTCGATAACGCACCGGCCATGTCATTTGCTGGATAAGAGTCGATGTAATCGTTCTGTACGGCATACCGCATAATGGCTGTGACGCGCTGTTGCAGGCGCTGAGCAACATCGTGTTAACCGCTGGCATCAACTTTTTTAATCGGAGCTAACAGGTGGCTGGTTTTGAGCTGGCGAATATCGGACGAACCGATATAAGAGAAGATATAAAGCTCAAGATAGCTAAGAATGCGCGATCGATGGTCTTCACTCCAGCGCTTGTTACTGGCATGCCATTCGCGAGCAATGGTTTCGAAAGTATATGCACCCGAATTCTCAGCCTGAGCTTCTTTCTGTTCGGCTTTTGGGTCAATGCCCTGTACTAACAGCTTTTTAGCTTCGTCGCGCTTGGCTCTTGCCTGAGCAAGCGTCACAGTAGGCCAAACACCAAAAGCAAGGCGATCTTCTTTTTTGTTTGAAGGGCGTCTGTATTTCATGCGCCAGTATTTAGAACCCTTGGCCGAAACCTCGAGATACACCCACCGCCATCGGCCATTTTGTAGTTTTTGTCTTTTGGTTTTGCGGTTTCGACCTGTCTGGCGTTGAGCTTTACTTGGGACACATTTCTAATCGAAGTTAAAATGCCCCCAATGGCATCCGGATTTCAACGGACAACCTCGGACCACTCAGGACATAAAAATCGCTGCAATCATTGATTTTTAAGGGATAATTAGACTTACTCAGAAGGTCTTGGAATAATACTTGGTGCCGAAGGCCGGACTCGAACCGGCACGTATTTCTACGGTTGATTTTGAATCAACTGCGTCTACCGATTTCGCCACTTCGGCACTGAAGGGGATGCGGAAACGTTCTGGATTATACCTGTCGGCGGCGGCCATGCAAGCGACAGCGTGTCGTCATTGCGCTAAGTGTTGAAAAAAACAGCGCTATCCTGCACGGCGTCACCTTTTACCGCCGTTCCATAGCGCGATGGCCACCAGCACCCCTCCTCTCACCCTCCCGCAAACCCAACCCCACCAGCCAGCCGTTCCCCCTTCCAGCTTAATAACACCTAAACCCCACTCACATTTATCTCAATTTTTTCTCACCTCACTCTCACCAGCATCCCCATCACAATCCCTCTCTCCCCAAACAAATCCCCACTATCCACTCCCCAACTATTCCCCCAACCCCACCCACCACCATTCCCATATATTCCAGAAAGTTTTAGACAATACCTTTTTGTTATTCACTCGCTCCGCAGCAGAATATTAATTTCATCAATATTTTTATAACTTTACATTAATGAAAAGTTTTCTTTTTGCCGTTTATTCCAGGATTTTCCTCAGGCGTGAAGGGTTCCGGTAAACACTATTTTTACTAGTCGCTGTACGAGTCTTGATGGACATATTCACTCGATGAATTAACTCAGGAGAATACTTGTGACGACGTTAAAACCTTTGCTGGCCCGCAACCGCAGCTGGGCGCTGCAGAAGTGTCAGCATGACCCGGACTATTTCGAAAAATGGGTCGACGGGCAGCGGCCCCACTCGCTGTGGATCGGCTGCTCCGACAGCCGCGTTCCCGCCGAGGTGCTCACCGGCAGCCAGCCCGGCGAGCTCTTTGTCCACCGCAATATCGCCAACATGCTCGATCCCGCCGACGACAACGTCATGAGCGTCCTGCAATATGCCCTCCACTACCTTGAGGTGGAGCGGGTGGTGCTCTGCGGCCACTACGGCTGCGGCGGCGTGCAGGCGGCGCTCTCTCTGCCCACCCTGCCGCTGGCGCAGGAGTCCTCGGCGCTGGCTCGCCGCATCGGCCAGCTGCGCCACACCCTGCATCACGAAATTGCGCAGATCGCCGATGGATGTGGTGTTGCGGCCTCCTCCGGCGCCAGCGCGGGCACCGACGCGGAGCGCTCTCGCCATGCGCTGGACGCCCTGGTGGAAGCCAACGTTCGCGCCCAGTTCGCCCGTCTGCTGGAGAGTGAGCCAGTGCAGACGGTGCTCGCCAGCGGGCGGCCGCTCAGCCTGCACGGCTGCGTCTACGATCTGGCTTCCGGCCATTTAACCACCCTCGTCGAACACCTCTCACCGCAGGAGCACGCCCCATGAACACACTTCGTCAGGACTCTCTCGCCGGCATCGTCGTCTTCCTTGTCGCCCTGCCGCTGTGCCTTGGCATCGCCCAGGCCAGCGGCTTACCGCCCTTCGTCGGCCTGCTGACCGGCATCATCGGCGGCCTGGTCGTCACCGCCCTCAGCCCCTCCCGCTTCGCCGTCAGCGGCCCCGCCGCCGGACTGGTCACCATCGTCGTCGCCGCCATCGAATCCCTGGGTTCCTTCTCCGTCTTCCTGATGGCGCTGGTGCTGGCCGGCGTGCTGCAGCTGCTGTTCGGCATTCTGCGGGCTGGGCGTTTTATCTCGCTGGTTCCCGCCAGCGTCATCAAAGGCATGCTGGCGGCGATCGGCATCCTGCTGATTATGCAGCAGATCCCCGTCGCGCTCGGCACGGCGGAAGAAACCGGGCTTGCCGATGTGGTTCAGGGCAATGCCGCTTTCTCCGTCACTGCGATTGCCGTCGCCGCGGGCGGCCTGCTGGTGCTCTGGCTCTGGGGCTCGCCGCTTATCCGTCGGGTGAAGAGCCTGCGCTGGATCCCCGGGCCGCTGATCGCCGTCCTGCTCGGCTGCGTGACCACCCTGCTGCTGACCCATTTTGCGCCGCAGCAGCTGGCCGCTCTGCCGCGGATTACCCTGCCGGCGTTCGGCAGCCTCGGCGACCTGCTGGGTGAGCTGGAGTCGCCGGCGTGGAGCGCGTGGCGCAATCCGTCGGTGTGGGTGGTGGCGGTGACCCTGGCGCTGGTCGCCAGCCTCGAAACCCTGCTCAGCCAGGAGGCGCTGAAAAAGCTGCGTCCGCAAAACCCGCCGCCTTCGCCGAACCGCGAAATGGTCGCCCAGGGCGTCGGCAACCTGCTCTCCGGCGTGCTGGGGGCGATGCCGATCACCGCGGTGATCGTCCGCAGCTCGGTGAACGTCAGCAACGGCGCGCAAAGCAAACTGTCGATCTTTATCCACGGCGTGCTGCTGTTGATCTGCGGCCTGTGGTTCAGCGGCCTGCTGACCCTGATCCCGCTCGCCAGCCTCGCCGCCGTGCTGCTCTATACCGGCTATAAGCTGGCGACGCCGCGGCTGTTCATCGAGCAGTTCCGCCAGGGGGCGGCGCAGTACGTCCCCTTCCTCGCCACCATCGGCGGGATTATCGCCTTCGGCATGCTGGCGGGGATCGGGATTGGTCTTGCCACCCAGATGGCGTTCAGCCTCTGGCGCAGCCATCGCCACTCGCTGCAGCTGGCGCGCTACGATGACCACTACGTGCTGCGCATCCAGCAGAATCTGACCTTTATGCACAATCCGCATCTGCTGGCCCTGCTGGCGAAAATTCCGGAAAAGAGCGTGGTGATCGTCGAGCACGACAGCGTCGGCTACCTCGACCCGGACGTGCAGGCGGTGCTGGATGATTTTGCCGAGAACGCCCCGCAGCGCGGCATCCGCCTTAATCAGTGGCCGCTGGCCAGCCGCTGACCTTAACGGGCGGCTGGTCCGCCCGCTTCGCTACCCCTCCGATTGCCAAGCGCCGGGGAATACCATGCTCTACACTTTCTGGGTTATCACGCCAACCCCAAGGAAATGAACATGAGCATCATTAAAAGCTACGCCGCCAAAGAAGCGGGCGCCGATCTGTCGCTGTGGGAATACGATGCCGGCGAGCTGCAGCCGGAAGATGTCGAAGTTGAGGTGGAATACTGCGGGATCTGCCATTCGGATCTGTCGATGATCGACAACGAATGGGGGATGTCGAGCTACCCGCTGGTGGCCGGTCACGAGGTGATTGGCCGGGTGGCGGCGCTGGGCAGCGCGGCGCAGGATAAAGGGCTGAAGATTGGCCAGAAGGTCGGCATCGGCTGGACGGCGCGCAGCTGCGGCCATTGCGACGCCTGCATCAGCGGCAACCAGATCAACTGTCTGGAAGGCTCGGTGCCGACCATTCTCAACCGCGGCGGCTTCGCCAATAAGCTGCGCGCCGACTGGCAGTGGGTGATCCCCCT
This sequence comes from Klebsiella sp. M041, assembly GCF_059759695.1. Taxonomy (NCBI): domain Bacteria; kingdom Pseudomonadati; phylum Pseudomonadota; class Gammaproteobacteria; order Enterobacterales; family Enterobacteriaceae; genus Klebsiella; species Klebsiella sp. M041. The sequence goes on from NZ_JCAXWU010000014.1 coordinate 4,458, forward strand.
GCCGGAGAGCATCGATCTGGCGTCCGCCGGCCCGATGCTGTGCGGCGGCATCACCGTCTTTAAACCGCTGCTGACCCACCACGTCACCGCCACCAGCCGCGTCGGGGTGATCGGCATCGGCGGCCTCGGCCATATCGCCATTAAGCTGCTGCGGGCGATGGGCGCGGAAGTGACCGCCTTCAGCTCCAACCCGGCGAAAGAGCAGGAAGTGCGGGCGATGGGCGCCGATCGCGTGGTCAACAGCCGCGATCCGGAAGCCTTAAAGGCGCTGGCCGGACAGTTTGACCTGATTATCAACACCGTCGCCGTCGACCTCGACTGGCAGCCGTACTTTGAAGCGCTGGCGTACGGCGGCAACTTCCACACCGTCGGCGCGGTAATGAAGCCGTTCCCGGTGCCGGCCTTTACCCTTATCGGCGGCGACCGCAGCATCTCCGGCTCGGCGACCGGTAACCCGTCCGAACTGCGTACGCTGATGAAGTTCGCCGGGCGCAGCAAGGTGGCCCCGACCACCGAGCTGTTCCCGATGTCGCAGATTAACGAAGCGCTGAAGCACGTTCGCGAAGGCAAAGCCCGCTACCGCGCGGTGCTGAAAGCCGACTTCTGATGGTTCTCTCCCGCCGGGCGGCCCGCTCGCCCGGCGTTTTTCCCGTCGCTTCATCAAACCGTCATCTCCCCGCCATGCCTCTGTAGTCATTGCTTCCCACAATCCGGGCTTCGATAAATGGCTGAACGAGATGCGCGTCACCATGAGAAAGACCTGGCTTCCCTGGCTGATCCTGTCGCCTTCCCTGCTGTTTTTACTGCTGTTTACCTGGTTCCCGCTGGGGCGTTCAGTATATGACAGCCTGTTTGATACCCGCATGGCCAGCGATGGCGCGCAGTACGTCGGGCTGGATAATTTCGCCCGCCTGTTTGCCGATAACGTCTTCTGGCAGTCGCTGGGCAATAACCTGCTCTATATCCTGCTGACGGTGGTGCCCGGGGTGACCCTCGCCCTCCTGCTGGCGGTCGCCCTGAGCGAGAACCATCGCGTCAACCGCTGGCTGCGCACAGCCTTTTTCTTCCCGATGATTATCCCGATGGTCAGCGCCGCCGCGCTGTGGCTGTTTATCTTTATGCCCGGCCTCGGCCTGCTCGACCACTATCTGGCGAAGCTGTTCGGGCCGATGAACAACAACTGGCTGGGGCGCAGCAACAGCGCGCTGCTGGCCCTGGCGCTGATCGGCGTGTGGAAGTTCGCTGGCTACTACATGCTGTTTTTCCTCGCCGGGCTGCAAAGTATTCCGGCCTCGACGCGGGAAGCGGCGCTGATGGAGGGGGCTACCCGCACGCAGGTCTTTTTTAAGGTCACGTTACCGCTGCTGCGCCCGACCCTGAGCTTTGTGATCACCACCGCGCTGATCTACTCCATCACCCAGATTGACCACGTGGCGGTGATGACCCGCGGCGGGCCGGACAACGCCACCACCGTGCTGCTCTATTACATCCAGAATCTCGCCTGGGATACCCACGACCTCGGCAAAGCCTCCGCCGCCACCTTCCTGACCCTGGCCGGGCTGTTCGCCTTCTCGCTGATTAACCTGAAACTGCTGGAGAAAGGAGCCCACTATGAGCGCTGACATCTCGCCGCTGCTGGTCCGCACGCCCGCCGCCGCCCATCCGCTGTGGTTGCGGCTGCGTCGCTCGTCGCCCTTTACGCTCACAGTATTAATGTGCTGCCTGGCGCTGCTGTGGATCAGCCCGTTTATCTGGATGCTGGCCACCTCGTTCAGCGCTACCACCTTCGGCGACGATATGGCGTCGCTGCTGCCGCGCCTGCCGCTGACCCTCGATAACTTCCGCGACGCCTGGAAAAGCGCCGACTGGCTGAGCCTGTATGTCAACACCATTATCTTCACCTTCGGCACCTTCTGCGTGCAGCTGTTGACCATCACCACCGCCGGGTACGTCTTCGCCTGCCACGAGTTTCGCGGCAAGCAGACGCTGTTTCTTCTGTTCCTGGTGCAGCTGATGATCATGCCGGTAGTGATGATGGTGCCGAACATGCTGACCCTGAAAACCTTCGGCCTGCTCAACACCCTCACCGGGGTGATGATGCCCTACTTCACCTCGGCGTTCGGCGTGTTCCTGATGCGTCAGGCGTTCCTCGCCATTCCGAAAGAGCTGGAGGAGGCGGCGCTGATGGAGGGCTGCCGCTGGTGGCAGGTGCTGTTCCGCGTGCTGCTGCCGATGTCCTGGCCGTCGGTGCTGGCCTTCGCCACCGTCAGCATTACCTACCACTGGAACGAGTACCTGTGGCCGCTGATGATGCTCAACGATCCCGATAAGCAGGTGCTGACCGTCGGGCTGGTCTCCTTCGCCATGGGCGCCGAATCCGGCGGCCAGTGGGGCACCATCGGCGCCGGCACGCTGATGGTCTGCCTGCCGCTGATGCTGGCGTTCATCCTTTTTCAGAAACAGTTCCTGCGGAGCTTCGGCTTCTCCGGGATCAAATAAGGAGTGATTCATGCTGTTAGCGCACATTTCCGATACCCATTTCCGCAGCCGCGGCGAAAAGCTGTACGGCTTTATCGACGTCAACGCCGCCAACGCCGAGGTGGTCTCCCAGCTTAACGCGCTGCGCGAGCGTCCGGACGCGGTGGTGGTGAGCGGGGATATCGTCAACTGCGGCCGCCCGGCGGAGTATCAGGTGGCCCGCCAGATCCTCGGCAGCCTGAACTATCCGCTGTATCTGATCCCCGGCAACCACGACGACAAAGCCCATTTTCTGGAGCATCTTCACCCGCTGTGCCCGCAGCTGGGCAACGATGCGCAAAATATGCGCTATGCGGTGGATGACTTCGCCACCCGCCTGCTGTTTATCGACTCCAGCCGCGCCGGCACCTCGAGGGGCTGGCTGACCGACGAGACCATCGGCTGGCTGGAAGCCCAGCTGTTCGAGGGCGGCGACAAACCGGCAACGGTGTTTATGCACCACCCGCCGCTGCCGCTGGGCAATGCGCAGATGGACCCGATCGCCTGCGAAAACGGCCACCGTTTGCTGGCGCTGGTGGAGCGTTTCCCGTCGCTGACGCGCATCTTCTGCGGCCACAACCACAGCCTGACCATGACCCAGTATCGCCAGGCGCTGATCTCTACCATCCCCGGCACCGTCCATCAGGTGCCGTACTGCCACGAAGACACCCGGCCCTATTACGACCTTTCTCCGGCCTCGTGTCTGATGCACCGCCAGGTCGGCGAGCAGTGGGTGAGCTACCAGCACTCGCTGGCCCACTACGCCGGGCCGTGGCTGTACGACGAAAACATCAGTTGCCCAACGGAAGAGCGCTAACCGCCATGCTCAGTCTGCAAAACATCAGTAAACGTTTCGACGGCAAGCCGGCGCTCAGCGCCCTGTCGCTGGATATTCACGAAGGCGAATTCGTGGTGCTGGTCGGCCCGTCGGGCTGCGGGAAAAGCACCCTGCTGCGCCTGCTAGCCGGCCTGGAGCCGGTCAGCGAAGGCCAAATCTGGCTGCATGATGAGAACATCACCGCCACCACGCCGCGCGAGCGCAACTTCGCGATGATCTTCCAGAACTATGCCCTGTTTCCGCATCTGTCGGTACGCGACAACATCACCTTCGGCATGAAGGTGCGCAAGGAAGAGAAAAGCAGCTGGCAGCCGCGGGTGGACAACGTGGCGCAGATGCTGCAGCTGGAGGCGCTGCTCGATCGCAAACCGGCGAAGCTCTCCGGCGGCCAGCGCCAGCGGGTGGCGATGGCCCGGGCGATTGTGCGTAATCCGCGGCTGTTCCTGATGGACGAGCCGCTCTCCAACCTCGACGCCCGCCTGCGCAGCGAAGTGCGCGACAGCATTATGGCGCTCCATCAGCAGCTGAAAACCAGCACCATCTATGTGACCCACGACCAGACCGAGGCGATGTCGATGGCCGACCGCATCGTGGTGATGAACGGCGGCCACGTGCAGCAGGTCGGGCGCCCGGAGTATCTCTACGCCAACCCGGCCAACCTGTTCGTCGCCGGATTTATCGGTTCGCCGGCGATGAACCTGCTGTCGCTGCCCTGCGCCAACGGTGAAGTACTGTTGGGAGAACAGCGTCATCCGCTGCCGCCGCGCCACCGGGATCAGACCCGCGTCTGGCTGGGCATTCGCCCGGAACATATTACCGACCGCGTGGAGGAGGGCCATCTGCGCCTGCCGGCCACCGTTCTGCAACGAGAACTGATGGGGGCCGACTACCTGCTCCACGTCAGCACCCCGATCGGCACCCTGCGCTTTAGCCGCCGCCACCGCGGCACGGTGCCGGAGAAAGGCGAGTCGCTACCGATCGGCTTCTCGCCTGGCGATGTGCATCTTTTTCATGCTGAGACCCAGCATAATTTACTGATGGAGTGTAATCATGTTTAAACCTCTTACGGTAGTCGCGGTTAGCCTCAGCCTCGCCCTGAGCGGCGCGGCGCTGGCAAAAGAGAAAATAGACTTCATGTTCCCGGCGCCGGTAGACGGCAAGCTGACCATGGAGATGACCCGCGTCATTAAGCAATTCAACGACTCCCAGCAGGATGTGGAAGTGCGCGGGATCTTCACCGGCAACTACGACACCACCAAGATCAAAGCCGAATCGGCGCAGAAGGCCGGCCAGCCGCCGGCGCTGGTGATCATGTCCGCCAACTTCACCACCGATCTGGCGCTGAAGGATGAGATCCTGCCGATGGATGAGCTGTTTAAATATGGCGATCAACAGGCCGGCGATTTTCTGCAAAAGGAATTCTGGCCCGCGATGCATAAGAACGCCCAGGTGATGGGCACCACTTATGCGATCCCGTTCCATAACTCGACGCCGATCCTCTACTACAACAAGACGATGTTCGATCGGGCCGGGATCAAACAGCCGCCGCAGACCTGGGCCGAGCTGCTGGCCGATGCCAAAAAGCTGACCGACGAGAGCACCGGCCAGTGGGGTATCATGCTGCCGTCGACCAACGACGACTACGGCGGCTGGATCTTCTCGGCGCTGGTGCGCGCCAACGGCGGGAAATACTTTAACGAAGACTATCCGGGCGAAGTTTATTACAACTCGCCGACCGCCATCGGCGCCCTGCGCTTCTGGCAGGATCTGATCTACAAGGACAAGGTGATGCCGTCCGGAGTGCTGAACTCGAAGCAGATCAGCGCTGCGTTCTTCTCCGGCAAGCTCGGGATGGCGATGCTCAGCACCGGCGCGCTGGGCTTTATGCGCGAGAACAGCAAAGACTTTGAGCTTGGGGTGGCGATGCTGCCGGCCAAAGAGCAGCGCGCGGTGCCGATCGGCGGCGCCAGCCTGGTGAGCTTTAAAGGCATCAACGAGGCGCAGAAGAAAGCGGCGTATCAGTTCCTGACCTATCTGGTGAGCCCCGACGTGAACGGCGCGTGGAGCCGCTTTACCGGCTACTTCTCGCCGCGCAAGGCGTCATACGATACGCCGGAGATGAAGGCCTATCTGCAGCAGGATCCGCGGGCGGCGATCGCGCTTGAGCAGCTGAAGTACGCCCATCCGTGGTACTCCACCTGGGAGACCGTGGCGGTACGTAAGGCGATGGAGAACCAGCTGGCGGCGGTGGTTAACGATGCCAAAGTGACGCCGGAAGCGGCGGTTCAGGCGGCGCAGAAGGAAGCCGACGCGCTGATGAAACCTTATGTGGATAAAACCGCGCTGGCGGAAGTGAAGTGACGCTTTACCCGTCATCGTCACCCTCTCCCTGAGGGAGAGGGGACGGTCCGGCGCCGGGGTTAAGATCCAGTCAGGCGGTTTGCAAGCGGGAACAGGGATTGAGAAAGGAAAAAAGCAGGCCATACCCGGTATGGCCTGAAAATGTCACAACGATTAGATCCCTGCCGTTTCGCGGATATATTTGCGCGCTTTGACGGCGTATTCGAAAGGATTGGCCAGGGCAGGATCCTGCTCGGCTTCCACCACCATCCAGCCTTTATAGCCAAAGTCGTCCAGCAGCTTGAACACCGGACGGAAATCGATCACCCCGTCGCCCGGGACGGTGAAGGTGCCTTTTTTCACGCCGTCGAGGAACGACAGGCCGTCGCGGCGCACCTGGTCGATCACCGGCGGGCGGACGTCCTTCAGGTGAACGTGGTTGATGCGCGGCAGATACTTTTTGAGGATCGCCAGCATCGGCGCTTCGCCGCCTTCGGAGTACCAGGCGTGGCCGGTGTCGAACAGCAGGAAGACGCGCTCGTCCACCAGCGACATAAACTTGTCGATTTCCGCAGTGGTCTGGATGCCGGTGCCCATGTGGTGGTGCAGACAGACCTGCATCCCCTTCTCCGCCGCCAGGCGACCAAGGGTGTTGTAGCCTTCCGCCACCCGCTGCCACTCTTCGTCGCTGAAGCACGGCTTCGCATCGCCGAGGATCGGTTTATCCAGCCCCTGAATGCTGCCGCTCTGCTCGGAGCAGCCAATCACTCTCGCGCCCATCGCATGGAGGAAGTTCATGTGATTGACGAATTCATCAATGGTTTTTTCCCGCTGGCCGTTAGCGAAAAAGGTGCTGAACCATGCGTTGCAGATCTGAATGCCGCGGATGTCCAGCATCGGCTTGAGAACCGCCGGATCGCGCGGATATTTGCTGCCGACTTCGCTGCCGGTAAAGCCGGCCAGCGCCATTTCGCTGACGATCTGCTGGAAGGTGTTTTCGCTGCCGAGCTCCGGCATATCATCGTTAGTCCAGCCGATCGGGGCGATAGCCAGTTTGACGTTATCTTTGTTCATAGTAGGGCTCCTGCCGCTGCGCCTTAGCGGCGCAGCAATTCACGTTCAATGAGTTCACGGGTTTCCACTGCCTGGTATTTCATTTTTTCCGGGTAGCCAAACAGCGAGGTGGCGACAATCGGCTCCCCGCCGACCTTGAAGGTCTGCTCGGCGAATTTCATTTCGCGCAGGGTGCGGAACAGCGCGTCGAAATCCACATCCCCTTCCCCGACGCCTACGTGCTGGTGCACCACGGCATCCACGCCCGGCGGGTTAACGATATAGCGGCAATGTTTCGTATGATTGCGGGTATCGGCAATCAGGACATGGGAGAGATCGCTCCCGGCATAGCGCAGCATGCTCGCCACGTCGCCGACGCCTTTGTCGTAGAAAAAGGTGTGCGGCACGCTGTAGACGTACTTCACGTTATCGCTGCGGAACGACTTCACGATATCGACGGTTTCATTGTTCTCTTCGCAGAAATCCCAGGGATGCGCCTGGATCTCCACGCGGATGCCTTCCCGCTCAAAAATCGGCAACAGCTCTTCCATCGAGCGATAGAACATTTCATCGCAGATCTCAGGCTGATTCGGATCGCCGGAGAACTCGGTGTTGATCACCTGAACGCCCATCTCCACCGCAATTTCCACCAGCCGTTTCCAGTTTTTCACCGCCGCCTGGCGGCGCAGTTCGTCCGGGCCGGACCAGCGGTAGACGCAGATAAACGACGACAGCTCAAGGCCGGTATCGCGCAGCGCCTGCTTGTACTCGGCCATGATCTCCCGGCTGGCGCGCGGGTGCTTGTAGAACGGGTTTATCTGTGGGTGCGGCGACTGTTCAATGTACTTGTAGCCCCACTCCGCTACCTGATGGACCATGCGGGTGATCCCGAGGTCCTTAATCACATCCACATCAAAGGCAATTTTCATCGTCGTTACCTGTGCAAAGAAGTTCCGTCGGCAAAGCGTGCTTAACGTTTGTAGAATGCCGGGCACTCAGGCAGCGTCACCTCAACCGGCTCGCTGGTTCCCTGCGCTTTAATGCAGGCGTCCGCCGCTACCGACGCCGCGTAGCCGTCCCAGGCCGACGGGCCGTGCAGCTGACCGGCTTTGACGTCGTTGATAAAGGCCTGCAGCTCGACGTCGTAGGCTTTGATAAAGCGGTCTTTCCAGTCGGTCAGAATAGCGGTCGACAGGCTGGCGGACTTGCGCATCTGGACGGCAGACGGCTCCGGCAGACGGGCAATCCCGGTCTCGCCGACCACTTCGCACTGGATGTCATACCCGTACTGGCAGTTCACGAACACCTCGACGTCGATCAGGGTGCCTTTTTTGGTTTCAAAGGAGACGATCTGCGGATCTTTCAGGCGCGCATGGGTGTGCGAGGTGGAGCGCGGGAAGCGCACCTGCACGGAACGGTAGTCATCGTTCAGCAGCCAGCGCAGCACGTCCAGCTCGTGGATCAGGGTGTTGGTGATCGCCATATCGGTGGTGTAGTTCTCGCCAACCGCCTGGTTGCGGTGGGCGCAGCGCAGCATCAGCGGCGCGCCGATATCGCCATCGTCGATCACTTTTTTCAGCGCCAGATAGCCTTCGTCGTATGGGCGCATAAAGCCAACCTGCACCAGGCGACGGCCGGCCTTCATTTCAGCATCGACGATACGGCGGCAGCCTTCCGCAGACATCGCCAGCGGTTTTTCGCAGAACACCGGCTTACCGGCGGCGATGGCGGCCAGGGTGTACTCTTCGTGGGTCGGGTCCCAGGAGGTGACCAGGATGGCATCGACATCGCTGGCGTTAATCACGTCGTGGCCGTCGGCGTAGACTTCCGCCTGCACGCCCGGCAGCGCGACCGCCGCACGGGCGTTGTCGGCATTGATATCAGACACCCCCACAACGGTGGCGCCCTGCAGAACCTGGGTGCAGCGACGGATGTGTTCTTTACCGATAGCGCCAGCGCCGATGACACCTAATTTGAGCGACATAATGGTTTTCTCCGTAAGTCTGTAGGATTCAGGGTGGATGTTCGTTTTAGTAATCACGCGCCTGGGCGCGCTTTTCATTAATCATTTGCGCAACTTTGCGGATCCGCTCTGAGAGCGCCGTCTGGGCGACCCCGACGTTCCACCAGCTGCCGTATTTGTGCACCATGGTCTTCGGCAGCACTTTAATATCAATCAGGGTGCTGACCGTTTCGCGGCGGGCGGCGTCCAGCGCGTGGCGCAGTTCGTCCAGGGTGGTGACGCGCCAGGTTTTGCAGCCGTAGCCGGCGGCGATGGTGGCGAAGTCCACCGGCACCAGACCGCCCTGCAGCTGGCCGGTTTCCGGCTGACGGTAGCGGAACTCGGTGCCGAAGCTGTCCATCCCGTGCTCCATCTGCAGGTTGTTGATGCAGCCGTTGGCCATGTTGTCGAACAGCACGACGTTGATCTTCGCCCGCTCCTGCAGGGAGGTGACCAGCTCAGAGTGGAGCATCATGAACGAGCCATCGCCGACCAGGGAGTAGACTTCGCTCTGCGGCTGCGCCAGCTTCACCCCCAGCGCCGCGTTGACTTCGTATCCCATGCAGGAGTAGCCGTACTCCACGTGATAAGTGTTTTCCGCGCGGTTGCGCCAGACGCGCTGCAGATCGCCGGGCAGGCTGCCCGCCGCCGCGACGATCACCGCCTCGGCCGGCAGCGTTTCATTCAGCACCCCGAGGACGCTGCTCTGGGTCAGGGTGGAGTCGGTGATCTGGCGGAACTCGCGATATACTGATTCGCGATCGAGATGATCGTCGATCTCCGGCACAAAGGATTTCTCCTGCCACACCGCCTGGTACACGCGCTGGGTCTCTTTTAACTGACGGCTCTGCACGCTCTCGATCTGCGCACCCCAGCCGGCCTGCCAGCCGCTGTCCGCCAGCGCCGCGTCGAGGGCGGTCATCGCTTCCCGGGCGTCCGCCAGCATGGCAATGCCGTCCAGCTTCCAGGCGTCGAAGTTGCTGACGTTAATATTCAGGAAACGCACCTCCGGGTGCTGGAAAATCCATTTCGAGGCGGTGGTAAAATCGCTGAAACGGGTGCCGACGCCGATCACCAGGTCGGCCTCTTTCGCCAGCAGGTTCGCCGCCAGACAGCCCGTCTCGCCGACACCGCCGACGTTCAGGGGGTGAGAAGAGACCACCGTCCCCTTCCCGGCCTGGGTTTCGGCAAAAGGCACTCCGTAGCGCTCGGCGAAACGGGACAGCGCTTCGCCCGCGCCGGAGTATTTCACCCCGCCGCCGCAGACGATCAGCGGTTTACGGCTGGCTTTGATGGCCGCGACGGCGTCCGCCAGCTGCGCGGCGCTGGCCGGGCGGCGGTCGAGACGGTGCACCCGGCGCGCAAAGAAGGATTCCGGGTAGTCCCAGGCTTCACCCTGTACGTCCTGCGGCAGGCACAGCGTCACCGCGCCGGTTTCCGCCGGGTCGGTCAGGACGCGCATGGCGTTGATGCAGGCGCTCATCAGCTGTTCCGGGCGGGTAATGCGGTCCCAGTATTTGCTGACCGCGCGGAAGGCGTCATTGGTGCTGATGCTGAGATCGTAGCTCTGTTCAATTTGCTGGAGCACCGGGTCCGGCTGGCGGGTGGCGAAGACATCGCCCGGCAGCAGCAGCAGCGGAATGCGGTTGGCGCTGGCGGTGCCGGCGGCGGTGATCATGTTGGCCGCCCCCGGGCCGATGGAGGAGGTGCAGGCGATAATCTGCCGGCGCAGGGCCTGGCGGGCAAAACCGGTGGCCGCGTGGGCCATCCCCTGCTCGTTGCGCCCCTGATAGACGCGCATGTCGCCGCTATCCTGCTCCAGCGCCTGCCCCAGCCCCAGGACGTTGCCATGGCCGAAAATCGCAAAAATGCCTTTCACGAACTTCAGCTCTTCGCCATCCACTTCCAGGTACTGGTTATCGAGGAACTTCACCAGCGCCTGCGCCGTTGTCAGTCTCAGTTTGCCCATGTTGCACAATCCTTATTGTTCAGTATTTGTGTGTGGCGTCGCGCCGATGCCGCCGGGGCCGTCGTTCACGTCACTGGAATACCTGTGGATTATAGGCAAACATTTTTTTCATTAAATACAAATACAGAAGAAATATTTCATTTTGCGAGAAGGATCAAACTCTCTACCCATTTCATACGTTTCACTTACATTCCTGACACGTTTTCGGGCGCTTTTTGGCCGCGCCAGACGGCAATATCCCCTTAAAAATCATAGGTAAATGGCTGTCGTTTGGCGTTTCATTTTCCTCAGGGTCGACAGAGGGGGCGATCCGCGCTAACGCGAGGCTCAGTGCGGCAGAGTGGTAGATCCCTCACACTTTTGGTTTTTTAATTTCGAACGAGTTTGCAAATGAAATATTTATTTCTCAAACTAAGGGTAACCAATAACCCTCAGGCTGTTCACGGAGTCGACGTCGGGATCCCGACCCTTCCAGGCAGCAGACACCAAAAAGGAAATCCTAGCTATGAATGCAGCAGTAAAGCGGCTCGACGTCATCTGTATAGGTCGGGTGGCCGTCGACCTCTATGCCCAGCAGATCGGTTCGCGGCTAGAAGACGTTGCCAGTTTCTCGAAATATCTGGGCGGCTCCTCCGGCAACGTGGCCTTTGGCACCGCGATTCAGGGGCTGAAATCGGCCATGCTGGCGCGCGTTGGCGATGAACACAACGGCCGTTTCCTGCGTGAAACGCTCAACCGCGCCGGGGTGGATACCGAGTATCTGATTACCGACAAATCCCGCCTGACCGCGCTGGTGATGCTGGGGATCAAGGATCAGGAGACCTTCCCTCTGATTTTCTACCGCGATAACTGCGCCGATATGGCCTTAACGCCTGACGACATTAGCGAGGAGTATATTGCCTCCTCCCGGGCGCTGGCGGTGACCGGCACCCACCTGTCGCACGCCAACACCCGCGCCGCGGTGCTGAAGGCGCTGGAGTACGCTCGCCGTCACGGCCTGCGTACCGCGCTGGATATCGATTACCGTCCGGTGCTGTGGGGGCTTACCTCGCTCGGCGATGGCGAAACCCGTTTCATTGAGTCCGGGCCGGTCACCAGCCAGCTGCAGGAAGTGCTGCATCTGTTCGATTTGGTGGTGGGAACCGAAGAAGAGTTTCATATTGCCGGGGGCAGCACCGATACCCTGACCGCGTTGAAAAATGTGCGCCATGCCACCAAAGCCACCCTCGTCTGCAAGCGCGGACCGATGGGCTGCGTGGTGCTGGAAGGCGACATCCCGGACAGCTGGGACCAGGTGCCGCTGCAGCAGGGCGTGCGCGTGGAAGTGCTCAACGTGCTGGGCGCCGGGGATGCCTTTATGTCGGGCCTGCTGCGCGGCTGGCTTAACGACGAGGGCTGGGAGCAGGCTTGCCGTTACGCCAACGCCTGCGGGGCACTGGTGGTCTCCCGCCACGGCTGCGCGCCGGCGATGCCGACCAAAATCGAACTCGATGACTACCTGCAGCGCGCCGAATCGGTGCCGCGCCCGGACGTCGACGAGCGCCTCAACCATCTGCACCGGGTGACCAGCCGCCGCCAGCAGTGGCCGGAGCTGTGCATTTTCGCCTTCGACCATCGCAAACAGCTGGCCGACCTGGCGCGGGAGACCGGGCGCGATGAAGCCTGCATTCCGCAGCTCAAGCTGCTGTTGTTGGCCGCGGCCGAAGCGGCGGCGCAGGAGGCGGGACTCGACCAGCGCAGCGGTATTCTGGCCGACGGCACCTACGGCCAGCGTGCGCTGAACGCCATTACCGGCAAGGGCTGGTGGATCGGACGCCCTATCGAACTGCCCAGCTCGCGCCCGCTGCGTCTGGAGCATGGCAACATCGGCTCGCAGCTGATCGACTGGCCGCTGGAGCATGTCGTCAAATGTCTGGTCTTCTATCACCCGGACGACCCGGCGGCGCTGCGTGAAGAGCAGGACGCTCTGCTGCTCGAGGTGTGGCAGGCCTGTAACAAATCAGGCCACGAGCTGCTGCTGGAGGTGATCCTCCCGGAAAATGGCCCGGACAAAGACGAGCGCCATTACCACACCATGCTGGAGCACTTCTATCAGCTGGGGATCAAGCCGGACTGGTGGAAGCTGCCGCCGCTCTCCAGCGCCAGCTGGCAGCAGATCACCGCCCTTATCGAGCACGAAGATCCGTGGAGCCGCGGGATCCTGATCCTCGGTCTCGATGCGCCTTCCGACAAACTGCGCGCCGGTTTCGCCGAAGCGGCCGCACACCCGATGATCAAAGGTTTCGCCGTCGGGCGCACCATCTTTGGCCAGCCGTCGCGGCGCTGGATGCAGGGCGAGCTCAGCGATGAGGCGCTGATAGAGGAAGTGAAACGCAACTACCTGACGCTCATTGGCTACTGGCGCGAAGCCCGCCGCTGATCCCCCAACGCCCGTCTCCGTCACCTTGCGGAGCGGGCGTTTTTCTGTTTCTTCGTGAAATGAATCGCGTATTTCGTCGCAATAAATGAAAAATTCGCTTCATTTGGTACACTGGAAGCCATATTCCTTCCATTTTCTCAGAGCGCACTCTATGGCCAATAACCCAACACAGCTGACCATCCTGCAGGATGAAATCAGGCGTCGCTACGATACGTTAAGCAAACGTCTGAAACAGGTCGCCCGCTATATCCTTGATAACAGCAATAGCGTGGCTTTCGATACCGTGGCCTCCATTGCGCAACAGGCGGATGTTCCCCCTTCCACGTTGATTCGTTTTGCCAACGCCTTCGGCTTCAGCGGCTTTAACGAAATGAAACAGATGTTCAAGCAGCATTTGATGGAAGAGACCGCCAACTATACCGAGCGTGCCCGTCTGTTCCGCCAGACCACCAGCGATGAGTCCAGCCCGCCGGAAACGCCGACGGAAATCCTCAATATGTTCACAATGGTGAACAACCAGGCGCTGCAGCAGCTGGCGATGCAGACCTCCAGCGATGAGCTGGAGCGCGCGGTGGCCCTGCTGGGTGAGGCGGAAAATATCTACGTCATTGGCCTGCGCCGGTCGTTCAGCGTCGCCTCCTATCTGACCTATGCGCTGCGCCACCTCGATCGCAAAGCCTTTCTGATCGACGGCCTCGGCGGCATGTTCACCGAGCAGCTGAGTCTGGTCGGCCCGAAAGACGTGGTGGTGGCGGTGAGCTTCTCGCCGTACGCCCGGGAAGTGGTCGAGCTGGTGGAGCTGGGCGCGCAGCGCAAAGCGCGGCAGATCGCCATTACCGACAGCCAGGTCAGCCCGCTGGCGGCCTTCAGCGATGTCTGCTTTGTGGTGCGGGAAGCGCAGGTGGATGGCTTCCGCTCGCAGGTTGCTTCCCTGTGCCTGGCCCAGACGCTGGCGGTTTCGCTGGCGCTGAACAGCAGTCAGGAGTCCGAGGCCAAGCAGAAGGCGTGAGATATGCCGCCTGGCGTCGGTTGCGCGGCGGCGCGGGATAAGCCGGCGGGGGATGCCGTAGGCCGGATAAGCGTAGTCGTTGTGGGCCGGATAAGGCGAAGCCGCCATCCGGCACAAAGGAGGTTGCGTGCCAGCGCTCATCGCCCGGCGGCGCTGCGCTTACCGGGCCTACGAGGTATGAGCCTGTGAGAGGACCCCGTAGGCCGGATAAGCGTAGCGCCATCCGGCACAAGACGGGTATGGCGCCAGAGGTGTCCTGCCCGGCGGCGCTGCGCTTGCCGGGCCTGGGGTATATGCGCCTGCGGGTCGCCGTAGACACTGTTTTCGGTTTGCAACTTTCCCGGCCAGACAACGCGTTTATCACGTGTAACTTCAGTGAAATTTGCGCTCCCGGTTAATCGTCTGCGTTATGCCTGGCATGGCGCAGGAAGCGCACAGGGGGCGGCCAGTCGCCGCCGCCCCCTGTCCCCCCGGGCTCCGGCCAGCAAAATCGCCGCTGCGCGGTCCCTTCGACTTATCCCGGCAGGCTTCGGGTCGGGCCGAGGCAGCGTCCGTGCAAAACACGGCCCTCAGCCCGCATCCATGCGGGCTGCCCCGGCCTTCCGGGAACGTCTCAGCGATTTTGAGGCCGTCAGCACCGGCAGTTTCAGTCGCGCAAGTGGGTAAATCAAGGACAGGTCGCACGAACCCTCCAGGCCGGGTCAGGCGCAGCCGCCACCCGGCAACACCACGGATACCGTGACTGATATCTTGCCCGTCGGCGCTGCGCTTGCCGGGCCTACGAGGTATGAGCCTGTGAGAGGCCCCCGTAGGCCGGATAAGCGTAGCGCCATCCGGCACAAGACGGGTATGGCGCCAGAGGTGTCCTGCCCGGCGGCGCTGCGCTTGCCGGGCGTGTGATATATGCGCTTGCGGGTCGCCGTAGACACTGTTTTCGGTTTGCAACTTTCCCGGCCAGACAAAGCGTTTATCACGTGTAACTTCAGTGAAATTTGCGCTCCCGGTTAATCGTCTGCGTTATGCCTGGCATGGCGCAGGGAGCGCACAGGGGGCGGCCAGTCGCCGCCGCCCCCTGTACCCCCGGGCTCCGGCCAGCAAAATCGCCGCTGCGCGGTACCTTCGACTTATCCCTGCAGGCTTCGGGTCGGGCCGAGGCAGCGTCCGTGCAAAACACGGCCCTCAGCCCGCATCCATGCGGGCTGCCCCGGCCTTCCGGGAACGTCTCAGCGATTTTGAGGCCGTCAGCACCGGCAGTTTCAGCAACAATGGTGAATAAATTAACGACAGGTCGTAAGAACGTAGGCCGGGTAAGGCGCCAGCCGCCTCCCGGCACAAAACGGCTCCGTACCCGCTGTCATCGCCCGGCGGCGCTGCGCTTGCCGGGCCTACGAGGTATGAGCCTGTGAGAGGACCCCGTAGGCCGGATAAGCGTAGCGCCATCCGGCACAGCCACGGGTACGGTGCCTGACTGCCCGGCGGCGCTGCGCTTGCCGGGCCTGGAAGTGAGATTCCGCGGAGCCTTTCGCGAAAAAACACCCGCAGCCCATAGACAAGAAGGCCGGTTAGCATCGCTAACCGGCCTTTTTTATCGGCGTCTGCGCGTCACGTTAGTCGTGGCGCGGATATTCCGGGGTGTTGATCCAGGCGTGGTCCTCTTCCCAGGTGAACAGCCATTTCCGATCCGGCCCGGCCATGACGTTCAGATAGTAACTGTCGTAACCGGCAATCGCCGCCACCGGATGGTAACCGCGCGGCACCATCACCACATCGTGGTTATAGGGCGCCATGCAGGCGTCCAGGCTGCGGTCGTCGGTGTAGACCCGCTGGAAGGCAAAGCCCTGCGGCGGATCGAAGCGGTGATAGTAGGTCTCTTCCAGCTGCGTCTCTTTGCCCGGCTGGGCGGTATCGTGCTTATGCGACGGCCACGAGCTGGTGGCCCCTTCGTCGGTGTAGACCTCGACCACCAGCAGGCAATCCGCCTCGGCGCTGTCCGGCAGAATATTATGCACCCGGCGCTGGTTGCGCCCTTTCCCGCGGTGCTCCACGCCGACGTCTTCCGGCCGAATCAGGCGTGCCGGGAAGCTGCCTTTGCCCGGCGCGCTGCACACCGCCAGCTCCAGATCGGAATCGGCGGTCACCTCGACCCGATCCTGCGGCGGCACGTATACCGACCACGGCGGGGTACGTTCAAACGGCGACATCCGTTTACCGAGATTCGGGAAATCGGCCTGCTGCGTTTTCACCGACGCCAGGCCAGCGACCAGCACCAGGCACAGCTCGCGATCGCCGCTCTCCAGCGTCACAGTCTGCCCTTTTTTCAACATCCAGACATCGAAGCCGATATAGCGCCAACCGGCGCTTTGCGGCGTAATGTGCTGGATCTGTCCCTCTTTTCGCGATTTAGCCAGTAACGACATGGCGCTCTCCTTCGCCGATTAACCTAACGTCGGCATGCTGAATTCAGATACGGTCTGCTGCCCTGCCGGCCAGCGTACGGTGGCGGTCTTCATGCGCGTGTAGAAGCGCACGCCGTCCGGCCCGTGGACGTTCAGCGCGCCAAACACTGAGCGCTTCCAGCCGCCGAAGCTGTGGAACGCCATCGGCACCGGGACCGGCACGTTCACCCCGACCATCCCCGCCTGCACGTCGTGGACGAATTCACGCGCGGTGTGGCCGTTGCTGGTGAAGACGGCGCTGCCGTTGCCAAACTCGTGGCTGTTGACCAGTTCGAGGGCGCTGTCATAGTCCGCCGCGCGCACAATCCCCAGCACCGGGCCAAAGATCTCTTCGCGCCAGATGGTCATCTCCGGGGTGACGTGATCGAACAGGGTGCCGCCGATATAATAGCCCGCGTCGTAGCCCGGCACGCGCAGTTTGCGGCCATCGACCACCAGTTTTGCCCCTTCGCTTTCGCCTTTATCAATATAGCCGAGCACTTTTTTCTGGTGAGTATCAGACACCACCGGCCCCATCTCGTTCTCTTCCTGGCCGCGCATGCAGCCCGGGCCCACTTTCAGCGCTTCCACCAGCGGCTTCAGGCGAGCGATCAGTTTGTCGGCGGTTTCATCTCCCACCGCCACCACCACCGGCAGCGCCATGCAGCGCTCGCCTGCGGAACCGAAGGCGCCGCCCATAATGGCGTTAACGGTGGCGTCGAGATCGGCATCCGGCATCACTATCGCGTGGTTTTTGGCGGCGCCGAAGGCCTGCACGCGCTTGCCGTGGGCGCTGGCGGTCTTATAGATATACTCCGCCACGCCGGAGGAGCCGACGAAGCTCACCGCCGCAATGCGCGGGTCAGTGTACAGCTGCTCGGCATCTTCATTGCTGCAGTGCACGACGTTAAACACGCCGTCCGGCAGACCGGCCTCTTTCAGCAGCTCTGCCAGACGCACGGCGGCCGTCGGCGCCAGCGCCGGCGGCTTGAGGACGAAGCTGTTGCCGCAGGCCAGCGCCAGCGGGAACATCCACATCGGCACCATCGCCGGGAAGTTGAACGGGGTGATCCCGGCCACCACGCCCAGCGGCTGCATCAGCGAGTAGCTGTCGACGCCGGTGCCGACGTCAGAGGAGTATTCGCCTTTAATCAGGTGCGGGATCCCGCAGGCGAATTCGACCACTTCCATGCCGCGGGTCAGCTCGCCCAGCGCATCCGACCACACTTTGCCGTGCTCGCTGACGATGATCCCCGCCAGCTCTTCCACGTGCTGCTCCAGCAACATTTTAAAGTTGAACAGCACGCGGGCGCGGCGCAGCGGCGTGGTGCGAGACCAGCTATCAAACGCATCGCGAGCAACCTGAATCGCCTCAGAGACTTCCTGCGCGGTCGATACCGTGACTTCGCGCACCGCTTTGCCCGTCGCCGGATCGTACACCGGCATCGTTTCGTTGCTGCTGCTGATAACGGTTTTCCCGCCAATAAAGTTTCCTGTGATCGTCATGTTCTCGCCTCATAGTGAAGAGGGCCAGCGCACGCCGGCCCGTCGCTGATTCTGCTGTGCTATAACCGTAGTAAAATGAAATTTATATTTCAACATTGTTGTGAAATGAAATTTCATTTTGGTGATAACAGTCGCATTTTCCGCTCACGCATCGCTTACGCGCTTTCCCCATCGAGCCGCGCCGCCTCGCGATACCTGGCTCCCGGTCCCGGTCGCTCCCGCCGCGGCAGCCGGGAATATTTTGCGAGGCAGCTCAAACAATCATCATTTTCATTCTTGCTTATTTTGGAATAAACGTTTTGACTGTTAGCCAATTGAACGAACCCAACCCTCTTCCGTCAGGAGTGTCCTATGGCCATCGCAATGCAACGTTTTTGTATTAACCGCAAAATCGCGCCAGCGCTCAGCATTGAAGCGTTTTTCCGTCTGGTGAACCGTCTGGGCCTGAATAAAGTCGAGCTGCGCAACGATTTACCCAGCGGGAAAGTGACCGACGATCTGAGCCATCAGCAGGTGCGCGAGCTGGCGGCGCGTTACCACATCGAGATCCTGACGATTAACGCGGTCTATCCCTTTAACCGCCGTAGCGAAGAGGTGCGGCAGCTGACCGAGTCGCTGCTGAAAGAGGCCCAGGCCATCGGCGCCAAATCGCTGGTGCTATGCCCGCTCAACGACGGCAACGAGGTGCCGGCCAGCGACACCTTAGGCGCCCTGCGCGACCTGGCGCCGCTGTTCGCCTTCTACGGCATCCACGGCCTGGTGGAGCCGCTGGGCTTTCCGCAAAGCTCGCTGCGATCGGCGCACCAGGCGCAGACGCTGATCCATGATGCCCGCGTACCGTTTAAGCTGCTGATCGACACCTTCCATCACCATCTCTACCCGCAGGCGGCGGACGAGTTCAGCCAGGTGGAGGTGGCGGACATCGGTCTGGTGCACCTCTCCGGGGTGGACGATACCCGTCCGCGCGAGCAGCTCACCGATGCCGAGCGCATCATGCTGACGCCGCAGGATCGCCTCGGCACCTGCGAGCAGGTTAAAGCGCTGGAAGCCCGCGGCTATCAGGGGGTATACGCTTTTGAACCCTTCGCCCCCGAGCTGGCGCAGTGGAGCGAAGCGGATATCGAGCGCGAAATTGAGCAGAGCATTGCGCTTATCCAGCGCCACTGCGCCTGAGGCCTCTCGCGACAGCGTGCGCGGCGCGTGACGATTTCCCCAACGCCGGACGACGAGGTTGCCTATAATCGTCGCAGGATAAATGGAGGAATCGATCATGAGCTCACCCCTGTTGATTGCGCGCACGCTGGATAACGCGCTCTATTTGCTGCCCGCGATGGCCAACCGCCATGGGCTGATCACCGGTGCGACCGGCACCGGTAAAACCGTCACCCTGCAAAAGCTGGCTGAGTCGTTCTCGGAAATTGGCGTGCCGGTATTTATGGCGGACGTCAAGGGCGACCTGACCGGCATTGCCGCCGCGGGGCAGAGCTCAGAGAAACTGCAGGCGCGGCTGGAGAAGATCGGCGTCAGCGACTGGGAGCCGCACGCCAACCCGGTGGTGCTCTGGGATATCTTTGGCGAGAAGGGCCACCCGGTTCGGGCGACGGTCTCCGATCTTGGCCCCCTGCTGCTGGCGCGCCTGCTCAATCTCAATGAGGTGCAGAGCGGCGTGCTGAACATTATTTTCCGCATCGCGGACGACCGCGGTCTGCTGCTGCTCGACTTCAAAGACCTCCGCGCCATCACCCAGTTTATCGGCGACAACGCCAAATCTTTCCAGAACCAGTATGGCAATATCAGCAGCGCCTCGGTCGGCGCCATCCAGCGCGGACTGTTGACTCTGGAGCAACAGGGAGCCGGGCACTTCTTCGGCGAGCCGATGCTGGATATTGCCGACTGGATGCGCGTCGATGCCAGCGGCAAAGGGATAATCAATATCCTCAGCGCCGAAAAGCTCTACCAGATGCCGAAGCTCTACGCCGCCAGCCTGCTGTGGATGCTCTCCGAGCTGTACGAGCGTCTGCCGGAGGCGGGCGATCTCGACAAGCCCAAACTGGTGTTCTTCTTCGATGAGGCGCATCTGCTGTTCAACGACGCGCCGCAGGTGCTGCTGGATAAAATCGAACAGGTGATCCGTCTTATTCGCTCCAAGGGCGTCGGCGTCTATTTTGTCTCGCAGAACCCGGCGGATATACCCGACGCCGTGCTCGGCCAACTGGGCAACCGCGTACAGCACGCGCTGCGCGCCTTTACGCCGAAGGATCAGAAAGCGGTGAAAACCGCCGCCCAGACCATGCGCGCCAACCCGGCCTTCAGTACCGAGCAGGCGATCCAGGAGCTGGGCACCGGCGAGGCGCTGATCTCCTTCCTCGATGAGAAAGGCAGCCCCTCGGTGGTCGAGCGGGCGATGGTTATCGCCCCCTGCTCGCGAATGGGGCCGGTCAGCGATGATGAGCGCAATGGCCTGCTGAATCACTCGCCGCTGTACGGCAAGTATGAAGAAGAGGTGGACCGCGAGTCGGCCTTCGAGATGCTGCAGCAAGGGGTGCAGGTCACTACCGAGCAGCAGTCGGCTCCGCCGGCGAAGGGTCAGCAGAGCGGGGATGACGATGGTCTGCTCGGCGGCCTGAAAGATATCCTGTTCGGCAGCACCGGCCCGCGCGGCGGCAAACGCGACGGTATCGTGCAGACCGCGGCGAAAAGCGCGGTTCGCCAGGTCACCAATCAGATCGTCCGCGGCATGCTGGGCAGTCTGCTGGGCGGCCGCAAGCGCTAAAAAAAAGCCCCCTCATCGTTGAGGGGGCTTACGTTCCGTAGCCGAGTTCGCTAGGCCTTGCGCATCATCAGCCAGAGGCTTATCAGGAAGAAGCTGGCGCTTGGCAACAGGGCGCCGATGATCGGCGGTATGCCGTACACCAGGGTCAGCGGGCCGAAAATCTGATCCAGCACGTAGAAGATAAAGCCGAAGCTAATCCCGGTCACCACCCTGACGCCCATCGGCACGCTACGCAGCGGGCCAAAGATAAACGACAGCGCCATCAGCATCATCACCGCCACCGACAGCGGCTGGAAGATTTTGCTCCACATATTGAGCTGGTAGCGTCCCGGATCCTGGCCGCTGGACTTCAGGTATTTCACATAGTTGTGCAGCCCGCTGATCGACAGCGCGTCCGGATCCAGGGCTACCACGCCGAGCTTGTCCGGCGTCAGGTTGGTTTTCCAGGTGCCGCTCACCATCTGCGACCCGGTCACCTGCTTCGGATCGGTCAGATCGGATTCATCCACCTGCGACAGGCGCCACACTTTATTCTCGCTATCGAATTTTGCCGAGGCGGCATAGCGCACCGACTGTAAACGACGCTCCGGGTTGAAGGCATAAATGCTGACGCCCCCCAGCTCATCGTTACCTTTTACCCGTTCGATATAGACAAAGTTATGGCCATCTTTCGCCCACAGCCCCTGCTGGGTGGAAAGCAGCGAACCGCCGTACATCTGCTGGGCGCGGTAGTTGCGCGCCATCTGTTCGCCCTGCGGCGCCACCCACTCGCCGATCGCCATGGTCAACAGCACCAGCGGGATCGCGGTTTTCATCACCGCCAGCGCCACCTGCAGCCGGGTGAAACCGGACGCCTGCATCACCACCAGCTCGCTGCGCTGGGCCAGCATCCCCAGCCCCAGCAGCGCGCCAAGCAGCGCCGCCATGGGGAAGAAGATCTGGATGTCTTTCGGCACGCTGAGGATGGTGTAGAGGCCAGCGCCCAGCGCATCGTAACTACCCTGCCCGGACTTTTTCAGCTGATCGACAAACTTGATAATGCCGGAGAGCGACACCAGCATGAACAGGGTCATCATGATGGTGTTGAAAATCGTCTTACCGATATAACGGTCAAGTACGCCAAACGCCTGCATCAGGCCGCTCCTTTATTAAAACGGGCGCGGAAGCGGCGCATCGGCACCGTGTCCCACAGGTTTAACAGCACCGCCAGCGCAAAATAGAGCAGGTTAATCGCCCACATCCAGATAGCCGGGTCCATTTTGCCTTTGCCGCCGTTCGACTTAATCGAGGTCTGCAGCAGGAAGAACACCAGGTAGAGCAGCATCGCCGGCAGCATCGACAGCACGCGGCCCTGGCGCGGGTTGACCACGCTGAGCGGCACCACCATCAGCGCCATAATGAAGACGGTCGCCACCAGCGTGAAGCGCCAGTGCAGTTCGGCGCGCGCACGATCGGTGTGGGTCTGCCACAGGGTGCGCATATCCATCTGTTCGGTGTCGTCCGGATCGGCGGCCACCGCCTGGTGGCCGATAATGGCCTGATAGTTATTGAAGTCGGTGATGCGGAAGTCGCGCAGCATCGCGGTGCCTTCAAAGCGGGTGCCCTTATTGAGGGTCACCACCTGCGAACCGTCTTTCTGCTGCGACAGCTCGCCGGAATCCGCCACCACCACGGAGGGGCGCGCGTTGCCTTTCGGGCGCAGCTGGGCAAGGAAGACGTCATGGAAGCGGTTGCCGTTCACGCTCTCGATAAACATGACCGCGTTACCATCGCTGGCCTGCTGGAACTGGCCCTGGGCCAGCGCGGCCATGCCGGGGTTGGCCTTGGCTTCCGCCAGCACTTCATCCTGATGGCGCGACGACCACGGCCCTGCCCACATCACGTTGACCGCCGCCACCGCGCCGGTGAACAGCGCGAGGATCATCGCCGCCTTGATCAATACGGCTTTACTCAGGCCGCAGGCGTGCATCACCGTAATTTCGCTTTCGGTGTACAGCTTGCCGAGGGTCATCAGCAGGCCAAGGAACAGACTTAACGGCAGGATAAGCTGCGCCATCTCCGGGATGCCGAGCCCCAGCAGCGAGAGCACCAGATTGGTTGGGATATCGCCATCCACCGCAGCGCCGAGGATCCTGACTAATTTCTGGCAAAAGAAAATCAGTAACAGGATGAATAGGATCGCCAACTGGCTTTTCAGCGTCTCACGAACCAGATATCTTATGATTATCACTATAAATACGCCCGTAAAAACCCGTTTTAGTGCAGGAAAATTGCTTGTTTCATGGCTTAAACGTCATTTATTCTCTTTGGTCGTCGAAAACGTCGCTAAGATTAAATGACTCATCGGTTCTGCATGTCAGGATCTTTTCTGACGAACCCAGGCCTTATTAACGTTAAGATTAACACGAAGTCACCGCAACAGCGGACATGAGTTACGAAAGCTTGCAATTATATACTCAATGGATTTCGAGTTGTAAGAAGGCAGCAGGGCTGTGGCCCCTGGCGCGCACAATGTGCCACGTCAGGGTAAGCAGGCGCAGCCGGCGCATCTGCAACTTGAAAGGCGACGAGTATAGCCGTAGCCACCACTGTTGTCTTTAAGATTCAGGAGCATAGTGCATGGAGTTCAGTGTAAAAAGCGGTAGCCCGGAGAAGCAGCGGAGCGCCTGTATCGTGGTCGGCGTCTTTGAACCACGTCGCCTCTCCCCCATCGCCGAACAACTCGATAAAATCAGCGACGGCTACATCAGCGCCCTGCTGCGTCGCGGCGAGCTGGAAGGCAAACCTGGCCAGACGTTATTGCTGCACCATGTGCCGAACATTCTGTCTGAGCGCATTCTGCTGATTGGCTGCGGCAAAGAGCGCGAACTGGATGAGCGTCAGTACAAGCAGGTCATCCAGAAAACCATCAATACCCTGAATGATACCGGTTCAATGGAGGCAGTCTGCTTCCTGACCGAGCTGCACGTCAAGGGTCGTAACAACTACTGGAAAGTTCGCCAGGCGGTGGAAACCGCCAAAGAGACGCTGTACAGCTTCGATCAGCTGAAGACCAACAAAAGCGAGCCGCGTCGCCCGCTGCGTAAAATGGTCTTTAACGTGCCGACCCGTCGCGAGCTGACCAGCGGCGAACGCGCCATTCAGCACGGGCTGGCGATCGCCGCCGGCATCAAAGCGGCGAAAGATCTCGGCAACATGCCGCCGAACATCTGTAACGCCGCCTATCTGGCCTCCCAGGCGCGCCAGCTGGCCGATACCTATAGCAAAAACGTTATCACCCGGGTGATCGGCGAACAGCAGATGCGCGAGCTGGGAATGAACGCCTACCTCGCCGTCGGCAACGGTTCGCAGAACGAGTCGCTGATGTCGGTCATCGAGTATAAAGGCAACCCGTCGGAAGACGCGCGCCCTATCGTGCTGGTCGGTAAAGGCCTGACCTTCGATTCCGGCGGTATCTCTATCAAGCCGGCCGAAGGCATGGACGAGATGAAGTACGACATGTGCGGCGCCGCGGCGGTGTACGGCGTGATGCGGATGGTTGCTGAGCTGCAGCTGCCGCTGAACGTGATCGGCGTGCTGGCGGGCTGTGAAAACATGCCTGGCGGTCGCGCTTATCGCCCGGGCGATGTTCTGACCACCATGTCCGGCCAGACGGTGGAAGTGCTCAACACCGACGCCGAAGGCCGCCTGGTGCTGTGCGACGTGCTGACCTACGTTGAGCGCTTCGAGCCGGAAGCGGTTATCGATGTCGCGACGCTGACCGGCGCCTGCGTGATTGCCCTCGGCCATCACATCACCGGCCTGATGTCGAACCATAACCCGCTGGCCCATGAGCTGATCGGCGCCTCTGAACTGGCGGGCGACCGCGCATGGCGTCTGCCGCTGGCCGACGAGTTCCAGGATCAGCTGGAATCCAACTTTGCCGATATGGCGAATATTGGCGGCCGTCCTGGCGGCGCGATCACCGCCGGCTGCTTCCTGTCGCGCTTCACCCGCAAGTACAACTGGGCGCACCTCGACATCGCCGGCACCGCCTGGCGTTCCGGTAAGGCCAAAGGCGCCACCGGTCGTCCGGTCGCGCTGCTGTCGCAGTTCCTGCTCAATCGCGCGGGTTTTAACGGCGAAGAGTGATTGCCGTCTGATGCCCGGTAGCGCTACGCTTACCGGGCCTACGGAAAGATGCCGTTTGTAAGCCGGGTAAGCGTAGCGCCGCCCGGCTTTACATTTAAATCCACAACAAGAAGCCCCATATATGAAAAACGCAACGTTCTATCTTCTGGACAACGAAGACACCGTCGAAGGCCTGAGCGCCGTCGAGCAGCTGGTGTGTGACATTGCCGCAGAACGTTGGCGCAACGGCAAGCGCGTCCTGATCGCCTGTGAAGATGAGCAGCAGGCGATTCGTCTCGATGAGGCGCTGTGGTCGCGACCACCGGAGAGCTTTGTACCGCACAATCTGGCGGGCGAAGGCCCGCGAGGCGGCGCGCCGGTAGAGATTGCCTGGCCGCAAAAGCGCAACAGCAGCCCGCGGGATATTCTGATCAGCCTGCGGCTTAACTTTGCAGATTTTGCCACCGCTTTCACAGAAGTGATAGACTTTGTCCCTTACGAAGAAAATCTGAAACAACTGGCGCGCGAACGCTATAAGGCGTACCGCATGGCTGGTTTCAACCTGAACACGGCAACCTGGAAATAATGGAAAAGACATACAACCCACAAGATATCGAACAGCCGCTTTACGAGCACTGGGAAAAGCAGGGCTATTTCAAACCGAATGGTGATGAAAGCCAGGAGAGCTTCTGCATCATGATCCCGCCGCCGAACGTCACCGGCAGTTTGCATATGGGTCATGCCTTCCAGCAAACCATCATGGATACCATGATTCGCTACCAGCGCATGCAGGGCAAAAACACCCTGTGGCAGGCGGGGACCGACCACGCGGGTATCGCTACCCAGATGGTGGTTGAGCGTAAGATTGCCGCTGAAGAAGGGAAAACCCGCCACGACTACGGCCGCGACGCCTTTATCGACAAAATCTGGCAGTGGAAAGCGGAATCCGGCGGCACCATTACCCGTCAGATGCGCCGTCTCGGCAACTCCGTTGACTGGGAGCGCGAGCGCTTCACCATGGACGAAGGCCTTTCCAATGCCGTGAAAGAAGTCTTCGTTCGCCTGTACAAAGAAGACCTGATCTACCGCGGCAAACGCCTGGTTAACTGGGACCCGAAACTGCGCACCGCCATTTCCGACCTCGAAGTGGAAAACCGCGAATCGAAAGGTTCCATGTGGCATATCCGCTACCCGCTGGCCGATGGCGCGAAAACCGCTGACGGTAAAGACTACCTGGTGGTCGCCACCACCCGTCCGGAAACCCTGCTGGGCGATACCGGCGTGGCCGTTAACCCGGAAGATCCGCGCTACAAAGATCTGATTGGCAAATTCGTGGTGCTGCCGCTGGTTAACCGCCGCATCCCGATCGTGGGCGACGAACACGCCGACATGGAGAAAGGCACCGGCTGCGTGAAGATCACCCCGGCGCACGACTTTAACGACTACGAAGTGGGTCGTCGTCACCAGCTGCCGATGATCAATATCCTGACCTTTGACGGCGACATCCGCGAAAGCGCGGAAGTGTACGACACCAAAGGCAATGAATCCGACGTCTACTCCAGCGAGATCCCGGCGGAGTTCCAGAAACTGGAACGCTTCGCGGCGCGTAAAGCCGTCGTTGCGGCGGTTGACGCCCTCGGCCTGCTGGAAGAGATCAAACCGCACGACCTGACCGTCCCTTACGGCGACCGCGGCGGCGTGGTTATTGAACCGATGCTGACCGACCAGTGGTACGTGCGCGCGGACGTGCTGGCCAAACCTGCGGTGGAAGCCGTTGAAAACGGCGACATTCAGTTCGTGCCGAAGCAGTACGAAAACATGTACTTCTCCTGGATGCGCGATATTCAGGACTGGTGTATCTCCCGTCAGCTGTGGTGGGGTCACCGCATCCCGGCATGGTATGACAACGACGGCAACGTTTACGTGGGCCGCACCGAAGACGAAGTACGCCAGGAAAATAACCTCGGCGCCGACGTGGCGCTGCGCCAGGACGAAGACGTGCTGGATACCTGGTTCTCCTCCGCGCTGTGGACCTTCTCCACTCTCGGCTGGCCGGAAAACACCGACGCCCTGCGTCAGTTCCACCCGACCAGCGTGATGGTCTCCGGCTTCGACATCATCTTCTTCTGGATCGCCCGCATGATCATGATGACCATGCACTTCATCAAAGATGAAAACGGTAAACCGCAGGTGCCGTTTAAGACCGTCTACATGACCGGTCTGATCCGCGATGACGAAGGCCAGAAGATGTCCAAATCCAAGGGTAACGTTATCGACCCGCTGGATATGGTTGACGGCATCACCCTGCCGGAGCTGCTGGAGAAACGTACCGGCAACATGATGCAGCCGCAGCTGGCGGAGAAAATCCGTAAGCGCACCGAGAAACAGTTCCCGAACGGCATCGAGCCGCACGGCACCGACGCCCTGCGCTTCACCCTGGCGGCGCTGGCCTCTACCGGCCGCGACATCAACTGGGATATGAAGCGTCTGGAAGGTTACCGTAACTTCTGTAACAAGCTGTGGAACGCCAGCCGCTTCGTGCTGATGAACACCGAAGATCAGGATTGCGGCTTCAACGGCGGCGAGAGGGTGCTCTCCCTGGCCGACCGCTGGATCCTCGCGGAATTCAACCACACCGTCAAAGCGTATCGCGAAGCGCTGGATAACTTCCGCTTCGATATCGCCGCCGGCATCCTGTACGAGTTCACCTGGAACCAGTTCTGCGACTGGTACCTGGAACTGACCAAGCCGGTGATGAACGGCGGCAGCGAAGCGGAACTGCGCGGCACTCGCCATACGCTGGTGACCGTGCTGGAAGGCCTGCTGCGCCTGGCGCATCCGATCATTCCGTTCATCACCGAGACCATCTGGCAGCGCGTGAAGGCCATCTGCGGGATCACCGCCGACACCATCATGCTGCAGCCGTTCCCGCAGTATGATGCCTCTCAGGTGGATGACGCGGCGCTGGCCGACACCGAATGGCTGAAGCAGGCGATCGTCGCCGTACGTAACATCCGTGCGGAAATGAACATCGCCCCGGGCAAACCGCTGGAACTGCTGCTGCGCGGCTGCAGCAAAGAGGCCGAGCGTCGCGTGAACGACAACCGCAGCTTCCTGCTGAATCTGGCGCGTCTGGAAAGCATTACCGTGCTGCCTGCCGATGATAAAGGTCCGGTCTCCGTGACCAAGATCGTCGACGGCGCCGAGCTGCTGATCCCGATGGCGGGCCTCATCAACAAAGAAGATGAGCTGGCGCGTCTGGCGAAAGAAGTGGCCAAAATCGAAGGCGAAATTGGCCGCATCGAAAGCAAGCTGGCTAACGAAGGCTTTGTCGCCCGCGCGCCGGAAGCGGTGATCGCCAAAGAGCGCGAGAAGCTGGAAGGCTACGCGGAAGCGAAAGCGAAGCTGATTGAGCAGCAGGCGGTGATCGCCGCGCTGTAATTGCTCGCGATAGAAAAAAGGCCGGAGCTTGCTCCGGCCTTTTTACATTACAGGAACGGCAGCATCGGAAAAAAACCGCCGCATAGTTTGTCAGATACCGTCGGCTGCGGTGGTGCCGCCGGCTGCAGATCGAGCGAATCGAACTCACCGACCATCGTCGTGTTTTCAGCAATATAGCGTAGCAAATCAATCTTGAACCAGGGATAGGCCAGCCCCAGCGTCAGCGGCGTGAGAAACGTCAACGCCAGTAAACGCGGAGCAAGACCGAAAAACGTCAGGGTGGAACGAAAATGAACGCTGTCCCCCAGCACCAGGTTATTCATCGCGTGATTACGTAAAGCCACACGAAGGTATGCCATGGATAACACGATACCGATAGTGAGGAATATATATCCCCCTAATATCGCCCCAAGATGTCGCAATGCCATAAACAGTGCCGAACCTTCACTGCACAGACCAAACATACAGCCCGTCAGCAGTTGAGCGAATGCGGAAAATAAAAAGCCAATAAAAATGATGATAAACGGCAACAAAATCGCCGTTGCCCATAAAAAAATCACCACACAACGCTTAGTACTCACATAAATATTAAATTTATTTTTGCCTAAGGTTGCGCCTTTGCCGATGAGATCAAGCCAGTGGCTGTAAACCACACCGCTGGTTATTGCCATAATAACTAGCGCCAGCAAAAGCAGAACAACGATCCCCAGCAGCATGCTATTTAGGCCATTGTAAAAGAGCCGACTTCCCAGCATGGCGAACACCACCGCTGTTAGCACGTATATCAGCAAAGGTAAGCCGAGCATAATCCACCATCCGCGCAGCAGATGACACTGAACCCCAAAGCGAATATTCGCGAAAGAGGTCATCGTCGCATGGTAGCTTAACCCCTTAATTATCATTACCGGCAGCAGGATAAGAAATGCCAGCGTCTCCAGCCCTTCGCTACCGGGAGAGAAAATGGCAAGCGCTAAGCTGAGTAAAACCAGCACGACAAATATCAATAGCCAGCTGAGTAAAATCGTGATACCGCGCCCGTGATAGGCAAAGCGGGCGCCATTAACCTCCATATTCTCACAAAGATAACGGCGACTCCGTACCCATGCCCATGGAATAAATAACCCACAAGTTATTACAGAAAAAATAATATTAACCAGACAAATAATAAAATAGCGCCCGGCCTGACCATGAAAAACAAAAGAATGGCCAGAACGCTGCAATTGCCCTGAAATCATACTCATAAAAAAGTCGTCCTTGTACTTTAAACCATATATAAAAATAATAAATAATGCGCATCGGCATTAAGCGAGCAGAATATATTATTTTGAATTTTCCCGGCAATACATTTCACGCGCACCTTGCGCCTGTAAACGAATAATGGTATTAAAGAAATATATGGTTATTTAAGCTAAAATTGAGTGATTCTATGAATCTTGCCGCGCCACAGACCTTTACTTTACGCCGTATCGCGGTACAGGATAACGCTGCGATAGCGGCCGTCATCCGCCAGGTATCCGCAGAATATGGCCTGACCGCCGATAAAGGCTATACGGTCGCCGACCCGAATCTCGATGAACTGTATGAGCTGTACAGCCAGCCGGGCTCCGCATACTGGGTGGTGGAGAAAGAGGGTGAAGTGGTTGGCGGCGGCGGCGTCGCGCCGCTCGCCTGCAGCGAGCCGGATATCTGCGAGCTGCAGAAAATGTATTTCATGACCAGCGCCCGCGGCCAGGGGCTGGCGAAGAAGCTGGCGCTGCTGGCGCTGGACTACGCCCGCGAGCAAGGGTTTAAACGCTGCTATCTGGAAACCACCGCCTTCCTGACGGAGGCGATCGGCTTATATGAGCATCTTGGCTTCGAACATATTGACGGTCCGCTGGGCTGTACCGGCCACGTGGACTGCGAAGTGCGGATGTTGAAAACGCTGTAACGAATCACTACCCTGGGCCTCCCCGGTAGCCCGGCTAAGCGTAGCGCGAGCCGGGGTATGTCCCGGATGGCACCGCTTGCACCTTACCCGTGCTCGCGGTGCCGTTTTTTTGTCGGGTGGCGGCTAACGCCTTACCCGACCTACGGCCCGTACCATGGCGAGCTGAAGCTCTCAACGCTATCTCTCCCCCCATGGCTACTGAGACTGCCGGCGTGAGTGGCGACCGGGGCGACGGGAGCCGAACAGCGTGGGCTACGCCGCCGCCGGCACGCCGCTGTGAAAGCGGAACTCGGCCTCCGGACGAAGGATCAGCGCCGCTTCCGCCTCGCCGAGCTGGCGGACCCGTTCGCTGATATCTTCTCCGGCAATCTTCTGCGCCAGATCCAGGTAGTCCTGATAGTGACGCGCTTCCGAGCGCAGCAGCGACAGATAGAACTTCTGCAGATCGTCGTCCAGCCACGGCGCCAGCGCCGCAAAGCGCTCGCAGGAGCGGGCCTCGATATAGGCGCCGCAGATAAGCTTATCGATCAGCATCACCGGCTCATGTGAGCGCACCTCCCGTCGCATGCCGCGGGCATAGTTGCTGGCGGTGATTTTGACGTAGGGGATATCGCGCGCCAGCATCATCTCCCGCACCTGCCAGAAGTGATGCAGCTCCTCTTTAATCAGCAAAATCATGCTGTCCAGCAGTTGACGGCCCCACGGGTCGTCGGTCTGCGGCATGGCGCTTTTGTTGATCCGCTTATGCAGGGCGACAAAATCCGGCTCTGGCCCCCGGCGGTAGGTGAAGTCTTCATACGGCTTCAGGCAGGCCAGCAGCTCGTCGGCGTCGGCTTTATCCGCGACGTAGCGACGCACCAGCAGCATGGCGTTCTGCGCCGCTTTCAGTTCGCACACCATATGGTCGGTCAGCAGCAGCGGCAGGTTTTCCGGCTTGCGGGCTTCGTCAATCCACGCCTGCGGCGTCGGGCAGTGCAGGAAGTTGATAATCGGGGAGAGTATCTGCGGGTAATCCATGGAGGTTCCTTGCTATACGGCGGCTGGCGCCGCCGTATCATCTACATCTTCTGCGACTTAGTGACGAACACCATCGTCGTCTTCATCGACAAAATCTTCGTCATCCTCGCCGTCTTCTTCACCGTTCGGGTCCTCATAGTAGGTGCCCCAACCGTCATACTCGACGTCAAATTTTTCTGCCAGCGTCATCAGCTGTTCCACCTGGGCATCGATCAGTTCTGCGTTCAGGGCGCATTCGCTCAGAATATCGCAGCAGATGACCACTTCACCCTCTTCCACTTCCAGCTCTTCGGGCTCGGTCACTTCGTAGCCCAGCTTAAACGCTTCCACCGCCACTTTCTCCAGGGTTTCGAAATCGTCTGCAGAGAGGTGATGCTCAATCGTGTACAGTGCGTCCGGATCGCTGCCATCTTCCAGCAGCTCTTCGATAATCAGACGCGTCTCTTCACGCTGTTCTTCCAGGTGTTCCGGGTTTGCCATGGCTCGTTCCTCATAATGTGCGGCAGTTATCCCTATTGTCACATACCGCCGTCATTGCCTCCACTTCTCAGTGAAAGATTTCGATCACAGACTTGCAAATGAATATTCATACATATAAATTGAATTTTAATTCAATTAGTGGCCTATGCCAGGTGAGGGAACCATGTCTGCGTTTTACCAGAAGCATTTTTTAAAGTTACTCGATTTTACGCCTGCAGAAATCACCGCCCTGCTCGAGCTGGCGGCAAAGCTGAAAGCCGATAAGAAAAACGGTATCGAAGTCCAGAAACTGGCAGGGAAAAACATCGCGCTCATCTTCGAAAAAGACTCAACCCGTACACGATGCTCTTTCGAAGTTGCCGCATACGATCAGGGCGCCCGCGTGACCTACCTGGGGCCCAGCGGCAGCCAGATTGGCCATAAAGAGTCGATCAAGGACACCGCCCGCGTGCTCGGACGGATGTACGACGGCATTCAGTACCGCGGCCACGGCCAGGAAGTGGTGGAGACCCTGGCGCAATACGCCGGCGTGCCAGTGTGGAACGGCCTCACCAACGAGTTCCACCCTACCCAGCTGCTGGCGGACCTGCTGACCATGAAAGAGCACCTGCCGGGCAAAGCCTTTAACCAGATGACGCTGGTCTACGCCGGCGACGCGCGCAACAACATGGGTAATTCGATGCTGGAAGCCGCGGCGCTGACCGGTCTGGATCTGCGCCTGGTGGCGCCCTCGGCCTGCTGGCCGGAGGCCGCGCTGGTGGAAACCTGTACCGCGCTGGCGAAACAGCAGGGCGGTAACATCACCCTGACGGAAGATATCGCCGCGGGGGTGCAAGGCGCCGATTTTATCTATACCGACGTCTGGGTCTCAATGGGCGAGGCGAAGGAAAAATGGGCCGAACGTATCGCCCTGCTGCGCGACTATCAGGTTAACAGTGCGATGCTGGCGCTGACCGGCAACCCGCAGGTCAAATTCCTCCACTGCCTGCCAGCGTTCCATGATGACCAGACCACGCTGGGCAAACAGATGGCTGCCGAATACGGCCTGCACGGCGGCATGGAGGTGACTGACGAGGTGTTTGAGTCGGCGGCAAGCGTGGTCTTCGACCAGGCGGAAAACCGGATGCACACCATCAAAGCGGTGATGGTGGCGACGCTGAGCAAATAGTCCTTCGCTCGCCGTCAAATCCCGGATCGCTTGGCGCGTATCCGGGATACCGCTCGTCAGGACGCTTTGTCACGCCATCAGCATCTTCACCACCGCTTTGCGCACCTTCGCCGGGGCGCCCACGGTGCACAGCGGTTTATGCACTTCGCCGGGATAAAACACCACAAAGTCCCCTTCGTTAAGAATCACCGTTTGCTCCTGCGCCCCCTCCGCCAGGAAAGCGATGTCTTTCTCCGCCAGCCAGTCGGTCTGCGGCTCTCCTGCCGGCAGGGTGCTGAAGGTCATCCCCTCGCTGCCGCGGAGCACAATCTGGATATCGAGATAGCGGGCATGATATTCCGCGCGACGCGCGGCCTGCGGCTCGGTGGTGTCCTCGGAAATCAGATAAAACAGGTTGTTGCCGTCGATATCATGTTTACCCAGCGGCGTCGCCTCGCTGACATGGGCGATAACGTGTTCGATAGCCTCGCGCAGCGCGGCAGGCAGCCATGGCTGCAGATGGTGGATATTGCCAATAATCATCGCTTACCTCGAATATAAAACAACATTTCATTTTTGCGTTTTATACCCCCATCGTCGCTGCCATACCAGTGCAGTTTCACGGTTCTTTGCGCTGGCGCACTTTTCTGCAGGCAAACGATTACCTGTTTGTGAATGAATCGCTTGATCGTCATAACGGTCTGCGTATAATGCCAGTCGTTTTGCCGGGAGGAAGCATGGCCAATTGCGTACGACATTCTGTCTTAGCGCGTCTCAATGCAGACGCTGGCCTGCCGTTTTTCTTTCCGTTGCTCATTGGATTCCCGAAGCCCCTTATTTAAGGGGCTTTTTTTTTGCCCAGGCGTCAGGAGATAAGCATGGCTAACCCGCTATATCAAAAACATATCATTTCCATAAACGATCTCAGCCGCGAAGACCTCGAACTGGTGCTGGCGACGGCGGCAAAGCTGAAAGCTAATCCACAACCCGAGCTGCTGAAGCATAAGGTTATCGCCAGCTGTTTCTTTGAAGCCTCGACCCGCACCCGCCTCTCTTTTGAAACCTCGATGCACCGCCTGGGGGCCAGCGTGGTCGGCTTCTCCGACAGCGCCAACACCTCGCTGGGCAAAAAAGGGGAAACGCTGGCGGATACCATCTCCGTCATCAGCACCTACGTTGACGCCATCGTGATGCGTCATCCGCAGGAGGGCGCCGCCCGTCTGGCGACCGAATTCTCCGGCGGCGTGCCGGTACTGAACGCCGGCGACGGCGCCAACCAGCACCCGACCCAGACCCTGCTCGACCTGTTCACCATTCAGGAGACCCAGGGCCGCCTCGAAAACCTCAACGTGGCGATGGTCGGCGATCTGAAGTATGGCCGTACCGTCCACTCCCTGACCCAGGCGCTGGCCAAATTCAGCGGCAACCGCTTCTACTTTATCGCCCCGGACGCGCTGGCCATGCCGCAGTACATCCTCGATATGCTGGATGAAAAAGGTATCGCCTGGAGCCTGCATAGCGCCATCGACGACGTGATGGCGGAAGTGGATATTCTCTACATGACCCGCGTGCAGAAAGAGCGTCTGGATCCGTCGGAATACGCCAACGTCAAAGCGCAGTTCGTCCTGCGCGCCGCCGACCTCGAAGGGGCACGCGCCAATATGAAGGTGCTGCACCCGCTGCCGCGCATTGACGAAATCACCACCGATGTCGATAAAACGCCGCACGCCTGGTACTTCCAGCAGGCCGGTAACGGCATCTTCGCCCGCCAGGCGTTACTGGCACTGGTACTGAATAGCGAGCTGGCACTGTAAGGGGAAATGAGAGATGACACACGACAATAAACTGCAGGTAGAAGCGATCAAACGCGGCACCGTGATCGACCACATTCCGGCGCAGGTCGGCTTTAAGCTGCTCACCCTGTTCAAACTGACCGAAACCGACCAGCGCATCACCATCGGCCTGAACCTGCCCTCCGGCGAGATGGGCCGCAAAGATTTGATTAAAATCGAGAACACCTTCCTGACCGACGAGCAGGTTAACCAGCTGTCGCTGTACGCCCCGCAGGCGACGGTAAACCGCATTGATGATTACGAAGTGGTGGGCAAATCCCGCCCGAGCCTGCCGGATCGCATCGACAGCGTGCTGGTGTGCCCGAACAGCAACTGTATCAGCCACGCCGAACCGGTTTCTTCCAGTTTTGCAGTGAAAAAACGCGCTGATGACATCGCACTCAAATGTAAATACTGCGAAAAAGAGTTTTCTCATTATGTGGTGCTGGCCAACTAAATGCGGTTGGTATTGGTGGTAGGCCTCCCTATAATGGCTACCACCCTACGCTTCGTCCTTCAGGCGGCGTCTGCGCCCGGCGGCACAGCGCTTACCGCCTGGCGGCCACCTGAATGATTTTGCGTAACATTACTCAGTTCATCTGGAGATAACATGAGCAAAACTATTGCGACGGAAAATGCACCAGCAGCGATTGGCCCCTACGTTCAGGGCGTTGACCTGGGCAGCATGATCATCACCTCTGGCCAGATCCCGGTCGACCCGAAAACCGGCAGCGTTCCGGAAGACGTATCCGCGCAGGCGCGCCAGTCGCTGAACAACGTGAAAGCCATCGTTGAAGCCGCAGGCCTCACCGTCGGCGATATCGTCAAGACCACCGTTTTCGTCAAAGATCTCAACGATTTCGCTACCGTTAACGCCACATACGAAGCGTTCTTCACTGAGCACAACGCCACCTTCCCGGCGCGCTCCTGCGTTGAAGTGGCGCGTCTGCCGAAAGACGTGAAGATCGAGATCGAAGCCATCGCCGTGCGTCGCTGATCGCGAACTCCGGCATGAAAAAAGGCAGCCCGCAGGCTGCCTTTTTTACGTGGGTCATCCGCAGACCTTCCCCTCACTGCCAGCCGTAGCGGCGGCTGTAGAAGCCTTTGACCGTTTGGGTCAACACCATATAGCCCGCCAGGATCGCCACCAGCCATGGGAAGTAGCTCAGCGGCAGGGCCTGCAGCTGCAGATAGCCCGCCAGCGGCGAGAACGGCAGCGCGATCCCCACCGCCATCACCACCAGGGTCATGGCGAACAGCGGCCAGGCGGCGCGGCTCTGGACGAACGGAATGCGCCGGGTGCGGATCATGTGCACGATCAGCGTTTGCGACAACAGCCCTTCAATAAACCAGCCGGACTGGAACAGGGTCTGCATCTCCACGGTATTGGCGTGGAACACCCACCACATCAGGCCGAAGGTGAGGATGTCGAAAATCGAGCTGATCGGGCCGAAGAAGACCATAAAGCGTCCGAGGTCGGCCGGGTTCCAGCGCTGCGGCTTGCGGATCTGTTCATCGTCGACATTATCGAACGGGATCGCCACCTGGGAGACATCGTACAGCAGGTTCTGAATCAACAGGTGCAGCGGCAGCATCGGCAGAAACGGCAGGAAGGCGCTGGCCACCAGCACGCTGAAGACATTGCCGAAGTTGGAGCTGGCGGTCATTTTGATGTACTTAAGCATGTTGGCGAAAGTGCGGCGGCCTTCGATCACCCCCTCCTCCAGCACCATCAGGCTTTTCTCCAGCAGAATGATATCCGCCGCCTCGCGGGCGATATCCACCGCGCCGTCGACCGAGATGCCGATGTCCGCCGCGCGCAGCGCCGGGGCGTCGTTGATGCCGTCGCCCATAAAGCCCACCACGTGGCCTTCGCGTTTCAGCAGCGTCACGATGCGCTCCTTATGCAGCGGCGCCAGGCGGGCGAAGAGCGTGGTGCGTTTCGCCAGCGCCGCCAGCTCGTCGTCGCTCATGGCTTCAATCTGGCTGCCAATCACCACTTCGCCGGCATCCAGCCCCACTTCATGGCACACCTTCGCCGCCACCAGCTCGCTGTCGCCGGTGAGGATCTTCACCGTGATGCCGCTGGCTTTTAACGCTTTCAGCGCCGGGGCGGTGGTCTCTTTCGGCGGATCGAGGAAGGCGATGTAGCCTTCAAGGATCAGGTCCGACTCATCGGCGCGCTGGTAGTCGCCTTCGCGGGCCGGCAGGTACCTGGTCGCCACCGCCACCACCCGCAGCCCCTGCCGGTTGAGGGTGTCAGTGACCCGGCGAATGCGGCGCAGCATGGTGTCGTCCAGCGGCACGATATCGCCGTTGTAGCGCACCTGGGTTGAGACGTTGAGGATCTCCTGCAGCGCCCCTTTGCAGATCAGCTGATGCGCGGCGTCCTCCTCTTTCACCACCACCGACATGCGGCGGCGTTCGAAATCGAAGGGGATCTCATCCACTTTCTGCCAGCGCGCCGCCAGCCCGCGGGCGGCCTCCAGTTCAACGCCCTCCAGCACCGCGGTGTCGAGCAGATTTTTCAACCCGGTCTGGTAGTGGCTGTTCAGCCAGGCGGCATGCAGTACGCGCTCGCTGACCTTGCCGGAGACGTCGGTATGGTTCTCCAGCACAATCTTATCCTGAGTCAGGGTGCCGGTTTTATCGGTGCAGAGGATGTCCATCGCGCCAAAGTTCTGAATGGCGTCGAGGTGCTTCACGATGACCTTTTGCTTCGACAGCTTTACCGCCCCGCGCGCCAGCGTCGAGGTGACGATCATCGGCAGCATCTCCGGCGTCAGGCCGACCGCCACCGACAGCGCGAACAGCGCCGCCTCCCACCAGTCGCCTTTGGTATAGCCATTGATCAGCAGCACCACCGGGGCCATCACCAGCATAAAGCGGATCAGCAGCATACTCACCCGGCTGATGCCTTTCTGGAAGGCGTTCGGCTCGCTCTCCTGCTCGCTGACGCGGCCGGCCAGTTGACCAAACCAGGTGTGGCCGCCGGTGGCGAAGACGATGGCTTGCGCCGAGCCGCTCACCACGTTGGTGCCCATAAAGCACAGGGTGTCGCACTCCAGCGGGTTCTGCTGCAGCGGATCGCGGCTGTGGGCCACTTTCTCCACCGGCAGCGATTCGCCGGTCAGCGAGGCCTGGGCGACGAACAGATCCCGCGCCTGCAGGATACGCAGGTCCGCCGGGATCATGTCCCCCGCCGACAGCCGGATGATGTCGCCCGGCACCAGCTGGTCGATAGGCAGCTCCAGCCAGCGGCTCTCCCCCTGCTCGTTGACCACCCGCAGCACGGTGGCGGTATTGCTCACCATCGCCTTCAGCGCATCCGCCGCTTTGGTCGAGCGCGCCTCCTGGATGAAGTTGAGCAGCGTCGAGATCCCCACCATCAGGGCGATCACCCCGGCGGCGAACAGATCTTCGGTGGAATAGGAGACGATGCCGAGCACCGTCAGCAGCAGATTGAACGGGTTGCGGTAGCAGGTCCACAGATGCACCCACCACGGCGAGGGCTTCTGCGCCGGGATCTGGTTGTCGCCGTGTTTGAGGATTTTCGCCGCCACTTCGCCTTCATTGAGCCCTTCAGGGTGGCTGTCAAAGGCGCGCCAGATCTCCTGGTCGTCCATCGCCGCCACGTCCAGGCACTGTTTGCCCAGCGACTCAGGAATGGGGCCGCTCGCCAGATGGCGGGCGTCCGGCAGCGGATCGCGCTGGACTAAACGGCGTGGCAGATGGCGGCTAAGCTGTGCGAACAGCTGCCGGGTATAATTTTTCAGCATAAACAGTCCCTCCGCGCTCGCGCAAGCGAACGCAGCGTTGCCGACGGGCGTAGCAAAACCTACCTGTCAGGCATGTTATTTTTATGGCAGGGACATCAAGGACGTCACTGCTTTACGCTTTCCGGTAAAGCAGTGTTAAACAGGCTTACCGGAAAGAAAGGTTGCTCCATCGAGGATGAGGAGTGGGATCGGGGTCCATAACTATCTCCGGTAATTGAATATAAACGGCGCGGATTATAGCGCCCTCGTTGAGGATTGTGTGGCAATAATGGCGATGATAAACCCGCGCAACTAAACCGAACGTAAACCAGACTTTGCTCATTGCGGTTTGGTTGAGTAGCATTAGGCTCACTTCTACCCACCCTGACGAGAATTCCGCATGCAGAACCGGCTGACCATCAAAGATATCGCGCGCTTAAGCGGCGTAGGGAAATCAACGGTATCCCGCGTCCTCAACAACGAGAGCGGGGTCAGCGAACGGACCCGCGAGCGCGTCGAAGCGGTGATGCAGCAGCACGGTTTCTCGCCCTCCCGCTCCGCCCGCGCCATGCGCGGCCAGAGCGATAAAGTGGTGGCGATTATCGTCACCCGTCTCGATTCGCTGTCGGAAAACCTCGCCGTGCAGACCATGCTGCCCGCCTTTTATGAGCAGGGTTACGACCCGATTATGATGGAGAGTCAGTTCTCCCCTGGGCTGGTGGAGGAGCATCTCGGCATGCTCGCCCGGCGTAATATTGACGGCGTGGTGCTGTTCGGTTTTACCGGCATCGACGAGGCGATGCTCGCTCCCTGGCGCGACACCCTGGTGCTGATGGCCCGCGACGCCCCCGGCTTCGCCTCGGTGTGCTATGACGACGAGGGGGCCATCACGCTGCTGATGCAGCGGCTCTACGAGCGCGGACATCGCCACATCAGCTTCCTTGGCGTACCGCACAGCGACGTCACCACCGGCGAACGCCGCCATCTCGCCTACCTCGCCTTCTGTAAAAAGCATCGCCTGACGCCCACCGCCGCCCTGCCGGGGCTGGGCATGAAGCAGGGGTATGACACCGTCGCCAGCGTGCTGACGGCCGAGACCAGCGCCCTGGTCTGCGCCACCGATACCCTCGCCCTCGGCGCCAGCAAATATCTCCAGCAGCAGGGCCGCGATGCGCTGCAGCTCGCCAGCGTCGGCAGCACGCCGCTGATGAAGTTTCTCCACCCGGAAATATTGACCGTCGATCCTGGCTATGCCGAGTCCGGACGCCGGGCCGCCCGGCAGTTGATCGAGCAGATCGCCGGCAGCGTCGATCCCCGCCAGATCGTCATTCCCGCCGCCCTCAATTAATCTCGTTCGGGCGATTTATGTGATCGTCGCCGGGTTTCGGGAACGTTCCCATTTTGCAAATCAAGCGGAACGGTTAGGATGCCCTCAAGGTAAAAACGGCATCTCTCCCCTCTGTTTTTGAGGCTTCATCATGAGCAAAGTAAACCAGCAGGACATCGATAAACTGATCGAACTGGTCGGCGGGCGCGGCAATATCGCCACCGTCAGCCACTGTATTACCCGTTTGCGCTTTGTGCTGAACGACCCGGCCATCGCCAGACCAAAAGAGATTGAGCAGCTGCGCATGGTGAAGGGATGCTTCACTAACGCCGGTCAGTTCCAGGTGGTCATCGGCACCGAGGTGGGTGATTACTACAAGGCCCTGCTGGCGACCACCGGTCAGACTTCCGCCGATAAAGAGCAGGTCAAACAGGCCGCGCGGCAAAATATGAAGTGGCATGAACAGCTGATCTCGCACTTCGCCGAGATCTTCTTCCCGCTGCTGCCGGCGCTGATCAGCGGCGGTCTGATCCTTGGTTTCCGCAACGTCATCGGCGACTTACCCATGAGCAACGGCCAGACGCTGGCCCAGATGCACCCGTCGCTGAAAACCATCTATGACTTCCTGTGGCTGATTGGCGAGGCGATCTTCTTCTATCTGCCGGTGGGGATCTGCTGGTCGGCGGTGAAGAAGATGGGCGGTACGCCGATCCTTGGGATCGTCCTGGGCGTGACCCTGGTGTCTCCGCAGCTGATGAACGCCTATCTCCTCGGCCAGCAGGTGCCGGAGGTGTGGAACTTCGGCCTGTTTACCATTGCTAAAGTCGGCTACCAGGCGCAGGTCATCCCGGCCCTGCTGGCGGGCCTGACCTTAGGCTTTATCGAGACGCGCCTCAAGCGCATTGTGCCTGACTACCTCTATCTGGTCATTGTGCCGGTCTGCTCGCTGATCCTCGCGGTATTCCTCGCGCATGCCATTATCGGTCCGTTCGGCCGCCTGATCGGCGACGGCGTGGCCTTCGCAGTGCGCCATCTGTTAACCGGCAGCTTCGCGCCGATCGGCGCCGCGCTGTTTGGCTTCCTCTACGCGCCGCTGGTGATTACCGGCGTCCATCAGACCACCCTCGCCATCGATATGCAGATGATCCAGAGCATGGGCGGGACCCCGGTGTGGCCGCTGATTGCGCTGTCCAACATTGCCCAGGCGTCGGCGGTGGTCGGCATCATCATCGCCAGCCGCAAGCAGAATGAACGTGAAATCTCAGTACCGGCGGCGATCTCCGCCTATCTCGGGGTCACCGAGCCGGCAATGTACGGTATCAACCTGAAGTACCGCTTCCCAATGCTGTGCGCGATGATCGGCTCCGGCCTCGCCGGCCTGCTGTGCGGCCTGAACGGCGTGCTGGCGAACGGCATCGGCGTCGGCGGCCTGCCGGGGATCCTCTCCATCCAGC
This sequence comes from Klebsiella sp. M041, assembly GCF_059759695.1. Classification (NCBI taxonomy): domain Bacteria; kingdom Pseudomonadati; phylum Pseudomonadota; class Gammaproteobacteria; order Enterobacterales; family Enterobacteriaceae; genus Klebsiella; species Klebsiella sp. M041. Next base: position 45,815 of record NZ_JCAXWU010000014.1, read on the forward strand.
CGAGCTACTGGCAGGTGTACGCCATGGCGATGGCCATCGCGGTGGTGGTGCCGATTATCCTCACCACCGTGGTGTATCAGCGCAAGTACCGTCAGGGCACCTTGCAGATTGTCTAACTTCTTCTTTCGGGGCGCCTTTGGCGCCCCTCGTTGCAGCAGGAAAGTACTATGAATCATCTCCCCCACTGGTGGCAAAACGGCGTTATTTATCAAATCTATCCGAAGAGTTTTCAGGATACCACCGGCAGCGGCACCGGCGACCTGCGCGGCGTCACCTCCCGCCTCGACTATCTGCAAAAGCTTGGGGTCGACGCCATCTGGCTGACGCCGTTCTACGTTTCACCGCAGGTGGATAACGGCTACGACGTGGCAAACTACACCGCCATCGATCCCTCCTACGGCACGATGGCCGATTTTGACGCCCTGGTGGCGGAAGCGAAGGCCCGCGGGATCCGCATCGTGCTGGATATGGTGCTGAACCATACCTCGACCGAACACGAGTGGTTCCGTCAGTCGCTGAATAAGGAGAGCCCCTACCGTCAGTTCTATATCTGGCGCGACGGCGAACCGGACGCCCTGCCGAACAACTGGCGCTCCAAGTTTGGCGGCAACGCCTGGCAGTGGCATGCCGACAGCGGTCAGTATTATCTGCACCTGTTCGCTATTGAGCAGGCGGATCTCAACTGGGAGAACCCGGCGGTGCGCGCCGAGCTGAAAAAGGTCTGCGAATTCTGGGCCGACCGCGGCGTCGACGGCCTGCGCCTCGACGTGGTCAACCTGATCTCGAAAGATCAGGCCTTTCCCTGCGATGCGGACGGGGATGGTCGCCGCTTCTACACCGACGGCCCGCGGGTGCATGAGTTCCTGCAGGAGATGAGCCGCGATGTCTTCACGCCGCGTCATCTGATGACCGTCGGCGAGATGTCTTCCACCTCGCTGGAACACTGCCAGCAGTACGCCGCGCTGGACGGCCGCGAGCTGTCGATGACCTTTAACTTCCACCATTTAAAAGTCGATTATCCCGGTGGGGAGAAGTGGACCCTCGCCCGCCCGGACTATGTGGCGCTGAAGGCGCTGTTCCGCCACTGGCAGCAGGGGATGCACAACCGGGCGTGGAACGCGCTGTTCTGGTGTAATCACGATCAGCCGCGCATCGTCTCGCGCTTTGGCGACGAAGGCGAGTACCGGGTGCCGGCGGCGAAGATGCTGGCGATGGTGCTGCACGGCATGCAGGGCACGCCCTATATTTATCAGGGCGAAGAGATCGGTATGACCAATCCGCACTTCAACAGCATCAGCGATTATCGCGACGTCGAGAGCCACAATATGTTTATCGAACGTGCGGCGCAGGGGCAAAGTCCGGACGAACTGCTGGCGATCCTTGCCAGCAAGTCGCGCGACAACAGCCGCACGCCGATGCCGTGGCATGGTGGCGAGAACGGTGGCTTTAGCGATGGCGAACCGTGGATCGGCCTTGGCGATAACTACCGGGAGATCAACGTCGAGGCGGCGCTGGCGGACCCTGATTCGGTGTTTTATGCCTATCAGCAGCTGATTACGCTGCGTAAAACCCTGCCGCTGCTGACCTGGGGCGATTATCAGGATCTCCTGCCTGACCATCCGTCGCTGTGGTGCTATCGCCGTCAGTGGCAGGGACAAACGCTGGTGGTCGCCGCCAACCTGAGCCGCGACCTGCAGGCCTGGCAGCCTGAGGACGCCCCGGGCGAGTGGAAGATGATCATCAGCAACTATGCCGAGACCACCCCGCGCCCGACCGGGCTGACGCTGCGGCCGTTCGAAGCGGTATGGTGGCTGCAGGCGTAAGGTGTCCCCTGCCCTCCCGAAATGAGAAGGTCATGCCTGGCGCCGGTGGCGAACGCCAGGCATTTTTGCTTATTTTCCAGCCAGATAAATTTACATTTATCGCCAGCGCCCATCATCCGTACTCTCACCTTTTTACCTTGTTCTGGGTCAATAAAATCGCAAACATCTTTGATGCAAATCACTACATATAGAACTTAAAATGCGCCCCGGCCCTACATGTTGTATTAATCGTCTATTATGTCACCATATCTTGTCGATGTCTGGCGGTGATGAGATGTGGATAAAACGGGCCGGATCTGAAGGCAAACAGCACGAGCCGTAGCGTACAGCGCCTTCGGGATAACCTCCGCCTCTGTGGATAACCTGTTCTATATATGGAGTGATCATGACACCGCATGTGATGAAACGTGATGGCTGTAAAGTGCCGTTCAAGTCAGAGCGCATTCAGGAAGCAATTCTGCGTGCAGCTAAAGCAGCGGGAGTCGATGACGCAGACTATTGCGCCACCGTCGCAGAAGTCGTTAGCCAACAAATGCAGGGCCGCGCCCAGGTCGACATCAACGAGATCCAGACCGCGGTGGAAAACCAGCTGATGTCCGGCCCCTATAAGCAGCTGGCGCGCGCCTACATTGAGTATCGCCATGACCGCGATAGCCAGCGTGAGAAGCGCGGCCGCCTCAATCAGGAGATCCGCGGCCTCGTCGAGCAGACCAACTCCGCGCTGCTCAACGAAAACGCCAACAAGGACAGTAAAGTCATCCCGACCCAGCGCGACCTGCTGGCCGGTATCGTCGCCAAGCACTACGCCCGACAGCACCTGCTGCCTCACGATGTGGTGATGGCCCACGAACGCGGCATGATCCACTATCATGACCTCGATTACTCGCCCTTCTTCCCGATGTTTAACTGCATGCTGATCGACCTGAAAGGCATGCTGACCCAGGGCTTTAAGATGGGCAACGCGGAGATCGAGCCGCCGAAGTCTATCTCTACCGCCACCGCGGTGACCGCGCAGATCATCGCCCAGGTCGCCAGCCATATTTACGGCGGCACCACCATCAACCGTATCGATGAAGTGCTGGCGCCGTTCGTCAGCGAAAGCTTTAACAAGCATCGTAAAATCGCCGAAGAGTGGCAGATCCCGGATGCCGAAGGCTATGCCCGCGCCCGTACCGAAAAAGAGTGCTACGACGCCTTCCAGTCGCTGGAGTATGAGGTTAACACGCTGCATACCGCCAACGGCCAGACGCCGTTCGTCACCTTCGGGTTCGGTCTCGGCACCAGCTGGGAATCGCGGCTGATCCAGCAGTCGATTCTGCGCAACCGCATTGCCGGCCTCGGTAAAAACCGTAAGACCGCGGTGTTCCCGAAACTGGTGTTCGCGATCCGTGACGGCCTGAACCATAAGTTCGGCGACCCGAACTACGACATCAAACAGCTGGCGCTGGAGTGCGCCAGCAAGCGCATGTACCCGGATATCCTCAACTACGACCAGGTGGTGAAGGTTACCGGGTCGTTCAAAACGCCGATGGGCTGCCGCAGCTTCCTCGGGGTGTGGGAAAACGAGAACGGCGAGCAGGTACACGATGGGCGCAATAACCTCGGCGTCATCAGCCTCAACCTGCCGCGCATCGCCCTGGAAGCGAAAGGCGACGAAGCCGCCTTCTGGGCGCTGCTGGACGAGCGCCTGCAGCTGGCGCGCAAAGCGCTGATGACCCGCATTGCCCGCCTGGAAGGGGTAAAAGCGCGCGTGGCGCCGATCCTCTATATGGAAGGGGCCTGCGGCGTACGGCTGAAAGCCGACGACGACGTCGCCGAGATCTTTAAAAACGGCCGGGCGTCGATTTCGCTGGGCTATATCGGTATCCATGAAACTATCAATGCGCTGTACGGCAACCAGCATATGTACGACAGCGAGGCGCTGCGCGAGAAGGGTGTGGCCATCGTCCAGCGCCTGCGCGACGCCGTCGATTTGTGGAAAGAAGAGACCGGCTACGGCTTTAGCCTGTACAGCACGCCGAGCGAAAACCTGTGCGACCGCTTCTGCCGTCTCGACACCGCCGAGTTTGGCGTGGTGGAGGGCGTGACCGACAAAGGTTACTACACCAACAGCTTCCACCTCGACGTGGAGAAGAAGGTCAACCCGTACGACAAGATCGATTTTGAAGCGCCGTATCCGCCGCTGGCTAACGGGGGCTTCATTTGCTACGGCGAATACCCAAACATCCAGCACAACCTGAAGGCGCTGGAAGACGTATGGGATTACAGCTATCAGCATGTGCCGTACTACGGCACTAACACGCCGATCGATGAGTGCTACGAGTGCGGTTTCACCGGCGAGTTCGAGTGCACCAGCAAGGGCTTTACCTGCCCGAAATGCGGTAACCACGACGCCTCCCGCGTTTCCGTTACCCGTCGGGTGTGCGGCTACCTCGGCAGTCCGGACGCGCGTCCGTTCAACGCCGGCAAGCAGGAAGAAGTGAAGCGCCGCGTGAAGCACCTGGGCAACGGGCAGATCGGTTAATTCCAGCTGGTTTAGCCCCTCCCCCCTCTCCCCAACGGGGAGAAGGGACCGGCTCCGTAGCCGTTTGGCCACTAAGGCGCCGTTCCCGGATCGCGGCGCAAAGCGCCTTATCCGGGCTACAACCGCGTATGCGGCTTTTCGTAGCCCGGGCGAGCGCAGCGACGCCGGGAGCCGTTCCCTTTACAAATGCACAGCACCTCCGTTTTCGCAAAGCCATTAGCGTCAGAGCAAGGCGGCAAACGAGGGAATCCCAAACAGCCAGGTGGGTTTCCTCAAATCAGTTGGCGCTGTAGCAAGGCGGCAAACGAGTAAGTCCCGGGGAGCTTACTGGAGTAAGTGACCCGGGCGAGCGCAGCCAACGCCGCTACATCGGCAAATGAGAAGAGGAAACAATGAATTACCATCAATACTACCCGGTAGATATTGTCAACGGCCCCGGCACCCGCTGCACCCTGTTTGTTTCCGGCTGCGTCCATGAGTGCCCCGGCTGCTACAACAAAAGCACCTGGCGGGTGAACTCCGGCATGCCGTTTACCGCCGAGATGGCCGACCGCATCATTGCCGATCTCAACGATACCCGCATCAAACGCCAGGGGATTTCACTCTCCGGCGGCGATCCGCTGCATCCGCAGAACGTCGCGGAGATCCTCAAACTGGTTCAGCGCGTGCGTGCCGAATGCCCCGGCAAAGATATCTGGGTCTGGACCGGCTATAAACTGGATGAGCTGAATGAGGCGCAGATGCAGGTGGTGAACCTGATCAACGTGCTGGTCGACGGTAAGTTTGTGCAGGATTTAAAAGACCCGGCGCTGATCTGGCGCGGCAGCAGCAACCAGGTGGTACATCATTTGCGATAGCGTTTAGAGCCGTTTATTCGCCTGATGATAAACGGCCGCTTTCTCTCTTTTGCCAATGGCAATAACGTAAACCACCACCACACTATCCCGTACTTGATACACCAACCGATAACCTGACGCCTTAAGCTTGATTTTGTAGCAATCCGGTTAATCACTCAGACTGGCCGATGCAATTCGCGGATTCTGCACAACCTGCTGGAGCTTATTTTTGAACTGTTTTTTGATCGTCTCGCCAAGCTTCTGCCATTCGCGCCAGGCACGCGGATCAAACGCCAGTTCATAGGTCATCCAGACTCACCTTCACCTCCGGCTGCGGGTTTTCCAGCCGCTCGCGGACGGTGCGTAATAATGCCGCTTCGCTATCGCTGATAGTCATACTTTTCACTGGCATGCGGCCATTTTCCGCAATGTATTGAAACAGCAGGCGCACCGCCTCCGTTGGCGTCATATCGAGTTTCTCCAGCACGGCATAAGCCTCTTTTTTGAGTTTATCGTCCAGTCGAACGTTGAGCGTGGCCATTATGCCTCCAGAAAGGGATATTTTGTAATGCATTATAGCATTACATTTGAATTACACTCGAATCTGGAAAACGCCTCTCAAAACCGGCTGACGCACTCCATCGCCACCGTTTTAAACTCATCGAAGCTGCGGGTCGCGGCGAGGCGGCTCATGGCGCGCTCGCGCAGGAAAGTCACGAAAATATCGTAGATCGCCATCGCCTCTTCATACTCGCGCTTGCTGATAGCGAGCAGGAAGATGATATGGGCGGTTTCATCACCCCAGACGATGCCCTGCGGGGCAATGACGGTATAGACCACCGTCTTTTTCGCCAGTAGCCCCAGGGAGTGCGGCAGCGCAATGCCATCGCCGAGCATGGTGCTGACAATCGCTTCACGCTCCACCACCGAAGCATGAAACTCGGCGTCAACAAAGCCTTCCTCCAGCAGCTGCTGACACAGCTCGGCGAACAGCGTTTGCTGATCCATCGGCGTATCGACTACCCGGAAGTGGGCGGCATCGAAGTACTTATTCAGCATCCATGGACGGGTACGGTCCACCAGCACCAGCTTGCCGATCTGATCCAGTTGATAGTCAGTGGGGAACGGCGCGATGGTCACTACCGGCTTGTCTTTTTCGCTGATCCGCACCGTGGAGATAACAAAATCCGCCTCGATCGCGTCCCGCTGTTCGTATTCGCGCTGGGAAATAGTGGCGGCGATCTCCAGCTGCGGATATTTGCGCTGCAGGATCGCCTCAATCATCCGCACCATCGCATTGCTGGTATCGCACACCAGCAGCACCTGCGGCTGACGCTGGTAGCCGATGTTGTAGTGGCGCTCCAGCCCGACGCCGATATGCAGCACCAGAAAGCCGATTTCGTTTTCGCTGATGGTGTACGGAGTATATTTGCCCCAGCTGGAGACCGCGGCGAGGGTCATATCCCAGGCCATCGGGTAGTGCTGTTTGATGTTATCCAGCAGCGGATTGGGGATCATGATCTGGTAGCGCACGCGGGTGATCATGGTCTTTATGTGGGTCAGCAGATCGGCGTGCAGCTGGGCATCGTCCAGCAGGTTGTAGTTATACTGGCTGTTGATGTAGCGCAGGATGTAGTTGACCAGCGCTTCGTCATCGTCGGCGCTGATGGTTTCCGGGTCCACCTCCTGTACCTGACGGGCGGCGATATGCACGCACAGCCACTCTTCTTCCGCTGGCGATAAAGGTTTTCCGGCCAGCCGCTGTAGCTCTCCCGCCAGATCGTGAGCGGCATCGCGGACGTTCTGCGCCACATCTTCAGCACTAAAATCCGCCAGTGGGTAGCCTTCGCTGACGCGACGCACCACCACCGCCCCGTACAGGCAGATAAAGCGCTCGCCGACGTCGGTGAGACGAATATGGCGGCGCGTGAGCGTCTCCTGCAGCACCGGCTCCAGCAGCGCAGGCACCTCCTCTGCAAAGGCCTCGGCGCCGATCGGCGGCGCGATACCGCCCTGCTGGGTTAGCTCCCACAGCAGGTCGGTGAGGCAGGCGCGAACCGATACCTCGCTACCGAACAGCTTCATGCCGTGGCGCGGGCGGGTTTCAAGGGTTAGCTGATAGCGCTGGAAGCGCTCGCGCACCTCGACCATATCGTTTTGCAGCGTGGCGCGGCTGACGAACCACTCATCCGCCAGGTCTTCCAGCTTGATCGAGAACGCCGACGTCAGAAAACGCACCAGCAGGAAAGTGATGCGATCCTGGGCGGTACGCGGGACATGCTGCGCCTTCGGCGCCGTCTCCTCCAGCGCCTGAAAGCTCGCCGGGTTATCAATTTTCAGCTGATAACCGCTGCCGCGGTTAAGGATAAACTGCGCGCCATACTGCGCCAGTAGCGCATTCAGGGCGGTAATATCGGCGCGCACGGTACGAGTGGAAACCGACAGGCGTTGCGCCAGCTCATCCTGCGGCAGCGTTTCATTCCGCAGCAGGGTGAAGAGTTGCGCTAAGCGTTGGTTGGGAAATCGCATGTCAGTTCCTTGTGGTTACGGCTCAGGGTTGGGCGGAAATCACCATCTGCGATGGGCTGCCGACCGGCGTGTAGTCTGAGACAAAGGTCAATTTGCCATCCTTCGGCGCCACGCTGAAGCGGGTAATATTATCGCTACGCTGGTTCATGACGTACAGCCACTGCCCCTGATTATCCAGGGTCAGCGTGCGAGGGTAATCTCCGCGCGTCCAGATATCCTCCTGGTGGCGCAGGCGGCCGTCGGCCTGCACCGTAAAGTGGGCGATGCTGTTATGCAGACGATTGGCGACGTACAGCTGTTTGCCGTCGTTGCTCAGCGCCAGGCCGGCGGCAAAGCTGGTGCCCTTATACTCTTTCGGCAGCGCGGAGACGGTTTTGCCTTCGCGCAGCAGACCGCTTTGCTGATCCAGATGATAGAAGGTCAGCGTCGACGCTTCCTCGTTAATCAGCCACAGACCGTCGCCCTTTGGCGTGAAGACGAAGTGGCGCGGGCCGGCTCCCGGCGACGAGGCGGCGATAAACGGCGGATCGTTCGGCGTCAGCTTGCCGCTGGCGCTATCCAGCCGATACTGATAGATCCGATCCAGTCCCAGATCGGTGGAGTAAACAAATTTCCCGCTGGGATCGGCGGCGATCATATGGGCGTGCGGGCCATTGTGATCGCTGATGGCGAAGCTGCCCTCGACGGCCGCCGCCGGGCGTTCGGCCCCTGCCGGGCCTTCATCCTGATGCCTGTCCACCGCCTCGCCCAGGCTACCGTCTTCTTTCACCGGTAGCACGGCGATGCTGCCGCTGACGTAGTTGGCCACCAGCAGCTGTTTACCGTTCGGCGTCAGGGAGAGATAAACCGGACCGGCGCCGCCGGAGGCGACCTGATTGAGTGCGGTCAGCTCGCCGTTCTTCTCAATGCGCCACGCCTGCACCACGCCTTTCTCCACCTCGCTGGCGGCATACAGCGTCTTGCCATCGCGCGAGACGGTCAGCTGCGCGGCGTTCGGCAACGAGCTCACCAGCGTCCTGTCACGTAGCGCGCCGGTTTGGCTATCAACGGTAAAGCGGTACAGACCTTCGCCATTGGGATTATAGGTGCCTACCCAGGCATAGTGAGTTTGCGCGGCGGCGGCGGCGGCAAACAGGGACAGTGAAGCGACAAGCAGATGACGAGCGACAGGCATAGCAACTCCTTGATGGTTCAGTGCGATAAGCTGCCCCTCACCCTTTGAGGGTGAGGGGCAAGGCCACTACTTCACTAACTGTTTGGTCATCTCCAGCAGCTGGCGAACATCGGCCGGGCGGGTGTTGCCGCTGGCCTTATCGATAATCGAGCTGTAGATATGCGGGATGATTTTGCTCACCCCGGCATCGAGGGCGATCTTCAGGATCTCGCTGTAGTTTTCCAGATCGATACCGCCGGTCGGCTCCAGCCAGAAATCGTGCGCGGCGCAGGCTTTGGCCACCGCCTCGAACTCGTCGCGGTGCTTCAGGCCGCCCATCGGGAAGTATTTGATGGAGCTGCCGCCCATATCTTTTAACAGCGCGATGGCGGTTTCCAGCGGCACAATCCCATCCGCCGCGCCGCTGCTCAGCGGGCCGGTGGAGATCTTCACCATACCCGGGGTGCCGGTGGGCGAGACCAGGCCGTTGACCACCGTTTCGTTCTGCCCGAGCAGCGCGCGGCTGGTGGCCACGCCGGTGAAGACCTGATTGACGTGCTGCGGCTGCACCTGGCGCGAAATCTCGCTCACCATCGCCGACTGATTCGGATCCCCTGCGCCCAGCCCGACGGAGAGGGCGTTATCAATCAGCTTCGCGTAGTCGCGCATATCGGCCACCGCGCTGGCGACGTCCGGGTAGTTTTTGGAGAGCACGCCGACCAGGACATGACCTTCCGCCGCGTCGTAGATTTCCCGGGCGTTGTCTTTGCTACCCGCCAGGACGTTCAGGCACACGCGGTCACGGTAAAAGTTTGGGGTCAGTTTCATGCTTGTTTCTCCTTGTTCAGAACTTCCGCGATACGGCGGGCGACTACCGCCAGCTGCTGGGCGTCAACGCTGCGGACATCGGCTTCGATAATGCCTTCATTCGCTTTATAGCCGCGGAAGTAGATGGCGTATTCGCCCTGCTTCAGCGCGTTAACCAGATCGCCGGTCTTCACGCCGGTCACCGCTTCGTCGAATTTGATTTCGGCGCGGGCGATATCGCGGCCGGCGCTGTCCCATACCACGCGGGCAGTGACGCCGTTGAGGGTATTGAGCTGTTCGATAAACGGCGTCATCTTCGCCACCATCTCTTCGCCGCTCTCTTTGCTTGCCGTCAGGTAGTGTTCAATGGCGCAGGTCAGGCCGAGGATCCCCTCTTTACCCACTTTCATCGCCCGGCCAATCCCCATCGACTGGCGTTTAACCCACTCGACGTACTGCGTTTTGCCGATCACCAGCCCGCTGGTCGGCCCTTCAATCGCTTTCGCGCCGCTGTAGATCACCAGGTCGGCGCCCATGCGGTAGTAGCCCTGCAGATCTTCCTCCGCCGCCGCGTCGACGATCAGCGGTAAATGATGCTGACGCGCCACTTCCGCGGCCTGCGCCACGTTGAGCATGCTTTTCTGCACGCAGTGGTGGGATTTGATGTAGAGGATCGCCGCGGTGCGCGGGGTGATCGCCGCCGCCAGCTGTTCGGCAGAGCATTCGTTGGCGTAGCCCGCTTCCACCAGCCTGCCGCCGCCCAGCGCCACCATGGTGCCGACCGGCGCGCCGAAGTTGACGTTGTGGCCCTTCGGCAGGACGATTTCGTTATGCTCTATCGGCGTGACGTGCAGGTTCTCCAGCAGCCAGTCGCTGTCTTTCACCAGCACCGCCGCTACCGACTGGGCAATCCCTGCCGAGGCGCAGGAGACCACGGTCGCCCCTTCCACGTCCAGCAGCCTGGCGATGTACTCGCCGGTTTTATTCACCAGATCTTTCATTTCAAAGTACTGGTTCATGCCGGCCATCGCGGCGTCCACCACTTCCGGACGCGGCGTGGAAACGCCCAGCGCCGTCATCCGGCCAGAAGTGTTAATAACTTGTTTTAAATGGTATTTTTCAAAAATCGAAGGCATGTTCCGCGCTCCCTTGTTCGGTCAGATAGCCTTTGCCCGCGCGGATCGCGGCCAGCGGCACCAAAATGTTGTCTGCCTGGAGGCTCTCTTTTTCGGCATCCACCAGCAGCGTTGGCTGGCGCTCCAGGCGAAATAGCGTGAGATCGGCGTCGAAACCCACTTCCAGCCGCCCTTTACGCGACAGGCGCAGCCCCTCGGCAGCGCTGACGGTCACGCAGGCAATCACCTGCGACAGGGTCATGCCGATGGCGAGAAATTTCGACATCACCAGCGCCAGCGAACGCACCGGGCCGTCGATGCGGTTACGGCAGTAAATATCCGAGCTGATGGTGTGCGGCAGAATGCCCAGCGCAATCGCCCGGCGCGCCACTTCAAAGCTGAAGCTGGCGGTACCGTGGCCGACGTCGAGGCGCACGCCGCGCTGCAGGGCGCGAGTAATCGAACTGCGCAGTTCGCCGGCAGGATTCAGAATGCGGTTCGGTTTGCCGTTATAGCAGTGGGTAATGATGTCGCCGCGGCTCAGCAGATCGGCGATTTCATCGAGGTTCGGCGGATTGTTGCCAATGTGCACCATCAGCGGCAGATCGCCGTTTTCCTGCTGAATCGCCTTGGCGCGCGCCAGCGGCGTAATGCCGTTTTCTCCCACCACGCTGCTGCTCATCCGCGCCTTCAGACCAACGATAAAATCGGGATGACGCTGCACCGCCTGCTTCACCGCCTCGGCGTCAATATTGGTCATATTGGCCAGTTCATTCTGGGCAATCAGCCCGACGCGGGAGATATTGAGCAGGGCATAGACTTCCGTCGCCGCTTTACGGGTCAGTTGATAGAACTCATCGACATCGTCGGCGCCGGTGCTGCCGGCATCAATCACGGTGGTGACGCCGGTGGCGATACCGACGCTGTCCGGCTCATCGTGATAAATTGGCGAATTCGGGTAGCAGTGAACGTGGGAGTCAATCCAGCCGGCGCTGACGTAGCTGTTGCCCTGCAGATCGAGGGTTTTGCGGGAGGGCGCGCTAATCTCGCCCAGCGCCGCGATTTTCCCGTCCTGAATGGCGATATCAGTCAGGGTATCGTCGACGAGGCGCGCGCGGCGCAGGAGTAAATCAAACATAGCTATCTCCTGATGAAAGAGTGTATCTGTTGCCGGATGGCGGCGTACCACCTTATCGGGCCTACCAATCGCGCTGACGTGTAGGCCCGATAAGCGCCGCGCCATCGGGCGATTAGCTAATCGCCACCGGGAAAATGGAGCCGAGGATCATCGCGCCGAGGATGGCGCCGCCGGTGATCGGTTTCTGCCAGATGTAGAACAGCAGGGCGCCAACCAGCGAGCCGATCCCGATAGGAATCGAGGCGGTCATTGCGCTGAGGATGATCAAGGGGCCGAGGAAGCGGCCGGAGGCATTACCGGCCCCCATCATCACGTCGGCGCCGTAGGTGGAGTCGCTCTGGTTGATGGTGAACTTACGCGCCAGAATGATGATGTAGCCCACCGCCAGGCCGAGGATCAGGCCGGTTGCCAGCGAGGCGGCGAAGTTCGCCACCGGGAAGACAAAGCCCGCGCCGAGCAGCAGCGCCGGGACGCCAAGACCGATCCCGGTCTGAATAGCGCCGCCGATATCGAGGATCCCCACCAGCGACCCTTCGATGATGCGGGCGAACAGGAAGCTGGCGCCAAACGCCGCCACCGCGCCGTAAACGCCGGTATCAATCCCCGACTTCAGCATCGCCACGAAGGCGACTTCGTTAAAGGCGCCGATGCCGTACAGGTAGTACATGTGGGTCCCGGCGAAGACGCCGGAGGAGAGCAGGCCAACGAAGATCGGGAACGACCAGTCGGCATACCAAAAACCTTTATTCTGTTCCATTATCAGGCTCCCGTTACTTGCCGCTGAGTGAGTTGTGGATCATGTCCAGCCAGTTCGGCACGGTCAGATGGAAGGATTCGATCATCTTCATGTCGAAGCCGCGGAAGAAGCCGCTGAGGACGAACAGGGCGACAATGGCCACCATCATCACTTTGGTGACCCGGTTCCAGCCGCTCTCTTCAACGCCTTTGCCGATCAGGATGCCCAGCACCAGCCCCGGTACGGCGTTGCCCATAATCAGCTGCGCCGCGCCGCCGAAGATAGTCGCCCAGAAGCCTGATTTTTTACCGGCGTCGATCGCCGCCAGCCAGAAGATCACCGGCATCACGGTGTTCACCAGCAGGTTTGCCGCCGGGACCAGTACCTTAACCGCGGTCACCTGCAGCGCTTCCGGTACGGACGAGGCGGTGAGGTTAAGGAAGGCGACGACGATCATGCCGATGATGCCGCAGGAGATGGCCATTTTTTTCGGATCGTGCAGCGTTTCGCCGACGTTACGATTTTTCAGCATTAGCACCGCCGCGCCCCAGTTGGGGATAATGCGGTGGTCAACATCCTGGGTGAAGGAGCCTGCTGCAACGGAAGAGGCCCAGGCGTTAAAGAAGAAACCGAGGCCAAAGGAGAAGTGGGAAGCCGGATCGCCCTCACAGGAGTTCAGCTCGCCCAGGGTTCGAAACGCCCCCATCCCCTGGGTGGTAGGGGCATGAAACATGCGTGCCGCTCCGGCGCCCACGCCGACGCCGACCAGGCCGCCGATGATAAGCGATTTTATTAATATTATCAGGAACATAGTCAGACCCTTTGCTAACAATCAGGTTTGCGTGACGAAATCCACTTTATCGAGATCGATGGCGGTCACGTTGACGGTGACGTCCAGCTCCACGCTGTAGGTCCGTCGTTCACGGCGCAAAAAGAAAAACAGGAAGGCCTCTTTTCGTACCGCTTCGCGCGCATGAACAACCGTCACGTCCTGTGGCTCAATACGCAGCAGAATGTGCGATGACGTTTTCATCACCGCAGCCTGCACATGGTTCAGGGCATCGGCGAAGGCCCGTGATTTGCTTTCGCCTTTGCCGGCAACCCTCACCGTGGTGGTGAATTGCTCTTTCATACTTATGCGCCGTATTTCTTTTTCCAGGCCTCTACCAGCCGCTCGCCCAACTCTTCTTTATCCATAAAGCCGAAGCCCAGCACGTTGCAGCCTTCGTTGATGGCAGTGACGCCCTCTTCCACGGAACGCATGCCGTATTTCGCTTTGTAGCCGTATTTGGTCTGGGCGGTGATGGCGCCGGCGCCGCCGCTGCCGCAGAAGGAGATGCCGAAGGTGGCGTTTTCCGCTTTCATCATGTCGCCAAGCTTCATGTCGGCAGCAACGCCAGGGACGACCACTGCACGTGCGCCGGCTTTCTCTGCGCCTGCGGCGACTTTTTGGCCTTTACCCAGACGGTCGCCAATAACTACGGTGATTTGTTCCATGTTTTGCTCCTTACAGGTTTTCTTTTGCGACTTCGAAATGGACGGAGAGCAGCCAGGCCTCTTCATCAGGCAGGTTGCCGAACTGCGCGACCACTTCGCGGGCCAACGTCATTGAATCTGGTGAAATCTCTTCGAACAGGCTGGCATCCACTTCCGGCAGCGGTTCCCCGCTGATTGACCGGTGGGCCATCGCCCGCACGTGGGAGGTCAGCATTTGCTCCTGAACGTCGTTAGGGACGATGCCGTGACGGCTTAACAGGGCAAAAACCTGCTGCAGCATCTTGTCAGCCAGGCGTTCGGTCTGCGCTGCCTGCTCCCCTACGTCGTGTATTACCGCTCCGTTATTCACTTCTGATACCCCGCTGATGTCTCTGGGAATCAAAGTAGCGCCGGGGGATGGGAGTTTGTAGCGAGTTGTTTTCCACTTCGAAGTGGAAAGGGAGACGGCAGGCGTGATCGACCCCACACATTCACTGGAAAAATGAAAAAACAGCAATTATGGCGTGAGACGTATCACAACAATGCGCGTGAATGCGCAGTCCGCGGCTGCGGAAAGGCCGGAAAAAGAGATCGAAAAGTGTGATATCGGTAGGCTTTCAGGCGGGAGACATCGGCTGACGCCTCCCGAAAACGGCAGTTAGCGGTACTTCTTATGGTAGGTGTTGCGGGTGGTTTTAAACTCCTCCGCGGCGGCCTGCGCCTCTTTCACCTTGCCTTCATTCGCCAGCTTCAGCGCGCCGTCGATCTGGCCGATCAGAATATCCAGACCGTGACGGTAATCTTTCATCTCAGCGCTGTCGGCCGCTTTGCCTTCCAGCTTCGGCGGCGTCTCTTTCTGGGCATCAACCGCGGCGGTACGCATCTTATTCAGCGCCGCTTTCAGTTCGCCGGCGTCGGAGGTTTTCTGTACCACTTGCAGATTTTCTGCCAGAGTGTCCATGTCTTCGCCCAGGTCGGCGAAGGCCGAGACTGAACCGAGCGCAAAAGCAGAGACAGCCAGCATCGCTAACATTTTTTTACGCATTGCTCACTTCCTTTTTATTATTTAAGCAAACAGGTGTTATTGCCCGGCGATTTTCATCTCCGGCAGCAGCACAGAACCGCACTGAATGTTGCTGCGCGTTTCAATATCATCGCCGATGGTCACGATATTACGCCACATTTCTTTCAGATTTCCTGCAATGGTGATCTCACTGACAGGATATTGAATTTCGCCATTTTCTACCCAGAAGCCGGATGCGCCGCGTGAGTAGTCGCCAGTGACGCCACTGACACCCTGCCCCATCAGTTCGGTAACCACAAGACCGGTGCCCATCTCTTTAAGCATCTTTGCAAAACTCAGGCCGCGGCCGTTGATGCGCCAGTTATGGATGCCGCCAGCGTGGCCGGTGCTTTTCATCCCCAGCTTGCGAGCGGAGTAGTTGGTCAGCAGCCACTGGGTCAGCACGCCGTCTTTGACGATATCGCGACGCTCGGTGCGCACGCCTTCGCTGTCGAACGGCGTGGAGGCCAGTCCTTTACGCAGGTGCGGATGCTCTTCAATGGTCAGCCACTCCGGCAAAATTTGTTTGCCCAGCGAATCGAGCAGGAAGGTGGATTTGCGGTATACCGAACCACCGGCAATCGCTCCGACCAGGTGGCCAAACAGCCCGGTCGCCACTTCATTGGCGAAAATCACCGGCGCCTTCATGGTCGACAGCTTACGCGGCGCGAGGCGCGACAGGGTGCGGCGGGCGCACTCTTCCCCGACCCATTCCGGGGACTGCAGATCCTCGATCGCCCGGCCAATGGTATAGGCGTAGTCGCGTTCCATGTCGCCGTCATCTTCCGCGATCACGCAGCTGGAAAGGGAGTGGCGAGTCGAACAGTAGCTCTGCAGCATGCCATGGCTGTTGCCGAACACTTTGATGCCGTAGTGGCTGTTAAAGCTGCCGCCTTCGGTGTTGGTGATGCGTTTATCGGTCTTCAGCGCCGCTTGCTCTGCGCGGGCGGCCAGTTCGATGGCCTCATCCGGGGAGACCTCCGCCGGGTGGAACAGGTCCAGATCCGGGGCGTCAAAGGCCAGCAGCTCTTTATCCGCCACGCCGGCGAAGGGATCCGGGGAGGTGTAGCGGGCGATATCCAGCGCCGCCTGCACGGTGCGGGCGATGGCGTCCGGGCTGAGATCGGTGGAAGAGGCGCTGCCCTTGCGGTTCTGGTGGTAAACCGTGATGCCTAACGCCCCATCGCTATTGAATTCTACATTCTCCACTTCGCCATAGCGGGTGCTGACGCCGATGCCCGTCGTCTTGCTGACGGAGACTTCCGCGCCATCGGATTTACCTGCCGCCAGTTCCAGCGCCGTGGTCACGGCCTCTTCCAGCGTCTTACGTTGCTGGGCAACTTGAGAGATCACTTTCATTGCTAATGCCATAATGTAAGAAGGAGTTAACTGAAGTCTAACAGAGAACCGTTTTTCAGTGCGCGCCTTAACTGGTAACATTAGCCTCTTTTTTTAAGGAGCCTGAGATGACAAAGCAGCCCGAAGACTGGCTCGACGACGTTCCCGGTGATGATATCGAGGATGAAGACGATGAAATTATCTGGGTCAGTAAGAGTGAAATTAAGCGTGACGCGGAAGAACTGAAGCGTCTTGGCGCGGAACTCGTTGACCTGGGGAAAAACGCGCTGGATAAAATTCCGCTGGATACTGACCTGCGCGACGCCATCGAACTCGCCCAGCGAATCAAAAAAGAGGGTCGCCGCCGCCAGCTGCAGCTTATCGGTAAGATGCTGCGCAATCGCGATGTCGATCCG
This sequence comes from Klebsiella sp. M041, assembly GCF_059759695.1. Taxonomy (NCBI): domain Bacteria; kingdom Pseudomonadati; phylum Pseudomonadota; class Gammaproteobacteria; order Enterobacterales; family Enterobacteriaceae; genus Klebsiella; species Klebsiella sp. M041. Next base: position 62,769 of record NZ_JCAXWU010000014.1, read on the forward strand.
ATTCGTCAGGCGCTGGATAAGCTGAAAAACCGCCACAACCAGCAGGTTGCGCTGTTCCACAAGCTGGAGCAGATCCGTGACCGACTGATTGACGACGGGGATGACGCCGTAGCTGAAGTGCTGAACCTGTGGCCAGATGCTGACCGTCAGCAGCTGCGTTCCCTGATCCGCAATGCGAAGAAAGAGAAAGAAGGCAACAAACCGCCGAAATCCGCGCGCCTGATCTTCCAGTATTTGCGCGAACTGGCGGAAAACGAAGGCTAATTCCCGCCGCTTTTGCCGCACAAGTCACCCGGATGGCGGCGCGCTGCGCCTTATCCGGGCTACTCCGCTGTTTCCGGCGTTGTGCCGGATGGCGGCTACGCCTTATCCGGCCTACGAAAGGCTGCTTAACCTGATTTATCAAACGCTTGCTCAACACCGTAGGCCCGCGCAAGCGCAGCGCCGCCGGGCAAACTGTATCCGGCGCCGTTTCCGGCGTTGTACCGGATGGCGGCTACGCCTTATCCGGCCTACCTTCCCCAGCTACAACGCCAACATCGCGCCAGCAGGGGGTTCCCGCTGCATCTCCTGAGTCCCCCTAATCCGCACAACGATACTTTTGTTTATTGCCTCACCACCGCTGAATCGTTAAAGCTAAAAGCAATGCAGATCACATCTTGTGGTGATAATTAAGCATGGTTTAGCACAATAATACGACGATCATCGCATTTAACATCTTAAAAACGGCCACTTTCTCACCAGGTGAGGCGCTTCACATTTTAATCACCCCCATGCCGGTAGATTTCACACGTCAATGACACAATCGATTCAGCAAAAAGGGAATAAAATGAAAAAGACATTGGTTCTGACGGCTATCGCTCTGCTGGTTTCTGGCTCCGCCGCGGCAAAAACATGGGTGCTGACGAATGCTGAAGAGGGCATGGATAAAGGAAACTGGCAGATCGGCAGCGATCAGCTGAAGGTGAAAGACCATGCGTTCAGCATTGAGCAGAAAGTCCTGCACGGCGGCAAGCAGGAAGGCAGCAAAATCCTCACCATTCGCAGTAAAGACGGCCTGACCATCACCCTCAGCCCGACGCGCGGCATGAACTTGCTGCGAGTGGAAGGCTTCGGCAGCCGGATGGGTTGGGATTCGCCGGTCAAAGAGGTTGTTAACCCGGCGTTTATCAACCTGGAGAGTCGCAACGGGCTCGGCTGGCTGGAAGGGTTCAACGAAATGATGGTCCGCTGCGGCTATGAGTGGACCGGCCATCCGGTGACCGCGGACGGGCAAATTTATACCCTGCACGGCAAGGCAGGCAACACGCCGGCCTCTCTGGTGGAGGTAGAGGTGGCCGACAGCGCGCCGTATGAAATTCGCGTCCGCGGGCTGGTGAAAGAGAGCACCTTCAAAAAAGCCGATCTGCAAACCATGACCGAGCTGCGCTATATCCCGGGCAGCAACAGCTTCAGCCTGCACGATGTCTTAACCAATCACGCCGACTATCCGCATGATTACCAGATCATCTACCACAGCAACTTCGGCACCCCGATTCTGGAAGAAGGCGCGCGTTTCCTCGCCCCGATGTCCAGCATCAGCCCGTTCAATGATTACGCTAAGAGCGGATTAAAAACCTGGCAAACCTATCAGGGGCCGACCAAAGACTTTGACGAGATGGTGTTTAATATTCAGCCGCTGGCCGATGAAAATCACCAGACGCTGGCCGCCGTGGTCAACAAAGCGGGCGATAAAGGAGCCTCCATTCAGTTCGACACCCGCCAGCTGCCGGTCCTGACGCTGTGGAAAAACACCGACACCGTCAAACAGGGCTATGTCACCGGTATCGAGCCGGGGACCAGCTACGCCTATCCGGTGACCATTGAACGCGAGCAAAAACGCGTAAAACAGCTGCAGCCGGGCGCCAGCGCGCAGTTTGATCTGACCTACACTCTGCTGCATGACAGTGCCCAGGTGGCCGCCGTCGAGCAGAAAATCGCGCAGATTCAGGGCGACAATAAAGTGGCGGAGAACGACACGCCGATCGCCAAAGAGTAAACATACCCCAGCCGAACGCCCGGAGCGGTACGCCGCGCCGGGCTACGCCCGCCCCATCACCTCGCGCCCGAGATCCCGGGCAAACTGCTGATACTGTCGCTCATCGATCGGCTGCGGGTAGCTCAGCACCAGCAGCTCATGATCCGCGATGCCCTGATGATAGGTCGGATGACGATGCGCCCAGGGGTTAGCGTGGAATCCCATCGACTGATAAAAGCGCAGCCGTTTATGGGCGATCTCGCTGCTCAGCGGATCGATTTCCAGAATGGTCAGCGGCGCGCGCGTCAGGATCTGCGCCAGCAGCTGTTTACCATAGCCGCGGGAGCGCAGCGTATCGTCGATCGCCAAATGTTCGACATAACAGTAGCCGGCAAACTGCCAGCAGCCGCTGAGGCCGATAAATACGTCCTCATCGAACCACGCCTCCAGCGCGTAGTGCGCGTTGCTCAGCGCCTGACGTTTGGCCTCGCTTTCGCGCTGCTCGTGCCAAGGAAAGGCGCGCGCGTAGAGCGCGTCCAGCATGGCGAAATGGGGCGAGTCGGTAGAAAGTACGCTTTCGCGGGTAAGCATCACACCATCCCTGTTGGTAAAAACAAAACTGCCCTCACGCGGAGGGCAGTGACCGGAGGCGGGACGTTACTCTGTCGCGGCCGCTTTTTGCGCCAGTTTATCCAGCAGCTTTTGATGAATGCCGCCGAAGCCGCCGTTGCTCATCACCAGGATATGGTCGCCAGGATGGGCGGTTTTGACCACCATCTCCGCCAGGGTATCGACGTCGGCGCTCCAGTGAGCCGGCTGGACGCAGGCTTCCGCCACTTCCGCCACCTGCCACGGGATATGCTGCGGCTGCAGGAGGAACACCTCATCGGCGCGGCCAAGAGACGGCGCCAGATCGTCCTTGCAGACGCCCATTTTCATGGTGTTAGAGCGCGGCTCCAGCACGGCGAGAATGCGCGCGGTGCCGCCCACTTTGCCGCGCAGCGCCTGCAGCGTAGCGAGGATGGCCGTCGGATGATGAGCGAAATCGTCATACACGGTGACGCCGTTGGCTTCGCCGCGCAGCTCCAGGCGACGGCGGGCGTTGATAAAGCTGCCCAGCGCGTTCGCGGCATCCGCCGGCAGTACCCCGACGTGACGCGCCGCGGCAATGGCCATCAGGCCGTTATGCATATTATGCTCGCCGACCAGCGCCCACTTCACCTCGCCGACCTTTTCACCGTCGAACAGCACTTCCCACTGCGAGGCGTCAGCGTTCAGCTTATTCGCCTGCCAGTGGCCCTGCTCGCCCACCAGCTCCTGCTCGCTCCAGCAGCCCATCGCCATCACCTGCTTCAGGTTGATGTCGTTCTCCGGCAGGATAATTTTGCCTTTGCCCGGCACGATGCGCACCAGATGGTGGAACTGCTTCTGAATCGCCTTCAGGTCGTCAAAGATATCCGCGTGGTCGAACTCAAGGTTGTTGAGGATCAGCGTCCGCGGGCAGTAGTGAACAAATTTGGAGCGCTTGTCGAAGAAGGCGCAGTCGTATTCATCCGCTTCAATGACGAAGAACGGGCTGTCGCCCAGGCGCGCAGAGACGTCAAAATTGCCCGGCACGCCGCCGATCACGAAGCCCGGCTGGTAACCGCAGGCTTCAAGGATCCAGGTCGCCATGCCGGCGGTGGTGGTTTTGCCGTGGGTCCCGGCGACGGCCAGCACCCAGCGATCGCGCAGCACGAAGTCGTGCAGCCACTGCGGGCCGGACATATAGGGAATATTGTTTTCCAGCACCGCTTCAACGCACGGGTTGCCGCGAGTCATGGCGTTACCGATGATCACCAGGTCCGGCCGGGGCTCCAGCTGGCTGGGGTCATAGCCCTGAATTAAATCGATCCCCTGGTTTTCCAGCAGGGTGCTCATCGGCGGATAGACGTTAGCATCCGACCCCGTTACCTCATGACCGAGGGAGCGCGCCAGCATGGCCAGGCCCCCCATAAACGTGCCACAGATTCCTAAAATATGAATGCGCATTCGTCATTTCCTTCTCTTATCCGGGGCACATTTTACCCATATCCCGGGCCCTGGCGAAATGCATTTCAGGCGAATCTGTATTTTGCTGGCGCGATTCACTAGTGCGCACTTTTTTGATTCTTTGTTAAGATTGTTGCGTTCGTTTTACTCAACATAAAAATGCAGGGAACGAGTTATGAAAACGTTAGGTGAGTTTATTGTTGAAAAGCAGCACGAGTTCTCCCACGCCACCGGTGAGCTGACTGCTTTGTTGTCAGCAATAAAGTTGGGCGCCAAGATCATCCACCGCGATATCAACAAGGCCGGTCTGGTCGATATCCTGGGTGCCAGCGGTGCAGAAAACGTTCAGGGCGAGGTGCAGCAAAAACTCGATCTGTTCGCGAATGAAAAATTAAAAGCCGCACTGCGAGCACGCGATATTGTTGCCGGGATCGCCTCTGAAGAAGAAGATGAGATTGTCGTCTTCGAAGGGTGTGAACACGCCAAATACGTGGTGCTGATGGACCCTCTGGATGGCTCCTCTAACATCGACGTTAACGTCTCTGTTGGTACGATCTTCTCTATCTACCGCCGCGTGACGCCTGTTGGCACGCCGGTGACAGAAGAAGACTTCCTGCAGCCGGGTAACCGCCAGGTCGCCGCCGGCTATGTGGTTTACGGTTCCTCGACGATGCTGGTGTATACCACCGGCTGCGGCGTCCACGCCTTCACCTACGACCCGTCCCTCGGCGTCTTCTGTCTGTGCCAGGAGCGCATGCGCTTCCCGGAGAAGGGCAATACCTACTCCATTAACGAAGGCAACTACATCAAATTCCCGCAGGGCGTGAAGAAGTACATTAAGTACTGCCAGGAAGAGGACAAAGCGACGCAGCGTCCTTATACCTCACGCTATATCGGCTCGCTGGTGGCGGACTTCCACCGCAACCTGCTGAAAGGCGGCATCTACCTCTATCCAAGCACCGCCAGCCACCCGGACGGCAAGCTGCGCCTGCTGTATGAATGCAACCCGATGGCCTTCCTCGCCGAACAGGCGGGCGGTAAGGCCAGCGATGGTAAAGAGCGTATTCTGGATATTGTTCCGGAAAGCCTGCACCAGCGCCGCTCCTTCTTCGTCGGCAACAACCACATGGTGGAAGACGTCGAGAACTTTATTAAGTCGTTCCCGGACGCCTAAGCGCCCTGCCCACTCCTCCCGCGCCTGCGGGAGGATCCTCTCTCTTAGCGACTCCCCGCCCCGCTCACCCGCGTGACCGCCGCATTCTGCCGGTTTTCCCACAGCACGGTCAGCCCACGCTGCAGCGCGATAAAGATAAACAGCAAAATGCCGATGGCGATTTTGGTCCACCATGAGCTGAGGGTGCCGTCGAAGTTGATGTAGGTCTGAATCAGCCCCTGGATCGCCACCCCGAACAGGGTTCCCAGCACAGTGCCGACGCCGCCGCTAAGCAGCGTGCCGCCGATCACCACCGAGGCAATGGCGTCCAGCTCCACGCCGACGCCCGCCAGCGCATAGCCCGCCTGGGTATAAATGGAAAAGACGATCCCGGCCAGCGTCGCCAGCCCGGTGGAGAGCATATAGATACGGATCGTGGCGCTGCGGGTGGAAATCCCCATTAAATTCGCCGACGTCGCGTTGCCGCCAATGGCATACACCTGGTTGCCGAAGCGGGTGCGGTGGGCGACAAAAATACCGGCCACCACCACCAGCAGCATCAGCAGCCCCATGGCGCTGAGGCGTCCGCCGCCGGGAATAGTCCATGCCAGCCCGGACAGGGTGTCGTACACCGGGTGGTTAATCGGAATCGACTCCTCTGACACCAGATAGCTCACGCCGCGCAGGAAGAACATGCCGGCAAGGGTGATGATAAAGGCCGGGATCTTCAGGGCGTCAATCAGCAGCCCCATAAACGCGCCGAAGGCGCAGCCCATCACCAGCACCAGCGGAAACGCCACCAGCGGTGATATTCCCCAAAAGCCAATCGCTTTGGCGAGAAAGACGCCGGTGAAGGCGATCACCGACCCGACAGACAGATCGATCCCGCCGGAGAGGATCACGAAGGTCATGCCCACGGCGATGATCCCGAGGAAGGCGTTATCCGTCAGGATATTGCAGATCACCCGCGTCGAGGCAAAGCCGGGGAATTGCGTCAGGCAGTAGAGATAGCCCAGCACAAACACCGCGAGGGTGATCATCAACGGTAAATTACGTTTTATCATGGCCGCGTACCCCTTTCAGTAAACCGATAAAGCGCGGCGACTGGACAATCAGTACGCACAGCACCACCACCGCTTTCACCACCTGGTTGAGCTCCGGCGGGAAGCCGGAGAGCAAAATCCCGGTGTTCATTCCCTGGATAATCAGCGCCCCCACCACCGACAGCAGCAGGTTGAAGCGCCCGCCCATCAGCGAAGCGCCGCCGATGACCACCGCCAGAATGGCGTCCAGCTCAAGCCATAGCCCGGCGTTATTGGCATCCGCGCCGCGAATGTCCGCCGCCACGATGATCCCGGCGATCGCCGCGCAGACGCCGCTCAGGACATAGGCCAGCATCACCACGATGCGGGTATTGACGCCGGCGTTTTTCGCCGCGCGGATATTGATCCCTACCGCTTCGATAAACATGCCCAGCGCCGTTTTGCGGGTAAACAGCCAGAACAGCAGCAGGGTCGCGGCGGCGATGATCACCGGCGTCGGAAACAGGAGGAACGATCCGCTGCCGAGCCACGCCAGCGCCGGGGAATCAAAGGTGACGATCTGCCCGGCGGTGATCAACTGCGCCACCCCGCGTCCGGCCACCATCAGGATCAGCGTCGCCACAAAGGGCTGGATCTTAAGGACCGCCACGAGAATGCCGTTCCACAGCCCGGCCAGCGCGCCCGCCGCCAGCGAGGCCAGCAGCACCACCGGCAGGCTGTGACCGGCGACGGTCATCGAGGCGGCCGTCGCGCCGGCTATCGCCATCACCGCCCCCACCGACAGGTCGATGCCGCCGGTGGCGATCACCAGCGTCATGCCGATGGCCAGCAGCGCCACCGGGGCGGCGCGGTTGAGAATATCGATTGGGCTGCCAAACAGGCGGCCATCCTGGAGCACCACCTGATAAAAATGGGGCGCCACCAGGCTGTCGACCAGCAGAACCAGCAGCAGGGCAATGATCTGCGGGGTGCCCTTCGGCCAGGTGAAGCGTCGCTTCTCCGGGCCGGTTTGCGAAAGAGATCGAGGCATCATGGGTTACTCCTTATGCCGCAATTGCGTTCATGATCGCCGGTACAGAGAGCTCGGCGAGCGGGATCTCGGCCACCTGCCGGCGATCGCGCATGATAATGACCCGATCGGCGTAACCCACCAGCTCCTCCAGTTCAGAGGAGATGACCAGCAGCGCCAGGCCATCGGCGCAGAGGGTTTCAATCAGGCGAATGATTTCCGCATGGGCGCCGACGTCGATGCCGCGGGTCGGCTCATCGAGGATCAGGAACTGCGGTTTGGTCAGCAGCCAGCGGGAAAGCAGCACCTTCTGCTGGTTGCCGCCGGAGAGAAACTCGATCGGCTGCTCCGCGCTGGGGGTGCGGATCCCCAGCTGGCGAATAAAGCGCTCGGCGATCTCGTTCTGTTCGCGCCGGGGTATCGGCCGCAGCCAGCCGCGCTGCGCCTGCAGGGCGAGGACGATATTTTCCCGCACCGAGGCGGCGGCGATAATGCCGTCGGTTTTGCGATCCTCCGGACAGAAGCCGATCCCGAGGCAGGAGGCCTGATGCGGAGAACGCAGGGTTTGCGGTTTGCCTTTGATCCACGCCTTCCCGCTGTCCGCCGTTTTAATACCGAAGATCACCTCGGCGGTTTCTGTGCGGCCGGAACCCAACAGGCCGGCGAGGCCAACGATTTCGCCCGGACGCACCTGCAGGTCGAACGGGGCGATGGTGCCTTTTTTACCGTAGCCTTCAAATGCCGCCACCGGCTTATCGCTCAGCAGGGTTCGGCCCGCCCGCTGCAGGGCGTTGTGGTCCAGTTCGCGGCCCAGCATCATTTTCACCAGCTCAATCTGCGGCAGTTCGCGGGTCTCGCGGCAGCCGACGAAGCTGCCGTTGCGCAGCACGGTAATGCGGTCGCTGACCGCATAGACCTGGTCGAGAAAATGGGTGACGAAGATCAGGCTGACGCCGTTATCCCTGAGCTGGCGCATCAGGGTAAACAGCATCTCCACCTCCTGGGTATCGAGGCTGGCGGTGGGCTCGTCGAGGATCAGCACCTTGGCCGACAGGTCGATGGCCCGGCAGATAGCGACGATCTGCTGCATCGCCACTGAAAAGCGGTTCAGCGGCTCGCGCACATCGAGGGAAAAGCCGTAGGAGGCCATCAGCGCCGTCGCCCTGGCCTCCATCTCTTTCCGCCGCAGCAGGCCAAACCGCCGCGGCTCACGGCCGATGAACAGGTTATCCGCCACCGACATATTGGGCAGCAGGTTCACTTCCTGGTAGACAGTGCCGATCCCCAGCTGCTGGGCATGGGCGGTATTTTTCGGGGAAATGGTCTGGCCTTCCAGCCAGATAGTGCCGCGATCGGCATGGTAAACGCCGGTAAGCGCTTTGATCAGCGTCGATTTCCCGGCGCCGTTTTCGCCCAACAGGGCCATGATTTCGCCGCGCCGCAGGCTAAAGTTGACGTTATCCAGCGCCTTAACGCCGGGGAAGAATTTACTGAGTCCTTCGGTGCGAAGGATCTCCTGGTGTGCCTCGGCGCTCATAATCGATATCACCTTCAAATGATGTCAGGTTGCCCCGGTTCGCGCTGTGCTTGCCGGGGTTGCTGGAACGCTGCCTGTTACCCTCTCCGGCTGAGGAGAGGGTCGGGATGAGGGGCTATTCACTCAGTAGCCCATATTTTTCTTCTTCTCTAACTCTTCTTTCGCCGTATCCGGCAGATACAGCGTCGATTTGGTAATGGTCAGCTTCTCCGGCAGGGTGCCGTCTTTTTTGTATTTCTCCAGCGCATCAAACGCCGGGCCGGCCATATTTGGCGTCAGCTCGACGCTGGCGTTGGCTTCGCCGGCGATCATCGCTTTATAGATATCCGGCACGCCGTCGATGGAGCCGGTCAGAATATCTTTGCCCGGCTTCAGGCCAGCTTCTTTAATGGCCTGGATGGCGCCGATGACCATATCGTCGTTATGAGCGAATACCATGCAGATGTTTTTGCCGTTATTCTCAGCCTTGATAAAGCTCTCCATAACCTCTTTCCCTTTGCTGCGGGTGAAGTCGCCGGACTGAGAGCGGATGATTTTGATATTCGACGCTTTGGCGATGGCGTCAGCGAAGCCTTTCTTACGGTCGATGGCCACGCTGGCCCCGACGGTGCCCTGCAGTTCCACGACGTTACACGGCTTACCGTCGACGGTTTTCACCAGCCAGTCGCCAATCAGCTGACCTTCCAGCACGTTGTTGGCGGTCACGGTGGTCATGTAGAGATCTTTATCTTTCACATCAATGGAACGGTCGAGGAGGAAGACCGGGATTTTGGCCTCTTTCGCCTCTTTCAGCACCGGCTCCCAGCCGGTAGCCACCACCGGCGCAATGAAGATCGCGTCTACCCCCTGGGCGATAAAGGAGCGCACCGCTTTGATCTGGTTTTCCTGTTTTTGCTGACCATCGGCGATCTTCAGCGTGATACCGCGCTTGGCGGCTTCCTCTTTCGCGACGCTGGTTTCTGCCGCACGCCAGCCGGATTCAGAACCGACCTGCGAAAAACCTACGGTTAGCGGGGCAGCTATCGCCATAGACGACATAGCTGCGGAAACTGCTGTGACAAGAAGTAAGCGCTTCCACATAAGGATATCCTCGTAGGGTTATTGTTGGTTAAAGTCTCGCCTGCGGACAAACTATAGACAATCGGTGATGTAACTGAATGCGTTACATCACACTTCAAAAAAGTAAATGAGATGTTAATGACGGCCCCATTGCCCAGCGGAGAGCCGATAAGGCTTCGCAGGGAGCGCGGCTGTTGCGGTTTATGACGTTTTTTTAAGCGGTTTGATAAATCAATCACATGCAATGAAAACGGTTACATAAATTTATTCATGATGTGGCTATGTTTATGGATTTTCATGCCATTATTGCGCGCAAAATTCAGAGCACTCCACGGCGAGATCGGGAAAAAGAAGCGAAGACATTCGATGTGAGTTGGCTATAATACCGAGCACTTGTTTGCCATACATTTTAAAGGAAACAGACATGAGCTTACTCAACGTACCTGCGGGCAAAGATCTGCCGGAAGACATCTACGTCGTGATCGAGATCCCGGCGAACGCAGATCCCATCAAATACGAAGTCGACAAAGAGAGCGGTGCACTGTTCGTTGACCGTTTCATGTCCACAGCGATGTTCTATCCGTGCAACTACGGCTACATCAACCACACCCTGTCCCTGGACGGCGACCCGGTTGACGTGCTGGTCCCGACCCCGTACCCGCTGCAGCCGGGCTCCGTGATCCGCTGCCGTCCGGTTGGCGTTCTGAAGATGACCGACGAATCCGGTGAAGATGCGAAACTGGTTGCGGTACCGCACACCAAGCTGAGCAAAGAATACGATCACATCAACGATGTGAACGACCTGCCGGAACTGCTGAAAGCCCAGATCACTCACTTCTTTGAGCACTACAAAGATCTGGAAAAAGGCAAGTGGGTTAAAGTCGACGGTTGGGACAACGCAGAAGCGGCGAAAGCGGAAATCGTTGCCTCTTTCGAGCGCGCTAAGCAGAAGTAATTCTGTCTCAGGCAGGGTCATACCCTGCCTGATTGCGGCACGGATAGCCGCGATAACACCATGGAGGGTGTCCCGTGAAAAGCGTTCGCTATTTCACTCTTAACTTTTCTGGCTTCACAACCGCCGCCTCTGAAAAACAGGGGTATCTGCGCCTTATCGCCGGCGACCATGTCTTTTATACCGATAAACGCTATTTTAACGCCCCCTCGCTTTTTGACCGCCTGAAGACCCATCAGCCTCTGTATCTCGGCGCCCGCCGCCTGGACAACGGCAGTTACTGGATCCACTGGCTCAGCGATGGTGAAACGCTCCTTGAGCCCAGTCAACGCGTCAAGCGCTGGGCCCGGCCGCTGCTGATTATCAGCCTGCTGACGCTCATCGTCTCCCTTATTCCGCTCCTGGTGAGCGCCTCAGAATGGGCAAAGTTCGGCTGCGGCATTATCGCGGTACTGGCCTTCATCGCGCTGTTAACCGGGCTCTGCGAGCGGCTGTTCCACCCGGCGCTAAAACGGCACCCCGCCATGCGCGATCTGCTGGCGAAGATGGCGCAGGCCCGCCGCCGCGACTTTTCTTTTTGCCAGCCGCTACCCGCAACGCCGCGGGCCGTCCGCCGGTCTGCGATGCCTTTTACGCATGCCCTGCCGGAACGCTATGCGGTTAAGACAGACATCATCACCGATACCCACTTTAAGAAGTGGTATGCGGGCAATCCTACGCGGGAATATCACGGCCTCGGGATACAATGCGGTTCCCTGCCGCTGGCCTTCTGGTGGCAGGCTGGCTGCGCTAATTTCGCGCTGCATCCTGTTCTCTATCGTCGTCAGCCACCGTTTCTTGCCACTGGCGATCGTATCGTCGCCGTATACGAGCGCGACAGCCGGGCGATCCATGCGCTATACAATGCCAGCGACGGCGCGGCTTATGTAAAAAACCATCCGCTCTATCCTGGACGCAGACAGCTGTCGCTGCTTTATTACCTGTTTTACGGCCTCGCGCTGGTGATGTATCTGCTATTTCTCGGGGTAGAAATCATCAGCGCCCTTCAGTCAGGCCGGCGCGTCTGGTGGCAGGTTCAGGATTCACTGGACATGCTGTCCTTACTGTTACTCTGCTTTGGCGGGATACTGGCGGTACTGGAGCTGATTGGCCCAACGGCCTGGTTATTGTCACACCGGGTGGCTGACTGGCTGAAGCTGCGATCGGCGATGCGGCGTTACCTGCGGGAGGCAGCCCCCCAAACCACGCCCGAGGAGGTCATGTAATGTTCAGCACCTCAACACGACGATTATTATTCCACGCGCTGACGACGCTGGCTTCCACGATGTGGCTGGCGAGAGATTATCTGCCGCTCTGGTAAGAGGCGGGCGCAGAAAAAACAACGCCACCCGAAGGTGGCGCTGTCGTGGTTAATACTGGTCGCGATCCAACCAGTTGCCGTTCGCTATCAACGTACAACCCTCAACGGAACGTTGATAGACATACATCCATGCGCTGCCGTAAGGCGTCTGAATCAGGTGGCGCGCATACTCGCCCCCCTTGGTGCGGAGCGCATCCAGTTCGGCCAGCGTCGATGCATCAATACGATAAACTTCACCATGTACTGTGCCTTCGCCGGGCACCGCGCCTGGATAGTGGCCCAGGCTGTACAGCTGATAATCGTCGACACTATGAGCGCCCAGCCACTGGGCGTTGGTCATCCAGTGGCTGTTGCCTTGTTTGCGTCGTAAACTGCCGTAAACAAATATTCGCATTGCTAAAACTCAAACTGATAGAGCAAATCGAGCGCCTGGTCGATGCCAGACACCGCTTCCACATATAGCTTAGGCATCAGGCGATAACGTAAAGTCAGCGTCGCCAGGGAATCGAAGATACCGACCCCGTATTTTACCTGCAGACCCGGCAGTACATAGCCGCTGACCACCACCTGGGAAGAGTCGCCTACCCCTTCGGTGTCCAACGCCAAATTGCTTACGCCAAACGTCTCGCCGATTTTACCCACAACCTGACCACTTTGTGCAACCCCCATACCAATAAGCATTGAGGTCATCGCGGCGCTATCGCTCTGTCCGCTGCTCAAACCCTGGCCGCGCAGCAGATAAGAGAGCGCTTCCTGCTGGGACATAACCGGGTCGGAGAAGATCTCCGCTTTCGGCTGATCGGCGGAGCCGGTGACGCGAACGCCGGCGATCACGTCGTCTTCGGTGGCATCCGGGTTACGAATCGCTTCGATATTCAGCAACGGCTGATCCGGCGGACCGGAGAACAGCAGCTCCCCTTTGCGCACAATCAAATCCTGGCCATAGGCGTGGAAGCGGCCGTCCGGAATATTGATCTGCCCGTTGAGTCCCAGCCCCTGCTTATCCTGCGCCACTTTCAGATCGCCGGTCAGACGCGCTTTCAGACCGAAGGCTTCCAGACGAACGTTGTTGCCGACGTGGATCGTCAGGTTGCTGTTGATCGGGATCCCGGCGCTCTGCTGCTTAATCGGCTTGAGGTTTTTGTCGAGCATCACTTCGTCCGACGACACGCCGACCGCGCTCTCCGGCACCTCGTTGACCACGATCCGCGCCCAGGGCACATCCACCTTGCCATCGAGGTTGAACAGGCTTGGCGTGGCGGTAAACACCACGTCCGGCGATACATCGAGACGGACCATCGGCGGCACTGTGATCCGCACCCGGCTGCCCTTCGCCGCAATCTGCGCCCGCCAGTTATCGATCTGCGTCCAGTCGGCGTTCCCGCTAAGGGCGATTTGCCCCTGACGGGTGTTCACCGTCCCCTGCAGGGTCGAGCGCGTGCCGTTGAAGTTCATCGCCAGCTGGCTCGGCTGCATATCAAACGGCATAAAGTTACCGTCGATATCCACCCCGCTTAGCTGCATCTGGCCGAACAGCTGCGGACTTTTCACGTTGCCGCCCAGGCGCAGACGGGCGTTGAGCCGTCCCTCCGCCTTTTCACCGCGGGCGAAAATCGGGTTGATCATCGCCAGCGAGAAGTTGCTGATATTGACGTTGCCGCCGAGGTTACGCCGCCCCTGCGGGTCAGTGACCTGCACCTGCCCATCCAGCTGGCCATTGTTGGTCAGGCGGATAAGCCAGCCCAGCTCCGCGCGATTGTTGTGCAGATCGGCGCTGAGGTTCAGCGTATCGAACGCCACCGGCAGCGGGGCGTCATTGACCACCTGGGTCACTTTGACGTTGCGCCCGCTGAGGGTCACTTTGCCCTGCGGCAGTCCCTCTTTGGTGGTGTCCCAGCTGACATCGGCATTACCGGTAAACACGCCGCTGGCCTGGGTCGCCTCCGGCATAAACGGCTTAAGCATCGCCAGGTCGAAGCGGTTGAGATTCACCCGCGCCCGCCCGCTGGCGCCCGCGTCAATGGTCTCAGGCACGCAGAGCTCGGCGTTCGGGTTGGTCCAGCAGTGTGGCCCGATGCTGATTTTCTGCTCCTGGTTACGGTAGTCCAGCGCAATACTGCGCGTCAGCGCTACCGGCCCTACCGGCGTCTGGAAGCGGGTATCGCTTAGCGCGCCTCTCCAGCGCTCGGCCTGACGATCGAAGCTACCCGCCAGCGCCAGCTGGCCGGAAACCGGATCGCCCTGCACCCGCAGTCGCAGCTCATGCTGCTTCTCAGTGCCTTTGGCATTGAGCTGCACCAGGCTGATATTCACCCCAGGCTGGCTGATGCGATCCACCCGCACGTCCAGGTTGCCGCCAATCTGATCGGTGGATTTCACATCCCCTTTGACGTTAACCTGGGCGATGCTCAGCTCCTGCCAGCGCAGCGCCCGGGCGGTGATGTCCGCCAGCAGCTGCGGCGCATCGACAGTGCCGCGCACTTTCACCAGCCCCTTCGCCGTCCCGCCGAGCCCCGGCAGCGCATTATCCAGGTGCGGCGCATCGATGGTGGCGTCGAGATTCAGATCCTTCACCCCCAGCTCGCCTTTGATATCGGCGCTGTTCGGGCCTAACGCCAGATGCAGCCCCGGGATCTTCCACTGCAGATAGCTGTTGCCCTGCAGCGAGCCGGAGACATCCACCTTGTTCTGTTTCACGTTGCCGGTAATTTTCAGCTCCGGCACCGACATCTGCCAGCTGCCGCCGTACAGGCTGCCCTGGGTCTTGATCCTGCCGTTGAGCTTCGACGGCCAGTCCGGCACCTCTTTGGCGGTGTTGATGCCGTCGAGGGTCAGCTCGCCGCGCCAGCTGATCGCCTGCTGCCAGTCGAGGAGCGCCTTCAGCTCGGTTTTCCCTTCGAGGGCATTGACCGTCAGCTTGTCGAGATTGATCTGCCGCTCATTGCCTTTGGCGTTGAGGGCGATTTTCGCCGGCGGCAGCGACTGGCCTTTCACCGCGGTGGAGAAGGCCAGCGCGTAGTCGGTCATTTTGCCGCTGAACTGCAGCTGGACGTCGTCGGCCTGGAACTGCTTCTCGCCGCTGAACGGCCAGGCGAGCTGCTTGCTCTTCAGCTCCATATTGAGCGGCAGCCCGGCCTCCGCCAGCTGCGCGTCCGCCCGCAGCGTGGCCGCTACCGGCCCGCTTAAGTCCACCCCGACCTTAAGCGTTTTACGTATCTCGCCGCCCACCTTCAGCTGCACTTTCTCCCCTTTCATCGGGTCGACGTTCAGCGTTCCGGCGAGGGTGATGTCTACCGGCCAGTTATCCTGCAGCTGGGCGCTGCCCGAGGCGGTGACTTTGCCCTGATCGGAGTCGATGTCGAGGGCGTCGAGCTTCATCTGCCCGTCGATACTGCTGACTTTCAGCAGCAGGTTATACACGGTGATATCGGTATCGCCGGTGAGGCGCAGCTGTTCGCCGCGGAACGCCTCAATATTGAGGTTCAGCGGCAGATGGACGTCGGTCATCGCCGGCAGCACCGGCTGCGAGAAGAGGTCGGTCATCGTCTCGCCGAGCGGTTTTTCCTGCGGCTGCGGGTTGTCGATTTTCGGTTCAACCACCTGCTCCTGCGCCACTTTCGCCACCTTCGGCAGGGCGATCAGCAGCCCTTGCAGCGAGGTCGGCGTCAGGGTCAGGTTTTTCTCCTGCCAGTTCAGGCCGGTGGAAAAATCGCGCACAGAGACCGCGGTATCGTCGATTTTGACGTTGACGTTATGCAGCGCGACGCGGCTGAGGGCGATCGGATAAGGGGTGGAGAGATTCAGCGGCCCGCTGTCCTCTTCCTCGACCGGCGCAGAGGGCGGCATCTTCTTCGTATCGACGGCGACGTAAATATCGCGCAGCGAGATGTCGTTCACACACAGACTGCTGTCCCACAGGCAGCGCAACCTGACGCTGAGATGAAACTGGCCGGCGGTGACCGCCACGCCAGGCTGCTCATAGCGGACATTATCGAGGGTTAAATCACGCCAGCCGCCGGTCACTTTGCCGATTTCCAGCCCCGGTACCCAGCGATCCGCCGCTTTGAACACCAGATGCAAGCCGGTGGTGGTGCCCACCAGGAACCCGACGGTGCCCAGCAGGAGGACCAACACGATTAAGACGCCGAGGCTTATCTTCTTCCATAAACTCATAATTCAGGCCCCAGACCGATGTAAAACTGTAAACCATGCTCTTCTTTGTCGCCGATTGGCCGGGCGATATCCAGCTTGATCGGCCCCACCGGCGACTGCCAGCGCACGCCCACCCCGGCGCCGGTTTTGAAATCACTTTCGCGAATATCGCTGACCGCTTCGCCGCTATCGACAAACACGGCGCCCCACCATTTGCCGCTGACGTTGTACTGATATTCCAGCGAGCCGGTGGCCAGCTTCGAGGCCCCGATCAGCTTGCCGTCATCGTCCTTCGGCGAGATGGATTTGTATTTATAGCCGCGAATACTGCGATCGCCCCCGGCGAAAAAGCGCAGGTCCGGCGGCACCTTGTCAAAGTTGTCCGCTTCGATCCAGCCCAGGTTGCCGCGCACCACAAAGCGGTGGCGGTCATAGAGGGTACGGATCCAGACATCCTGGGCCTGCATCACGATGAAGTTGATGTCCGAGCCCCACATGGTGTTGGAGTAGTCCACCGAGTAGCGCTGGGAATCGCCCCAGGTGGGCATCAGGCCGCCGCGGGAGCGAGTGCGGTTCACCGAGACCCCGGGGTAAATCAGCATGGTGGTGTTGGTGACGTTCGCCTGGGTAAAGTGGTCCAGGCTCCAGCGCAGGTTGATCGCCCGCTGCCAGCCGCTCGACATCTCCCAGAAACGCGACAACCCAAGGGTGGTGGAGTCAGCCTGGGTGTCATTGAGATCGGTACGCTTAAAGCCGCCCTGCATCAGATAGTACTGCTCGAGCGGGCTCTTGAGCAGCGGGACTTTATAGGTGAAGTCGAACTGCTGCTCCGGGGCGGAGAGGCTGACGCTGGAGGTCAGGCTGTGGCCATAGGAGTTCATCCACGGTTTTTTCCACGTGGCTTTTACCCGCGGACCGACGTCTGTGGAGTACCCTACCCCGGTTTCCACGGTGTTCTCTTTGCGTGGCGAGACAACGCCCTGCAGAGGCAGCACCTTGGTTTTCCGTGACTTAGCAAAATCAGGCGCCACCACCACCGAACTGAACCACCCGGTCGCCGCCAGGCGGCGGTTTAGCTCGGCCAGGTCCTGAGAGGTGTAGTAGTCGCCCTCTTTAAACGGTACGAGGTTTTGCAGGTATTCATCACGAATTTGCGATCCGGAGAAGGTGACGTGGCCAAAGCGATAGCGTTCGCCGCTGTCGTAATCGATATCCCAGAACGCCTGATGGCGATCGAGGGAGACCCCCAGCTGGCTTTTATTGAACTCGCTGTCAAAGTAGCCTTTGCGCAGGGCGACGCGGGTCAGGGAGCTCTTGAAACCGTCGTAATCGCCGTGGTTGAGCACCGTCCCGATGGCCGGGCGGGTTTTCAACAGCGCCAGATAGTCGCTGTCGGTGCGGGCGCCGCCGCGCAGAATCACCTCGGTGCCGCCAATGCGCACCGGCTCACCCGGGGTCACTTTGGCGATCAGCACCTGACGGCCCCTTTTCGGCGGCGGACGAAGATCAAATTCAATCGTCGGCTCGTAATACCCCAGCGCTTTCAGACCTTCGCGAATGGCGTCATCGACGCGCGCGCGAAAGCGACGATCCGGCGTGACCTCATCACTCTGGATGGTGGAAAGCTGGGCGCGAACGTTTTTCTCCAGCTCCCCGGATAATCCTTCAACCTGCAAACGCACATTCGCTGCGCTGGCGATCCCGCTGACCAGCAAAAGGCTGGTGACACATAACTGGCGGATTTTTAGCACATTTTCTCCTGAATATCCCTGTTTCCCCCTACAGGAAACACTGGCGCCGCTCCACGGCTTAACAAAACCCTAACAACGTAGGGTTGAAAAAGTGGCAATAACCCAAATAATTCTTATGTATTAATCTAGACGTATTACGCGTATTTATTGTGTTAAAAGACACGCTTCGTTACAACCTTAACGACGATTTCTGTATTGAGAGGCCCACCGTGAGTCTATTTGATAAAACGCATCTTGTCGCCCAGGCGGATGCGCTGCCTGGACGTAATACCCCGATGCCTGTGGCGACGCTCCACGCAGTTAACGGCCACTCGATGACCAACGTCCCGGCGGGGATGGAAGTCGCGCTGTTCGCCATGGGCTGCTTCTGGGGAGTTGAACGTCTGTTCTGGCAATTGCCGGGGGTTTACAGCACCGCCGCCGGCTACACTGGCGGCTATACGCCCAATCCGACCTATCGTGAAGTGTGCAGCGGCCAGACCGGTCACGCGGAAGCGGTTCGCGTGGTCTACGATCCGCAGGTCATCAGCTATGAGCAGTTATTGCAGGTGTTCTGGGAAAATCACGACCCGGCGCAGGGAATGAGACAGGGTAACGACCACGGCACCCAGTACCGTTCGGCGATTTACCCGTTGACGCAGGAACAGACGGAGGCGGCAAAGGCCAGCCTCGCGCGCTTCCAGGCGGCGATGAACGACGCGCACGATACCCGGCACATCACCACCGAGATCGCCACCGCCAAGCCGTTCTACTATGCCGAGGACGATCACCAGCAGTATCTGTATAAGAACCCGCACGGCTATTGCGGCATCGGCGGCATTGGCGTCTGCCTGCCGCCTCAGGCGTAATTCTGATTTCCGCCTCAACAGCGAGGCGGTTAATGAACGCTCTGGCGGCTTTACATTCCCTTACGCTATACTACCCAGTGTGACAGCCGGTCCAGCGCCTTCGGACCGGTTTTTTATGTATTCCACATTTGAGTTATCAACTTCCCTTCCGAGGATCTGACCTCAACGGTCAGAAAAGATATGTTAAACAGTATTTTAGTAATACTCTGTCTGATAGCCGTCAGTGCCTTTTTTTCGATATCGGAAATCTCACTGGCCGCCTCACGTAAAATCAAACTGAAACTGCTGGCCGATGAAGGCAACGTCAACGCACAGCGGGTGCTGAAGATGCAGGAGAACCCGGGCACCTTCTTTACCGTTGTGCAGATTGGCCTTAACGCCGTCGCCATTCTGGGCGGTATAGTGGGCGACGCGGCCTTCTCCCCGGCGTTTTATAGCCTGCTCAGCGGGTATATGTCACCGGAGCTCTCCGAGCAGCTGAGCTTCATCATCTCTTTTACCCTGGTCACCAGCTTGTTCATCCTGTTTGCTGACCTGACTCCGAAACGCATCGGTATGATTGCGCCCGAAACCGTGGCCCTGCGCATCATCAACCCGATGCGCTTCTGCCTGTTAGTCTTCCGCCCGCTGGTGTGGTTGTTTAACGGCATGGCTAATATGATCTTCCGCATCTTCAAACTGCCGATGGTGCGGAAAGACGATATCACCTCCGACGATATCTATGCCGTGGTTGAGGCCGGCGCGCTGGCCGGGGTGCTGCGCAAGCAGGAGCATGAGCTGATTGAGAACGTGTTCGAGCTGGAGTCCCGCACCGTTCCTTCCTCCATGACCCCGCGTGAAAGCGTCATTTGGTTTGATTTGCATGAAGACGAGCAGAGCCTGAAGAATAAAGTGGCCGAGCATCCGCACTCGAAGTTCCTCGTCTGTAATGAAGATATCGACCATATTATCGGCTACGTCGATTCCAAAGATCTGCTGAACCGCGTGCTGGCGAACCAGAGCCTGGTGCTGACCGGCGGCGTGCAGATCCGCAACACGCTGATCGTCCCGGATACCCTGACCCTCTCCGAAGCGCTGGAAAGCTTCAAAACCGCCGGGGAAGACTTCGCGGTGATCATGAATGAATATGCGCTGGTGGTCGGGATCATCACCCTTAACGACGTGATGACGACTTTGATGGGCGATCTCGTCGGCCAGGGGCTGGAAGAGCAGATCGTCGCTCGCGATGAAAACTCGTGGCTGATCGATGGCGGTACGCCGATTGATGACGTGATGCGCGTGCTGGATATCGACGAGTTTCCGCAGTCCGGGAACTACGAGACCATCGGCGGCTTTATGATGTTTATGCTGCGTAAAATCCCCAAGCGCACCGACGCGGTGAAGTTCTCCGGCTATAAGTTCGAGGTCGTGGATATCGACAACTACCGTATCGACCAGCTGCTGGTGACCCGCATCGATAACAAGCCAACGGTGCTGGTGCCCAAGCAGTCGGAAGCGGCGGAAAGCCAGAACGCCTGAGCGTCATCTTTTCTCTCTCTTAAGGGCGGATGATCATCCGCCCTTTTTATTGCCCGAATGTGAAGCGGCTCACGCCCCTCTGCCGATAGCAGATTATTACTGCTCCATAGCGAAACGTTCATGACTCCCCCGTGCGCAAAAAGGTAACGTTGCTCGCGTCTACACGATCATATTCCTGAATAAAGGAAGCGAGGGTTACCATGATAACGTCGAATAAAAATTACTTTATCAGCTGTCTGTTTTTCCTGTTTTTCTTTATAGGCTGGGGATGCTGCTACCCCTATTTATCACTGTGGTTAACGGAAACCATCGGTATTAACTACACGGACGTCGGTCTGGTTTATTCTTTCACCGCCATTGTGGCCGTCTGCGTTCAGCCATTATTCGGTTTTATATCGGATAAGCTGGTGTATCGTAAGAATTTGATGTGGATGCTGGCGATCATTATCACCTTATTCGCCCCATACTGGATCTATGTCTTCGCGCCTCTGTTAAAAATAAATGTGTTCCTCGGCGCACTGGCTGGCGGCCTCTATATTGGCATGGCCTACGGCGCAGGCTGCGGGATTTGCGAAGCCTACATCGATAAGGTCAGCCGCGCCTCCGGCTTCGAATTTGGTCGGGCGAGGATGTTCGGCGGCATCGGCGCCGCGATCGGCACCTTTGCGGCAGGGAAGCTCTACGGCATCGATCAGAACATGATTTTCTGGCTGGCCAGCGCGGCAGGTGTCTGCCTGCTGGTGATTGTCTGGAAAATGCAGATCAGCACCCATCAGCAGCAGGGGCTACTGTCTGGCAAAACGTCTCCGGTCACCCTCCGCGATGCCGCCTCGCTGCTGAAAATTAAAAAATTCTGGTTCTTCGCGCTCTATGTGATTGGCGTGGGCGCGGTCTATGAAACCTATGACCAGCAGTTCGCTATCTACTACAGCCACTTCTTTGAGAGTAAAGCCCGGGGCGCAGAAGTCTTCGGTTATTTAACGACAGGGCAGATTTTCCTTGATGCCGTCGTCATGTTCTTTGCGCCGTGGTTTGTGAATAAAATCGGCCCCAAAAATGCGCTGTTATACTGCGGGCTGATTATGAGCTTGCGCATTATCGGTTCCGCGTGGGCTATTGGCCCGATATCCATCAGCCTGATTAAACTTCTCCATGGATTCGAAAGCTCGGTGTTACTCGTCGCGGCGCTTAAATATATTACCGCTAACTTTAACCCCCTGCTTTCTGCGACGGTTTACTTAATTGGTTTTCAGTTTTCAAAAAGCTTTAGCTCTATTTTCCTCTCCACCGGCATCGGCCATATGTACCAGAGAATGGGCTTTACCAGCAGCTATATCGTGCTGGGAAGTATCGCACTGTGCTTCACGCTCATTTCGTTTATCACGCTGGATAAAGCGCGCGTGTTCTCTTCACAACCTGTGCCCGCGAATTAATGTCAGGAGGTAGTCTGCATGTCTCAGTTATTTTATGGCGTGGCGTATTACGATGAATATATGCCGGAAGATCGGCTGGCCAAGGATATTGCCTTAATGCGCGAAACCGGCATTAACGTAGTGCGTATCGCCGAGTCCACATGGAGTACGCTGGAGCCGAAAGAGGGCCAGTACAATTTCTACCATATCGACCGGGTGCTGGCGGCGATGCATGAGGCCGGCATCGCGGTCATCGTCGGGACGCCGACCTACGCGGTCCCGGCCTGGCTGGCGGCGAAACATCCCGATATTCTGGTCACCACCGTCACAGGGCAGCAAAAGTATGGCCCACGGCAGATCATGGATATCGTCAACCCGACCTTTCGCCGCTATGCCGAAAAAATTATCCGCACGCTGATGGCGCATGTGCAGCACCATCCGGCAATTATCGGCTGGCAACTGGATAACGAAACCAAGCATTACGACAATATCGGCCGCTATATGCAGGAGGGCTTTGTGCGCAGCCTGCAGGAGAAATATCCTGACCTCCGGCAGCTAAATCACGATTTCGGTCTGGATTACTGGAGCAACCGCATTGACCGCTGGCAGGATTTTCCGCCGGTGGAAAATACCATCAACGCCAGCCTCGCCTGCGCCTTTTTCCGTTATCAGCGCCAGCAGGTCACCGAGTATCTGGCCTGGCAGGCGGAGATCGTGCGCGAGTACGCCCAGCCGCACCAGTTCGTCACCCACAACTTCGATTTTGAATGGCGCGGTTACTCTTACGGCGTGCAGCCGCGGGTCGACCATTTTGCGGCAGCGCAGGCACTGGATATCGCCGGTGTTGATATCTATCACCCGAGCCAGGCGCACCTGACCGGGCGGGAAATCGCCTTCGGCGGCGCCATCACCCGCTCGCTTAAGCCGGGCCAGAACTACTTCGTGCTGGAAACGCAGGCGCAGGGTTTCGCCCAGTGGACTCCCTTCCCGGGCCAGCTGCGCCTGCAGGCGTTCAGCCATATCGCCTCCGGCGCCGCCATGGTCTCCTACTGGCATTGGCATTCGATTCATAACGCCTTCGAAACCTACTGGAAGGGGCTGCTCAGCCACGACTTCTCGCGTAATCCGACCTGGCAGGAGGCCACCACTATCGGGGCTGACTTTGCCCGCCTGTCGCCGCAGCTGGCGGAGCTGAAGGCCGAAAACGACGTTGCGCTGCTGATAAGCAATGAGGCAATGGACGCCCTTAACCAGTTCCGCCCCGGCGACGCCGAGGGCAATATTTATAACGATATTTTCCGCCGCTTCCACGATGCGCTGTATGACCACAATATCAGCCTCGATATCATCCACGACGTCAACGAGGAGACCTCTCGCTACCGGGTGCTGATCGTTCCCGGACTGTACGCTGCCGATGATGGCCTGCTGGCGCGTATCAACCACTATATCGCCGAGGGCGGCAGAGCGCTTATCGGCTTTAAATCGGGCTTTAGCGATGAAAACGTCAAAGTGCGCCGCAGCGCGCAGCCTGGGATCCTGCGGCAGAGCTGCGGCGTCAGCTACAGCCAGTTCACCCTGCCGGAAGGGACCACGGTAAGCTCATGCTGCGCGGATATTGATTGCCGCAACGACAATCAGGCTGAGCTGTGGATGGAGCTGCTGACGCCCGATGCCGGGACCCGCACTCTGCTGCGCTATCAGCATCCGGCATGGGGCGAGTACGCGGCCGCCACCGAAGCGGATTATGGCCGGGGACGAGCGATGTACGTTGGCTTCCTGCCGCAGAAGCGATTGATTAGCCAGCTGTTTGATGTACTCACTGCCGATCTCGCATTGCGCTCGCGCACTTCCGCCTATCGCTACCCATTAGTGGTCAAAAAGATGCGTAATCGTGCCGGGAAAACCATCCACTTCCTGTTCAATTACTCTGGCGAGACGCTCGATTTCGGTAGCGAAACGGCGGGGAACGACCTGCTGAGCGGGGAAACAGTGCGCTGCGGCCAGCCGTTGCGCCTCAGGGCATGGGAATTTACTATCATCGAAAGGTAATGACGCTGCGACGCTCAGGTGGGGGAGAGAATGGAACTTGATATCAATGAGCTACTTAATTTCTCGCCATTGATGAAAACCTTTACCTTCAATGCCTGGGTTGTCGCGGGCTTCACGCCGATAACCCGCGGCTCCAAACTGGACTACTACATTAATCGTCCGCAGGGGATGAAAGGTTACATCATCAATCTGACCCTGCGTGGCCAGGCGCGGGCGAAAGCGGGCGATGGCTTTCTTCTGTGTCGGGAAAACGATCTGCTGCTGTTTCCCCCCGGCGTGCCTCATCATTACGGCAGAGACGAACACAGCGAGTATTGGGACCATCTCTGGATCTACTTTATTCCCCGCCCCTACTGGATAGACTGGCTAAAATGGGACCAAACCACGCACGGCATCGGCAAAACGACCGTTGCTGACCCCGACCAGCTCCAGCACCTGCGCGATCTGTTCCATGAAGTGATACGCCACCACTCGGCCTCCGCGCCGCTGTCGGAAGCGCTGGCGATGAACGCCCTGGAAAGGTTGATCCTCCGCTGTTTTCAGCAACAGCCCATCAGCAACCGCCACGCCCACGATCCGCGAATTAACGCCGTCTGCGACTACCTTAACGCCCATATCGCGCAAGAGGTAAAAATCGAGACCCTGGCGGCGATGGTATTTATCTCTCCTTCACGTCTGGCGCACCTTTTCAAAAATGAGCTGGGGCAGACGGTTTACGCCTGGCGGGAAGCTCAGCGCATCAACCGCGCCAGGTGGCTCATTCAGAGCACCACACTCCCGCTTAACAAGATTGCCTTATCGGTGGGTTACAGCGATCCGGTCTATTTCACCCGCTTGTTTCGTAAACACAACGGCATTCCACCGGGGGAGTATCGCAAACGCTATGCGGAGATGAAGGGCTGAAAACATCAACGGCCCCCATCGGGAGCCGTCTTTTACCTACTACGTACTGCTACGTGTCAGGTTATGCCATCTCAGTTTGCAGACGCAACACCTGACGATTGACTTCGGACATCACTGACAGATGCAGCTTGTCCTTGACCTTCGGGATAAGGATTTTGCCCTTATCAAATTCAAATGCGCCAACGTCCTTGATGTACAACCGTCCACGAAACAGGATCTTCACGTACTTCGCCACTTGCAGCGGATTGTAGCGTTGGAAAATTTTCATTCTTCTCTCCTGCCAGGGTTACGCTCCTGTGGTGCCACAGTTAGCCCACGTATCGGGAGCGCAAATTTTAATGCCCTAAAACTATAGTCCAGAATCTCAGAGGGACCCAGTGTGTATAAGTTTATTTACCGTTTGATGACAATAATTCAGAATTTTCGTTTCGGACATACGATGAAGTAAGTATAAGTCGCCGTTTTTCGACTAATTTGTGCGTCAACACGCAAACTGGCATCCTCATTGCGGGTAATCGTCGCCAATCGCACTTATCATTAAACGAGACCAAGTGGTCGGATCACCTGCACAAAAATGATTAAGGATTCCGCATGACCCTACGTAGCATACTGGCCGCCTCGTTACTCCTCTTCCCGCTGCTGGCCTCAGCGCATAACTTTGTCGACGGCCAGCGCGTGGCGCCGGTCGGCGTCGCGGATCGGGGCGAACTTATTCTGGATAATGATAAGTTTAGCTATAAAAACTGGAATAGCTCGCAGCTGGTGGGAAAAGTGCGAGTCATCCAGCACATCGCTGGTCGCTCGTCAGCAAAAGAGAAAAATGCCAACCTGATCGAGGCAATTAAAGCGGCGAGCTTCCCACACGATCGCTATCAGACCACCACCATTGTCAATACCGACGATGCCATTCCGGGCACCGGCATGTTCGTGCGCAACAGTATCGAGAGTAATAAACAGCTCTTCCCGTGGTCGCAATTTATCGTCGACAGCAACGGGCTGGTGCGAAAAGCCTGGCAGCTGGACGAGAAGAGCTCCGCGATTGTGGTGCTGGATAAGAGCGGGCGCGTACAGTGGGCCAAAGACGGCGCGCTCACCCAGCAGGAGGTGCAGCAGGTGATCGACCTGCTGCGTAAGCTGCTTAATAAATAGAGACCCGGAAGCCGGGGTTGAGGAAGGATTCACGCGGCGTGTAGTCGAGGGTTTTCCCCTGCCAGTCGTGAACATGCGCCCCGGCGGCGACCGCGACCGCATGGCCGGCGGCGGTGTCCCAGGTGCTGGTCGGCCCGAAGCGCGGATAGAGCTGGGCCTGACCTTCCGCCACCAGGCAGAACTTCAGCGAGGAGCCGATAGAGGTGGTCTGGTGCTCGCCCAGCTGCTCAAGGTACTCCTGCAGCTCGGGATCGTTGCCATGGGAGCGGCTGATCACCACCAGCGGCGGGCGGGCATCGCGGACCTGGATCTGCTTGCGCACGCCGCACTCTTCTTTCCAGGCTTTGCCTTTTTCCGCGCTGTACATCACCTTCATCACCGGCGCGTAGACCACGCCCAGCGTCGGCTTGCCGTTTTCAATCAGCGCGATATTGACAGTGAACTCGCCGTTACGCTTAATAAATTCTTTGGTGCCGTCCAGCGGGTCGACCAGCCAGTAGCGCTGCCAGTGCTGACGCACTTCCCAGGCCGGCGGGTCCTCTTCCGACAAAACAGGAATGGTGGCATCCAGCGCCTGCAGGCCGCTGACAATGACTTTATGCGCCGCGATATCCGCCGCCGTGACCGGAGAATCATCTTTCTTGCTGGCGACGTTGATCGGTTGGTTTCCATCGTAAACTTCCATGATGGCATCGCCCGCGTTCCGTGCAAGCTGACATACTTGTTCTAACATTCTCCACCTCGTCTGGTTACAGTGGCGTTAACTCGTTGTTTTATTTATATCGCATCACCGCAAGTTCCGCTATCTGTGATAACGATGGCGGTTTCGCTGCCCACTTTTCTGGCAAGATTCACATTTCTGTAAGCAACAGAATATAAATACATTTTCTTCTGTGCTATCGCTCATAAAAAAAGGACGCCTCTGATGATTAAGTTTAGCGCAACGCTCCTGGCCACGCTGATCGCCGCCAGCGTCAGCGCCGCAACGGTCGACCTGCGGATCATGGAAACCACCGATCTGCACAGCAATATGATGGACTTTGACTATTACAAAGATGCCGCCACGGAGAAATTCGGCCTGGTGCGTACCGCCACCCTGATCGAACAGGCGCGGGCAGAAGCGAAAAACAGCGTACTGGTAGATAACGGGGATGTGATCCAGGGGAGCCCGCTGGGCGACTACATGGCCGCCAGGGGGCTGAAAGAGGGCGATGTTCATCCAGTGTATAAGGCGATGAATACCCTGAATTATGCCGTCGGCAACCTGGGCAACCATGAATTCAACTACGGCCTCGACTTCCTGCACAAAGCGCTGGCCGGGGCGAAATTCCCCTACGTGAACGCCAATATCATCGATGCCAAAACCGGCAAACCGCTGTTTACGCCGTACCTGATTCAGGATACCCCGGTTCAGGACAGCGACGGTCAATCCCACACCCTGCGCATCGGCTATATCGGCTTTGTGCCGCCGCAGATCATGACCTGGGATAAAGCCAATCTTAGCGGCAAAGTGACGGTCAACGACATTACCGAAACCGCGCGCAAATATATCCCGGAGATGCGGGCGAAAGGCGCTGACGTGGTCGTGGTGGTCGCGCACTCCGGCCTCTCCGCCGACCCGTATCAGGCGATGGCCGAGAACTCGGTCTACTACTTAAGCCAGCTGCCCGGCGTTGACGCCATCATGTTCGGCCACGCCCATGCGGTGTTCCCCGGCAAAGACTTCGCCAACATTAAAGGCGCGGATATCGCCAGAGGGACGCTGAACGGCGTGCCGGCGGTAATGCCGGGAATGTGGGGCGATCACCTCGGGGTGGTCGATCTGGTGCTGAACAACGACAGCGGAAAATGGCAGGTGACTCAGAGTAAAGCGGAAGCGCGGCCAATCTACGACGCGGTGGCGAAGAAATCGCTGGCGGCGGAAGACGGCAAGCTGGTGGCGGTGCTGAAAGCCGATCACGACGCCACTCGCGAGTTCGTCAGTCAGCCGATCGGCAAGTCCGCCGACAACATGTACAGCTATCTGGCGCTGGTGCAGGACGACCCGACGGTGCAGGTGGTCAACATGGCGCAAAAAGCCTACGTCGAACACTACATTCAGGGCGACCCGGATCTGGCGAAACTGCCGGTGCTCTCCGCCGCCGCGCCGTTTAAAGTCGGCGGGCGTAAAAACGATCCGGCGAGCTTCGTGGAAGTGGAAAAAGGCCAGCTCACCTTCCGCAACGCCGCCGACCTCTATCTCTACCCCAACACCCTGGTGGTGATGAAGGTCAGCGGGAAAGAGGTCAAGGAGTGGCTGGAGTGCTCCGCCGGGCAGTTTAACCAGATAGACCCGGCCAGCAGCAAGCCGCAGTCGCTGATCAACTGGGACGGCTTCCGCACCTATAACTTCGACGTGATTGACGGAGTGAACTACCAGATCGACGTTAGCCAGCCGGCCCGCTACGACGGCGAGTGCCAGATGATCCATCCGCAGGCAGAGCGCATCAAGGGCCTGACCTTCAATGGCAAACCGGTCGATCCGCAGGCCACTTTCCTGGTCGCCACCAATAACTATCGCGCTTATGGCGGTAAATTCGCCGGCACCGGCGAAAGCCATATCGCCTTTGCCTCACCGGATGAAAACCGTTCGGTGCTGGCGGCGTGGATTGGCGCGCAATCGAAGAAGGATGGCGCGATCCATCCGGCGGCGGATAACAACTGGCGCCTGGCGTCGATCCACAGTAAGACGCCGCTGGATATTCGTTTTGAGACCTCGCCTGGCGACAAAGCCGCGGCGTTTATCAAAGAGAAAGCCCAGTATCCGATGCGCCAGGTGGCCGCCGATGATATCGGCTTCGCCATTTATCAGCTGGATTTGAGTCAGTAATGCCTGTTCCCCGGTGGCGCTGCGCTTACCGGGGCTACAGGGAGTGATACATTTTCACTCCCCGTGGCTCGCCAGCACCGCGGGCAGATTAACCTCGATCCAGTCCGCCAGGGCGGCCACCTTATCGCTCACCTGCAGACCGAGCGGCGTCAGGCTATATTCAACGTGCGGCGGCACCACCGGATAAGAGACGCGGTCGATAAAACCATCCTGCTCCAGGGCCTGCAGCGACTGCGCCAGCATCTTTTCGCTGACCCCGCCCATTTTGCGCCGCAGATCGCTGAAGCGATGGGTCCCCTCGCGCAGCGCCACCAGAATCAACACGCCCCAGCGGCTGGTGACATGTTTAAGCACATCGCGCGACGGGCACTGTTCCGCAAACAGATTGCCGTTGCGCAGTTTATCGCTCAGCGTCGGTTCGGCCATTTTCATACTTACCTTTTTGTACGTACTTACTAAAAGTTAGTTAAGGTGTTAGCTTACCACAACTGCCAATAAACACGAAGGAGAAGCCCCATGATCGCCCTTACCGGTGCCACCGGCCAGCTTGGCCACTACGTTCTGCAAGACCTGCTTAAAACCGTCCCTGCCAGTCAGATTGTGGCGATTGTCCGCAACCCGGCCAAAGCCCAGGCGCTCAGCCAGCAGGGCGTCGTCGTCCGCCAGGCCGACTATAGCGACGAAGCGGCATTGACCGCCGCGCTGCAGGGCGTGAATAAACTGCTGTTAATCTCCTCCAGCGAAGTCGGCCAGCGTGCCGTACAGCACCGCAACGTCATCAACGCCGCCAAAGCCGCTGGGGTGACATTCATCGCCTATACCAGCCTGCTGCACGCCGACACTTCGCCGCTGGGCCTGGCCGCAGAGCATATTGAAACCGAGCAGATGCTGGCCGACTCTGGCATCGCTTACGCCCTGCTGCGCAATGGCTGGTATACCGAAAACTATCTGGCCAGCGCGCCGCCGGCGCTGGAGCACGGCGTGTTTATCGGCGCCGCCGGCGAAGGTAAAATTGCCTCCGCTACCCGCGCGGATTATGCCGCCGCGGCCGCCCGCGTTATCGCCGGTGAAGGCCATGCAGGGAAAGTTTACGAACTGGCGGGCGATAACGCCTGGACGCTGAGCGACCTGGCTGCCGAGCTGAGCACGCACAGCGGGAAAAACGTGGTCTATCAGAACCTCAGCGAAGCCGACTTCGCCGCCGCGCTGAAAAGCGTCGGCCTGCCGGCGGGTCTGGCGGATATGCTGGCGGACTCCGACGTCGGCGCCTCGAAAGGCGGGCTGTTTGACGACAGCCACACCCTGAGTACATTGATCGGCCGTCCGACCACTTCCCTTGCCGAAAGCGTGAAAGGCATGCTGTAACCGCCCCTCTCAGCTTTTGCGGTTGCGTCCCGGCGGTTCCTCTCTCATATTGAAGAGATCAACCGTCGGGAGGCAGGCATGCAGGGCGTACCACCCCAATTTAGTGATGAAAAAGATCGTGCGCGCTTTCGCCATCTCGAACAGCTGCCCGGGGTGGAGCTTTACCACGCCCATATCTCCCGCTACGCCTTTGAACCTCATACTCACGAAGCCTTCGGCATTGGCGTGATTGAGCAAGGCGCCGAGCGCTTTCGCTACCGTGGCAGCCAGCATATCGCCGCCGCGAACGCCATTGTTACCATGAATCCCGACGAGCTGCACACCGGCGAAGCGGAAACCGCCGACGGCTGGCGCTACAGGATGATTTATCTGGAGCCGGACCGTCTGGAGGCCATCACCGGGGTGCGCGACTGGTGGTTCAGCGAGGTGGTCCGCGAGGATCCCCTGCGGTCCCGGCGGATTGGCCAGCTAATATATGGCCTGTGGCACAGCGACGATGCGCTGGCCCAGCAGGGAATGCTGCTCGACCTCATCGACACCTTCCGCCCTCTGGCCCACCATGCCTCGGCGCAGGGCGAGACAGGACATCGCTTCGACCGCGTGCGCGACTACCTGCACGATAACTATATGCGCCCCATCACCCTCGACGAGCTGGCTCAGGTGGCGGCGCTTAGCCCGTACCACTTTCAGCGCCAGTTTAAAGCCCACTATCATGTGACGCCCCATCAGATGTTGATGGCCATCCGCCTGTGGCGCGCCAAGGCGTGTCTCACCCACGGCATGCCCGCCGCCGAGGTGGCGATAGCCGTCGGCCTTACCGACCAGTCTCATCTGACCCGCGCCTTCACCCAGCGTTACGGCATTACGCCGGTACGCTATCAGAAGCAGGTCGCCAGGCGCTGATGCGCAATCTCATACAATATTCCCGCCCGCCCTCCTTCTACACTGCAGACAACCGTGATGACAATGGATGCAATGATGATTAGTGGTGTGTTGTACGCCCTGCTGGCGGGGCTGATGTGGGGATTAATCTTTGTCGGGCCTTTGCTGGTGCCCGAGTATCCGGCGATGCTCCAGTCGATGGGACGCTATCTGGCGCTGGGTCTGATCGCCCTGCCACTGGCATGGCTCGGGCGCGCGCGTTTGCGCCAGCTGAGCCGGAACGACTGGTGGACCGCGCTGGGTCTGACGATGATGGGAAATCTTATCTATTACGTCTGTCTGGCGAGCGCCATTCAGCGCACCGGGGCGCCGGTCTCCACCATGATTATCGGCACGCTGCCGGTGGTATTGCCGGTCTTCGCCAATCTGCTCTACAGCCAGCGCGACGGAAAGCTGCCGTGGCGGCGCCTGTTTCCGGCGCTGGTCTGCATCGCCGTCGGCCTGATCTGCGTTAACGTCGCGGAACTGCGCCAGGGGTTGCCTGATTTTAGTCCGTGGCGCTACGGCTCCGGCATTGCGCTGGCGCTGGGGTCGGTAGTCTGCTGGGCCTGGTATGCGCTGCGCAACGCCCGCTGGCTGCGGGAGAATCCGCATCAACCGCCGATGATGTGGGCTACCGCTCAGGCGCTGGTGACGCTTCCGGTTTCGCTGGCCGGTTATCTCGCCGCCTGCGCCTGGCTGCACGGTCAGCAGGCCGGGTTCCCCCTGCCCTTCGGCCCGCGCCCGGCGGTGTTCATTACGCTGATGCTGGCCATCGCGGTGCTCTGCTCATGGGTCGGCGCGCTGTGCTGGAATATTGCCAGTCAACGGCTGCCGACGGTGATCCTCGGGCCGCTTATCGTTTTCGAAACCCTGGCCGGGCTACTGTATACCTTTCTGTTGCGGCAAAGTTTACCACCGCTGCTGACCCTGAGCGGTATCCTGCTGCTGGTGCTCGGCGTGGTCTCCGCCGTACGCGCCAGGCCGGACAAACCGACGTTGCAACCGCTGACGCACGAAAAAAAGTAGCCGGGCCCTCTTAAGGGGTATTCCCTCGCCATAAAGATGCATTTAAAATGCACCTTATATTCCTGATGACGAGGTAACTGCTATGGCTTTCCGTGACCAACCTTTAGGCGAGCTGGCGCTGTCCATCCCCCGCGCCTCCGCCCTGTTCCGTCAATACGATATGGACTACTGCTGCGGCGGCAAACAGACGCTGGCGCGCGCCGCATCGCGTAAAGCGCTGGATGTCGCGGTGATTGAAGCCGAGCTGGCGAAACTGGCCGAGCAGCCCGTCACCCACGACTGGCGCGCGGCGCCTCTCGCGGAGATTATCGACCATATCATCGTTCGCTATCATGATCGGCACCGCGAACAGCTGCCGGAGCTGATCTTGCAGGCCACCAAGGTGGAACGGGTCCATGCCGATAAACCGAACGTGCCGAAAGGGCTGACGAAGTACCTGACCATGCTGCAGCAGGAGCTCTCCAGCCACATGATGAAAGAGGAGCAGATCCTGTTCCCGATGATCAAACAGGGGATGGGCGCCCAGGCCGGGGGCCCCATCAGCGTGATGGAAAGCGAGCATGACGAAGCGGGTGAACTGCTGGAGGTGATCAAACATATCACCCATAACGTGACGCCGCCGCCGGAAGCGTGCACCACCTGGAAAGCGATGTATAACGGTATCAACGAGATGATTGACGATCTGATGGAGCACATCAGCCTGGAAAATAACGTGCTGTTCCCGCGTGCCCTCGCAGGAGAATAACGAAAAAGGCGCCCGCAGGCGCCCTCGACATTGTCCGTCTTATTTGGCCACTCCGGGTGGCCTTTTTTATGACGGTCCGTTGCAAGCAACGTTAAAATGTTCTTTTATTTCGCCAGACGTTTTTTGCCGGCAAACAGCCAGCCCGCACCCAGCAGAACGAACCACAGCGGGGTGACCATCAGCGCTTCACGGGTGTCATCTTCGAGGGTCAACAGCACCAGTACGAAGACGAAGAAGGCCATGCACACCCAGCACATTAATTTGCCCAGCGGCATCTTATATTTGGACTTCTCGTGCAGCTGCGGACGCTGTTTACGGTAGACCAGATAAGAGCAAAGGATAATGGTCCAGACGAACATGAACAGGATCGCCGACACCGTGGTGATCATGGTGAACGCGGCGATCACGCTCGGGTTGACCATCAGCATCACCACACCGCCCAGCAGGCACATGCAGGAGAAGGTTAAGCCCTTCGCCGGCACCGCACGCTTCGACAGCTTGGCGAACATCTTCGGCGCCTGACCATCCTGCGCCAGACCGAACAGCATACGGCTGGTGGAGAAGACGCCGCTGTTGGCCGATGAGGCTGCGGAAGTCAGCACCACGAAGTTAATCAGGCTCGCCGCCGCCGGCAGACCGACCAGCACGAACAGCTCAACGAACGGGCTCTTGCTCGGCACCACGGAGCTCCACGGCGTCACCGACATAATCACAATCAGCGCGAAGACATAGAACATAATGATACGCAGCGGGATGGAGTTAATCGCCCGCGGCAGGGATTTTTCCGGGTCTTTGGTTTCGGCCGCGGTGGTACCGACCAGCTCAATCCCCACGAAGGCAAACACCGCAATCTGGAAGCCGGCAAAGAAGCCGCTCAGCCCTTTCGGGAACCAGCCGCCGTCATTCCACAGATGGGCGAAAGAGGCTTCGACGCCGGTCGGCGATTTAAAATGCATCATGACCATCACCAGGCCGACCACGATCAGCGCCACGATGGCGACGATTTTGATCATCGCGAACCAGAACTCCATTTCGCCAAACATTTTGACGGTGGCAAGGTTCAGGCCCAGCAGCAGCAGAATCACCGCCAGCGACGCGACCCAGTCGGAGAGTCCGGGAAACCAGAACTGCGCGTAGGCAGTGATCGCCACCACGTCCGCCATCCCCGTCACCACCCAGCAGAACCAATAGGTCCAGCCGGTAAAGTAGCCCGCCCAGGGGCCCAGCAGATCGGCCGCGAAGTCGCTGAAGGATTTATATTCGAGGTTCGACAGCAGTAATTCGCCCATGGCTCGCATAACGAAAAACAGCATAAAACCGATAATCATATAAACAAAAATAATGGATGGCCCGGCAAGGCTGATGGTTTTGCCAGAACCCATAAATAATCCAGTGCCGATCGCCCCGCCAATTGCAATCAGCTGAATATGTCGGTTTGTGAGATTTCGCCGTAGCGACTGTTCAGTCGGCTCCTGCTCGACAGCAGCGACTTTAACCTGATCTACCATGTGATTTCTTCCTGTTGTACCTGTCTGTGTTGTTCAGGCTCTGATGGCCTGTCGTCTGTCATTAACCCCAGCAAGGGCTAGTCGATATTAGGTAAGAATCGGAGGGATGAATACTATGATTTAGATATAATGTTAATTTTATGTTTAAAGTGAGTGTTATATCACTCATCTAACGCGAAATAGCTCACAAAAATACACCCATACGCGATGAATGCAAAACATAATTCCAATTAATTTTTAACTTAAGGATTTTACGCTATTTTTGTGGCTTCCCCCGCCGCTGGGGAAGAGGAAGCCTCTGCTGTTTAGATAATATCCAGCAGTTCAACTTCGAAGATCAGAGTGCTGAACGGAGGGATCGACGCGCCAGCGCCGCGCTCGCCGTAGGCGAGGTTGTGCGGGATGGTCAGTTCCCATTTGGAACCTACCGGCATCAGGGTCAGCGCTTCAATCCAGCCGCCGATTACGCCGGTCACAGGGAACTCTGCCGGTTCGCCGCGGGCGACGGAGCTGTCGAAGACGGTGCCGTCGATCAGTTTACCGGTGTAGTGCACGCGTACGCGGTCGGTACGGGCCGGGATCGGGCCTTCGCCCTGGGTCAGCACGCGGAACTGCAGACCGGACTCGGTGCTGTTCACCCCCTCTTTCTCGCGGTTTTCATCAAGGTATTTCTGGCCGTCAGCGGCCATCGCCTGGAAACGCTCGCGACGCACGGCGTCGGCGCGCTCGTGGATTTCACGCAGCGCACGGTGGACGGCTTCTACCGGCACCTGCGGCTGGTTACCTTCCAGCGCATCGGCGATACCCGCCACCAACGCTTCCGGCAGCAGCCCCTGCAGGCCGGATTCGCTCAGCTGTTGTCCAACCTGCAAGCCGATACCGTAACTTGCCTGCGCTTCGATAGTGTCAAAAGTTGGGGTTGCCATCTTTGTTCCTTTTTTGGGTGATAAACATCAAGAGAAAAGCGTCCGGAAGCATAACAGCCATAGCGAAATGGGTAAAACTTTGTCGGCGGATGATGACAAATCTCAGCGAAAAAGAAACAATAGGCGGCATCAGGTTAACTTCACTTTGTTCCGGTCATCAGGACGTTAGCCATCTATACTCATAGGCAGGATAAAAATATGCGGAGCAGGAGGAAAGCCATGCCCGGGCGCTTTGAACTGACATCTACCCTGGCGAAAATCTGGCACGCCCCGGATCATTTTCGCCTCCTGGACCCACTGCCCCCGATGCACCGCCGGGGAATTATCGCTGGCTTCCTGTTGGTGATTATCGGCATTCTGCTTCCCTCAGACGATAGCCAAAACCCGGCGTCCACCAGCCGTGAAGCAAACCTGAATCTGCAGTCGCAGTCCCAACCGCAAGCTGGCGGCAATCAGGCCGTTCCGCTGCCGCCGATCACCAATACGCCTACCGTGAGCGATGCCGACCAGATGGCGCCGGTCGCCCCGGAGCCGATTCAGGATGAGCAGCCGGATCAGGCGCAGACGCAGCAGCCCGCCGCCTCCCAGCCCTATCAATCCTCATCGCAGCAGTCCGCGCCGGGTATTGAACAGCAATGGCGGACCTATCGCATCGAGTCAGGCAAAACCCTGGCCCAGCTGTTCCGCGATCATGGGCTGCCGGCCACCGACGTTTACGCCATGGCGCAGGTTGAAGGCGCAGGTAAACCATTAAGCACGTTGCAGAGCGGACAGACGGTGCAGATTCGGCAGAACGCCAACGGCGTGGTCACCGGGCTCACTATTGATACCGGCAACGGACAGCAGGTGCTGTTTACCCGCCAGTCGAACGGCAGCTTTGTGCGTGCGCGCTAGCAGCGAAGACGACAGCGAGCGTTACGCCGCCGCAAAATGAAGGGCGCTAAAAAGCAAAACGCCGGCACAAGGCCGGCGATTTGTTGTTACCAGAACGTCAGAGGCCGATTACTCAGCAACCACGTTGATGATAACTTTAGCGAATACTTCGCTGTGAACCTGGAAGTCCACTTCGTGCTCGCCAACGTTACGCAGAACGCCGTTCGGCAGGCGAACTTCGCTCTTAGCAACTTTAACGCCTGCTGCAGTGACAGCGTCAGCGATGTCGCGAGTACCGATGGAACCGAACAGTTTACCTTCGTCGCCAGCTTTAGACGCGATGGTTACGGATTCCAGGGCGTTGATCTGCGCAGCACGAGCTTCAGCAGCTGCCAGAACGTCAGCCAGTTTGGCTTCCAGTTCAGCGCGACGTGCTTCGAAGAATTCAACGTTTTTCTTGGTAGCAGGAACAGCTTTACCCTGCGGGACCAGGAAGTTACGAGCATAGCCCGCTTTAACGTTAACCTGATCACCCAGGCTACCCAGGTTTGCTACTTTATCAAGCAGAATAACTTGCATTACCTTATCCTCTCAAAGTCGTATTAATGGACCGTGACCGATTACTGATGACGATCAGTGTACGGCAGCAGGGACAGGTAGCGAGCGCGTTTGATAGCGCGAGCCAGCTGACGCTGGTATTTTGCACGGGTACCGGTGATACGGCTCGGGACAATCTTACCGCTTTCGGTGATGTAGTTTTTCAGCGTAGCGATATCTTTATAGTCGATCTCTTGAACGCCTTCCGCGGTGAAACGGCAGAACTTGCGACGACGGAAATAACGTGCCATATGGCTAGTCTCCAGAATCTATCAATTCAATCTGCTCGGCATGCAGAACCATTTTGCTCAAGCCGTTCTTTGCCTTATGGCAAGAGATGAACCCTCGAACGGTTACTGCGCTACCGACCGTTATACTGTGAGTAATGGCCTGGTTCTCGTGACCGCTAATAATAACGGGCATCTGACACCATGCCTGCCGGTGAAAACCGGCTTCCTCCTGCACTGAACGATGCTCAAGCACGAACTGGCAGTGAGGAATTCCTGACGGGCTGACCTTACGAAGTGGAGTCCTGCAAATAATGCCGGACAGCTCCAGACGGTTGGTCATCAGGATTACTCTTCAGAATCCCCAGCTTCAGAATCATCTGCGGTTTCGTTGGCGAAATCTTCGCGACGCTCACGGCGCTCGTCTTTCGCTTTAACCATCGGAGATGCTTCGGTAACAGCGTGCTTAGTACGCATTACCATGCTGCGGATAACGGCGTCGTTGAAGCGGAAGTTAGTTTCCAGCTCATCGATCGCTTCCTGCGGCGCTTCAACGTTCAGCAGAACGTAGTGAGCTTTGTGCAGTTTGTTGATCGGATAAGCCAGCTGACGGCGGCCCCAGTCTTCCAGACGGTGGATCGTACCTGCTGCTGCAGTGATTGCACCAGTGTAACGTTCGATCATGCCCGGAACCTGTTCGCTCTGGTCAGGATGGACCATAAAAACGATTTCGTAATGACGCATCGAATTGCTCCTTACGGATTATTCAGCCTCCTGTCTGGGTCAGCCGCGGCCCATGGAGGCAAGGAACGTGTTAAAGGGCGGCTGAAAAATTGACGCGTCATTCTAATGGCGGCCCCCCAGGAACACAAGCGCATTTGCACAAATAATTCGCACTAAGCGCCAAGTGGCGCTAAGTGGGTGATTTAAAATTAACCAGCAAAGGAAGCGGCATTTTTTTGAACAACTGCATCAGAAAAGGTCGCGATACGCCGTTCAATCAGCGATTACACTTAAATCAGAAACCCAATGACCACAGGAGAGCCCCGAGTCAGCGTCAGGACTGTCAGTCAGGAGCGTAGTATATGAAACTGAAAATCATCGCCATGATGGCTGCGCTTTTCTTCAGCGCCAACGCGTTGGCAGCTATCCAAATCACCGAACGACAGGCCCGCAACATGGACGATGTGCAGAGCCTCGGCGTTATCTATATCAATCACAATATGGCCACTGAGCACGAGGCCGAACAGGCCCTTAGCCAGTTGAGCGATGCGCAGGGGGCGAAATATTTTCAGCCCATCCTGATGCACGAACCAGAAACCAACGGCCCGCTTCGCGCCAGCGCGGTGATTTACCGCTAATGTCGGGCCCATTCTTCGCCTCTCCTCGCGAGGGGCGAAGCGCAACCCTCACCTAAACGCAATTGAGAATAATTTTATAAACCAACTTATCAGCGTCATCGCAACCTGATTTAATCATCAGTCTATTTTTTGATAATCAGGAGTAATGGATGGTTCCGCGTTTCGCCACCTTAGGCCGCATCCCCAAAGGCGTTTGGGTACTCGGCGGCGTCAGCCTGCTGATGGATGTGTCGTCCGAGATGATCCACAGTCTCTTA
The DNA here is from genome assembly GCF_059759695.1 of Klebsiella sp. M041. Taxonomy (NCBI): domain Bacteria; kingdom Pseudomonadati; phylum Pseudomonadota; class Gammaproteobacteria; order Enterobacterales; family Enterobacteriaceae; genus Klebsiella; species Klebsiella sp. M041. The sequence continues at coordinate 101,390 of NZ_JCAXWU010000014.1, forward strand.
CCGCTGTTTATGGCCACCACCCTCGGCGCCAGCGTGATTATCATCGGTCTTATCGAGGGGCTGGCGGAAGCCACCGCTCTGATCCTGAAAATCTTCTCCGGCGCGATCAGCGACTACGTCGGTAAGCGCAAAGGGCTGGCGCTGCTGGGCTACGGCCTGGGCGCGCTCAGCAAGCCGCTGTTTGCCATCGCCCCGACCGCCGGCGTGGTGTTTAGCGCCCGCATGATCGACCGCGTAGGCAAAGGCATTCGCGGCGCGCCGCGCGACGCGCTGGTCGCCGACGTCACCCCACCAGAGATCCGCGGCGCCGCCTACGGGCTACGTCAGGCGCTGGATACCGTTGGCGCCTTTCTCGGCCCGCTGCTGGCGGTGCTGCTGATGTTTATCTGGGCCAACGATTTTCACGCTATATTCTGGGTGGCGGTTATTCCCGCCGTGCTCTCTATTCTCCTGCTGGGTTTTGGCCTGCAGGAGCCAAAATCCGCCATCGACCATCAACGCAGTAATCCGCTGAAGCGCGAAAATCTGCAAAAGCTCTCCGCCGCCTACTGGTGGGTGGTCGCCATCGGCAGCATCTTCACCCTCGCCCGCTTCAGCGAAGCCTTTCTGGTGCTGCGCGCCCAGCAGATGGAGATCCCGCTGTTTACCATTCCGCTGGTCATGGTGGCGATGAACCTGGTCTACAGCGTTACGGCCTACCCGTTCGGCAAGCTCTCTGACAGCATGAGCCACAGCAAACTGCTGCAGTGGGGACTGCTGGTGCTGATCCTCGCCGATATCGTGCTGGCCCTCAGCGCCCACTGGAGCACGCTGCTGGTCGGGGTCGCGCTGTGGGGAATTCACATGGGGATGACCCAGGGGCTGCTGGCGGCGATGGTCGCCCATACGGCGCCGCCGGCGCTACGCGGCACGGCGTTCGGTATGTTCAACCTGATGAGCGGCCTGGCGCTGTTGCTGGCCAGTACCGGCGCAGGCGTGCTGTGGGAAACCTTCGGCGCCGCTTCGACGTTTTACGCTGGCGCGATAATTTGCGTGGTCACGCTCATCGGCATGCGCGCTATGCCGTCGGCTTATCGTCAGGGCTAAAAACGGCTCCGGGGCCAGACCAGTTGCTTCACCGTGACGGTGAAAGCCCCGGAGCGCGTCGTTTACTTCTGCCCGTAGTAGGCGTTCGGCCCGTGTTTACGCAGAAAATGTTTTTCCATCAGCCAGCTGTCAATCGGCTGCAGCCGCGGATTAATGCCGCGGGCAATCCACGCCATGCGCGCCACCTCTTCCATCACCACCGCATTGTGCACCGCCTCGTGGGCGTCTTTCCCCCAGGAGAACGGCCCGTGCTGATAGACGACGATCCCCGGCGTATGCAACGGGTTTGCCTCGCCCAGCGTTTCGATAATCACCTCCCCGATGTTCAGCTCGTAGCCCTCATCCACCTCCTGCGCGCTAAGCGCCCGGGTGCAAGGGATATCACCGAAAAAGTAGTCCGCATGGGTGGTGCCGAGCGCCGGGATCGCCAGCCCCGCCTGCGCCCAGGCGGTAGCGTGCGTCGAATGGGTATGCACCACCCCGCCAAGGCCGGGATAACGGCGATAGAGCGCCAGATGGGTAGCGGTATCAGAGGAGGGGCGTCAGCGTAATCCGCGTTTAAAGATGCTGCTGAAAAAAGGCGACCGTCGTGGCCAGCGCCTCCGGGGTGATGCGATGGCGGACGCCTTTCTGCCAGACGCAGGTCAGCCTGGCGGCAAGATCGCTCTGCCTGAGCGCCTGCTCAAGCCGGAAGGTCTCTGCCGGCGGCACCACGTCGTCGGCATCGCCATGCCAGAGCAGCAGCGGCCGCCGGGCGAGCGACGCCAGCTGATGACTGACATCCCACTCGCTGAGGCTGTCGCCATCAAAGCCAGGCGAGGGAAACAGGGTTTGCGACAGCGAACGAAAATAGCCCGACCCCATCAGGCAGGCGACGCTGTTCAGCTCGGGATGATGCGTCATGATACCCAGGGCCGTCATTCCCCCCATCGACGCCCCCGCCACCGCCAGTCGCTCTCCTTCCAGCCAGCCTTCGGCGATAATCGCCTCGCGCAGCGCGGGAAACTCTCTGAAATTCTGCTGCAGGATCGGCCAGAAGCGCTGCATCCGCCCGGTCTCATCACCGTGATAGCGCGCGCCATGCTCCGGCGCGTCCGGCATAATCACCCGGAAACCCGCCTGGGCCAGCGCCACCGCAAAGTAGCTGTAAACCAGTTTTGACGAAGTAAAGCCATGATAAAAGACGATACAGGGCAGTGGCTTATCCAGACTCTCCTGCGGGCAGGCATGCAAAATTTCGCCACCGCCGAGGTTGCGCATTTCTAGTGCAATCATTTATCGTCTCCCTTCTCTATGGTGGTTAGGCGGCATGGGAAAATGCATTCACCAGGCAACCCCGTTTGCTACGATTCATAATGTTGAGAACCCGGTTACGCTTTCACAACATTTTCATTCGAAAATCGCGTCAGAGATAACAGTTCGGGAACATTCCCCGGAAATCCTGTTAAGGCTACCACTACACTATCACTATCAGGAAACGAGATATGGTTATGCGCAGGTTTTGTCCGTGGTTACTGGCTATCGTCCTCAGCGGGTGTAGCGCTCTGCAGGGAACGCCGGAAGCCCCGCCGCCCGCCACCGACCATCCGCAGGAGATCCAGCGCAACCAGACGGCTGGCCTGCAGAAAATGGCCACGGTGAGCGTACTGATGTACGGTTCGCCGATGGATGTCGAAGCGGCGCTGAAGGCCAAAGCAGAAGCGGCCAAAGCCGATTACTACGTCATCATCATGATCGATGACACCATGGTACCCGGCCAGTGGTATTCGCAGGCGATCCTCTATCGTCGATGACGAGACGGCGTCTTTAAATCTGCTTTACACAGCTTTGCGTCCATTCACGTTCTCCTGTGCATAATAACGTTCGGCCAGCCACCTGGCAGGACGTTAGCAACGGACTGCCCTTGGGACTACGTGAAATGGAGCTGACGATGAAACGATCTTTTACCCTATCCAGCCTGCTATTAACCACTGCGACGGCCAACACCTCCGCGCAGTCAGCCGAATTCGCCAGCGCGGATTGCGTCACCGGCCTGAATGAAATCGGTCTGATCTCCGTCGCTAATCTTTCCGGCAGTCAACAGGATGTGGAGCACGCCATTGCCCGCAAAGCGGACGAGCAAGGCGCCTCCTGGTATCGCATTATTCAGATGTACGAGGAACAACAGCCGGACAGCTGGCGCGTGCAGGCCATTCTCTACGCCTGAGGCGCCTGGCGCCCGCGCCCCATGGCCCGCAGCAGCAGGTCGTCGAGGGTCGGCGCGTCAAGACGTATGCCGCCGCGCGTGTCGAGCATCATCCGGCACCAGGCTTCGGCCAGCGGCGGCGAAGCGAAACGCAGCATCTGCGCCCCCGCCCCCAGACGATAGACCAGCCGGGCAATCTCTCTGCCCTGCTCTTCGGCGGGTCGTTTCAGCAATTGCTGCAGCTGACGCCATGCGCGGTCGAGATGGCGGTTCTGTCCTTTCACCTCCGCACACTCCGCGGCCAGCAGCTCCATCGCCGCCGGCTGCTTGCTCAGCACCCGCATCACATCGAGGCACATAATATTGCCGGAGCCTTCCCAGATGCTGTTGACCGGCATCTCGCGATACAACCGCGGCAGCTCACTCTCCTCGCAATAGCCGATCCCTCCCAGGACTTCCATCGCCTCAGCGACGAACGGGATGCCGGCCTTGCAGATGGCAAACTTGGCCGCAGGCGTAAACAGACGCGCCCAGGCGCTTTCCCGGGCATCATCCCGACGGTCCCAGGCCCGCGCCAGACGAAACAGGAACGCGGTTTGTCCTTCAAGACGGAGCGCCATTTGCCCCAGCAGCTGGCGCATCATCGGTTGATCGACCAGATTTTTACCGAACGCCTGGCGCTGTAACGCATGATACAGCGCCACCGAGAAGGCCCGGCGCATCAGGGCATGGCTACCCAGCGCGCAGTCAAAGCGGGTCAGGCCGCCCATCCTGAGGATCTGCCGCACGCCGTCGCCCTCGTCGCCCACCAGCCAGCCGCAGGCGTCATAAAACTCCACTTCGCTACTGGCGTTGGAGCGGTTGCCGAGCTTTTCTTTTAAGCGCTCCAGCCGCACGCCGTTGCGCTGTCCGTCGGGCAGCAGGCGCGGCACAAAGAAGCACGACAGGCCCGCAGGCGCCTGGGCCAGCACCAGGTGGGCATCGCTCTGCGGCACCGAGAAGAACCATTTGTGTCCCACCAGCCGGTAAAACCCTTCCGCCGTTTTCTCCGCGCGGGTGGTATTGCTCAGCACATCGGAGCCCCCTTGCTTCTCGGTCATCCCCATGCCAATCAGCAGGCCGCGCTTCTGGCCGCCTGGCGCGAGGTGGGGATCGTAACGGTCGCTCAGCAGCGGCGACAGCCAGTCGCCAAAAGGCGCGGGCAGGGCGTGCTGCAGCAGAGGCGTCGCGGCGAAGGTCATGGTAATCGGGCACAGCGTTCCGGCCTCTACCTGGGCGTGGAGCAGAAAGCGAGCGGCGCGCGCGACAAACGCGCCTTCACGGGCATCCTCCTGCCAGGCGAGATTATGCACCCGGTTCGCGCACAGCCCCTGCATCAGCAGGTGCCAGGCGGGGTGGAAGCGAACGTCGTCCAGTCGGGCGCCGGTGGCGTCATAGCGCAGCAGCTCCGGCGGGTTGCTGTTGGCCAGGCGTCCCAGCTCCAGCGATTCTGCGGTCCCCAGCTGCTGGCCAATGCTGGCGAGCAGATCGCCATCCCAGCCGGCGCCTTCACGGACCACCGCTTCACGCAGGGCGGTATCAGACAGGAACAGATTGCTGTTATTCAGCGGGGTCGGTTGATTAAAAACGGTGTGCGTTTGCCAGTGCATCGTGTCTCCCTCCATCAATGGCGATAACCATAAGTATGGTTATCCAGGGAGATACTCGCCCGCGAGAGCGGTCACAAAAAAGCCATCCCGGAGGATGGCTTTTCAGTTCCGTCAGCGGATCAGCTTAGCTGCGCTGGCGTACCGCCTCAAACAGGCAGATGCCAGTGGCCACCGAGACGTTCAGCGAAGAGACGCTGCCCGCCATCGGGATGCTGATCAGCTCATCACAGTGCTCGCGGGTCAGGCGGCGCATACCTTCGCCTTCCGCGCCCATCACCAGCGCCATCGGCCCGGTCATTTTACTCTGGAACAGCGTATGGTCGGCTTCACCTGCGGTTCCGACGATCCAGACGTTCTCCTCCTGCAGCAGGCGCATGGTGCGCGCCAGGTTGGTGACGCGGATCAGCGGGACGTTCTCCGCCGCGCCGCAGGCCACTTTCTTCGCCGTCGCATTCAGCTGCGCGGAACGATCTTTCGGCACAATCACCGCGTGCACGCCGGCAGCATCGGCGCTGCGCAGGCAGGCGCCGAGGTTATGCGGATCGGTCACGCCGTCAAGGATCAACAGGAACGGCTGATCGAGCTGCGCCAGTAGATCCGGCAGATCGTTCTCCTGATACTGACGCCCCGGCTTCACGCGGGCAATGATCCCCTGGTGTACCGCGCCTTCGCTCTTCTCATCGAGGAACTGGCGGTTGGCCAGCTGAATCACCACGCCCTGCGCTTCCAGCGCGTGGATCAGCGGCAGCAGACGCTTATCCTCACGGCCTTTCAGAATATAAACTTCCTGAAAACGCTCAGGTGCGCGCTCCAGCAGTGCCTGCACCGCATGGATGCCGTAAATCATTTCACTCATTGATGTACTCGTTTTAGGTTCTGTTATCCACCCTTCACCCCGTCCTGCGTCAGCAGACTTCAGAGTGAAGGGTGGTCAATCACTCGGCGCTCTTCTTCTTTGCCGCGCGCTTGGCTTTGGTCGCGGCGGCGATTTTCTGCGTTTTCGCCGACGGTTTTTTCGCTTTCTTCTCGCCTTTCGGCTTCGCTTTCGCCTGGTCTTTTTCTTTGCGGAACGCGCTGTCCGGCTCGAAGTTCACCTGCTTACCAACCTGACGACGACGGCCGCCCGGTTTGCCGGAGGTGCTCTTTTTCGCTTTCTCACGGGCGGTTTTGCCGACATTACGCGGCGCGCGCTCGCTGGAGATCAGGGTAAAGTCGATTTTACGCTCGTCCATGTTGACCGCTTCCACACGGACTTCCACGCGGTCGCCCAGGCGATAGGTCTGCCCGCCGGACTCGCCGATCAGACGCTGCCCCACCTGGTCGAAACGATAGTAATCGTTATCGAGGGAGGAAACATGTACCAGGCCGTCGATAAACAGATCGTTGAGACGAACGAAGAAGCCAAAGCCGGTCACGCTGGCGATAACCCCGGAGAAGATATTGCCTACCTGATCCTGCATGAAGTCACACTTCAGCCAGTCGGAGACTTCGCGCGTCGCTTCATCGGCGCGACGTTCGGTCATCGAGCAGTGCTCGCCCAGCTGCAGCATCTCTTCCATGCTGTAGTGCCAGCCGCCGGTCTCCGTGCTATTGCCTTTATGCCCCTGCTCTTTGGCCAGCAGATATTTGATGGCGCGGTGCAGCGACAGATCCGGGTAACGACGGATCGGCGAGGTGAAGTGGGCATAGGACTGCAGCGCGAGGCCAAAGTGGCCGCGGTTTTCCGGATCATAGACCGCCTGCTTCATCGACCGCAGGAGCATCGTCTGCAGCATTTCCGCATCCGGGCGATCGGCGATGGAGGTCAGCAGTTCGGCGTAATCGCGCGGCTCCGGCTTGTTGCCGCCCGGCAGTTCCAGACCCAGTTCCGCCAGCACGCTGCGGAACGCGGTAATCGCCTCGGTGCTCGGCTTATCGTGAATACGGAACAGCGCCGGCTCCTGCGCCTTCTCAACGAAGCGCGCAGCGGAGATGTTCGCCAGGATCATGCACTCTTCAATCAGCTTGTGCGCATCGTTACGCTGGGTCTGTTCGATACGCTCGATACGGCGCTCTGCGTTGAAGATGAATTTAGCTTCTTCACTTTCAAATGAGATACCGCCACGCTCTTCGCGGGCGCCATCGAGCACCTTGTAGAGGTTATGCAGTTCTTCAATATGCTTCACCAGCGGCGCGTAGTGCTCACGCAGCTCCTGGTCGCCCTGCAGCATATGCCACACCTTGGTATAGGTCAGGCGAGCATGTGAACTCATCACCGCTTCATAGAATTTATAACCGGTCAGACGGCCTTTTGACGAAATCGTCATCTCGCACACCATGCACAGGCGATCGACCTGCGGGTTCAGCGAGCACAGACCGTTAGACAGCACTTCCGGCAGCATCGGCACCACCTGCGACGGGAAGTAGACCGAGGTTCCGCGGCTGCGCGCTTCAGCGTCCAGCGGCGTCCCTGGACGCACGTAGTAGCTGACGTCGGCAATGGCTACCCACAGGCGCCAGCCGCCGCCGCGTTTCTTCTCGCAGTACACCGCGTCATCGAAGTCGCGGGCATCTTCGCCGTCAATGGTGACCAGCGGCAGGGAGCGCAGATCGACGCGCCCGGCTTTCGCCTCTTCCGGCACCTGCTCTTTCAGGCCGGAAACCTGGTTTTCTACCGCCGGCGGCCAGACGTATGGGATTTCATGGGTGCGCAGCGCCATATCGACGGCCATACCGGTACCCATGTTGTCGCCCAGCACTTCGACGATTTTCCCCACGGCTTTGGTGCGACGGGTCGGGCGCTGGGTCAGCTCGACCACCACCACGTAGCCCATCCGCGCGCCCATGATCTCTTCCGGCGGGATCAGGATATCGAAGCTCAGGCGACTGTCGTCCGGGACGACGAAGCCGACGCCAGCGTCGGTAAAGTAGCGGCCAACAATCTGGCTGGTTTTCGGCACCAGGACGCGGACAATGCGCGCTTCGCGGCGGCCCTTGCGGTCCGCGCCCAGCGGTTGGGCCAGCACCTGGTCGCCATGAATACAGGTTTTCATCTGCTCTGACGACAGGTAGAGATCGTCTTTGCGCCCTTCAACGCGCAGGAAACCATAGCCATCACGGTGGCCGATAACGGTTCCTTTGAGGAGATCAAGGCGCTCCGGCAGCGCATAGCACTGACGGCGGGTGAAGACCAGCTGACCGTCGCGCTCCATCGCGCGCAGGCGGCGGCGCAGCGCTTCGGTTTGCTCTTCGCCCTCGATATTTAACTCGATGGCCAGCTCATCGCGGCTGGCAGGCTTTTCCCGTTTGGTTAAATGTTCGAGGATAAATTCCCGGCTCGGGATTGGGTTCGCGTACTTCTCAGCTTCGCGTTCCTGGAATGGATCTTGTGACATATCGGTTCCTCCGTTGTCATCTCCGGCAGAGTGGCGTCACTCCACCAGCAATAATTTATAAAGCGGTTGATTCTTCTCAACCAAATCAGCCAGCGTATAGTTATCCAGTTCCTTGAGAAAACTCTGCGCGGCTTCAGCTAGCGCCTGTTTCAAACGACAGGCTGGTGTAATGTGGCAAAACTCGCTGCTGCAGTTGACCAGCGATAAGGGTTCAAGGTCGCGCACCACGTCACCGACGCGGATCTGTCCTGCTGGTTTGCCGAGGCGAATGCCCCCGTTCTTCCCCCGCACGGCAGTTACGTAGCCCATGCGACTTAACTGATTGATTATTTTAACCATATGATTACGGGAGACGCCATAGACCTCGGTCACTTCCGAGATACTGGTCATCCGTCCTTCCGGCAGCGACGCCATATAAATCAGCGCCCGTAGTCCGTAATCGGTGAAACTCGTTAACTGCACATAAACCTCAGGGAAAAGAAAACAGGGTATGTCGAGCGACATCATTATTATTGATGATAAACCAGCCAGCGCTCAGGCCGCTAATTTATTTGAAATGGGGCGGGCGAACAGCAAAAACAAGGGCGCCCGAACGGCGCCCCTTGCGAGTGATTATGCGTCGAACGGGTCGCGCAGAATCATGGTCTCGGTACGGTCTGGACCGGTAGAGATGATATCAACCGGAACGCCGGTCAGCTCTTCAATACGCTGGATGTAGTTCAGCGCTGCCTGCGGCAGGCCGCTGCGCTCTTTCACGCCGAAGGTGGTTTCAGACCAGCCCGGCATGGTTTCGTAGATAGGCTCGATACCTTCCCAGTTGTCGGCTGCCAGCGGAGTGGTGGTCACTTCGCGGCCATCCGGCATACGGTAGCCAACGCAGATTTTCACTTCTTTCAGGCCGTCGAGGACGTCCAGTTTAGTCAGGCAGAAGCCGGACAGGGAGTTAATCTGCACCGCGCGACGAACCGCGACGGCGTCCAGCCAGCCGGTACGACGACGACGACCGGTGGTGGCGCCGAATTCGTTACCCTGCTTGCAGAGGAACTCGCCGGTTTCATCAAACAGCTCGGTCGGGAACGGACCCGCGCCTACGCGAGTCGAGTAAGCTTTGATGATACCCAGAACGTAATCCACATAACGCGGGCCCAGGCCGGAGCCGGTCGCCACGCCACCCGCGGTGGTGTTGGAAGAGGTTACGTACGGATAAGTACCATGGTCGATATCCAGCAGCGTGCCCTGCGCGCCTTCGAACATCACGAAATCGCCACGTTTACGCGCCTGATCCAGCAGGTCGGAAACGTCTACCACCATGCCGGTCAGGATGTCGGCAATCGCCATCACATCGTCCAGCACTTTCTGGTAGTCAACGGCTTCTGCTTTGTAGAAGTTCACCAGCTGGAAGTTGTGATATTCCATCACTTCTTTCAGTTTATCGGCGAAGGTTGCTTTATCGAACAGATCGCCAACGCGCAGACCGCGACGAGCGACTTTATCTTCGTAAGCCGGGCCGATGCCGCGACCGGTGGTGCCGATCGCCTTCGCGCCGCGCGCTTTTTCACGCGCCACGTCCAGCGCCACGTGATAGTCAAGGATAAGCGGGCAGGCTTCAGAGAGCAGCAGACGCTCGCGAACCGGGATACCACGGTCTTCCAGGCCCTTCATCTCTTTCATCAGCGCAGCCGGAGACAGCACGACGCCGTTACCGATGATGCTGGTGACGTTTTCACGCAGAATGCCTGATGGAATAAGATGGAGAACGGTTTTTTCACCGTTGATTACGAGAGTATGGCCGGCGTTGTGACCACCCTGGTAGCGCACAACATATTTAGCCCGTTCTGTCAGGAGATCGACGATCTTCCCTTTACCTTCGTCACCCCATTGGGTGCCCAGTACGACGACGTTGTTACCCATTTTTCAAAATCACCGTTTGCTTAAAAATGGATTCTACCATCGCTTTTTCAGAGTTACAGCACTTTTTGCATCCAAAATAAGGCAAATCCGACCACTTTTTGATCAGCCAATCGATTTCCTCAACATGTAGTAGATCACAATCCCGGCAACCACAAGTCCGCCGCCAAAGCGCCGCAATAAATTATCCGGGAGCTGGCTCAGGCTGGCGACCATCTTGCGCCAGGCGCGCGGATAAAGTAGCGGGCCAAGCCCTTCGAGTACTAAAACCAGCGCCAGCGCCAGCCAAATGGTGGAGTTCATCGTCAACCCTAATTGAAAAGTATCATCGCCGCCTTCGCAGGCGTCATCGGCCAGCATAGTGAATTCATGCACTCATTTCACATTGTCCCGTATTTCAGCTTCATTATGAACCAGCAAAGCGAAACATAATTCACAACTAATTGTATTGATGGATATTTTTTAAACTGTAACTATGCTGCCGCGTACTACAACCCGGTACGTCTACATAATCAGGAAGATTATCATGAGAGAATTAACCGCATTTGAAATCGAAAATGTGAGCGGCGCAGGCTGGTTACAGGATGGCATGGCCTCCTTAGGTAGCAAGGTCGGCGCCGCCGTATGGACGATGGGCACCGATGTCCTGAGCATCAACCTGCCGCTGATTGGCACCATTAATCTGGCCGATCTGGCGCCGGACCTGGGCAAAACCCTGGGCGAAAGCGTTGGCTCATCTATCGGCGGCACCATCGAAAGTACGCTGGCGGGCCTGCCGGTGATCGGCGGCCTGCTGAACAAGCTGCTCGGCAACTAATTCATGCCGTCGTAGCATAAAAAAGGCGCCTGTCTCAGGCGCCTTTTTGCATTAACCACTGTAGGTTACCGTCATCTTCGACTTATTTACGCACCGAATCCGGTGAACGCATATAGCGGAAGAAATCGCTATCCGGGCTCAGGACCATGACATCCTGATTGCTCTGGAAGCTCTTCTCATAGGCGCGCAGGCTACGAATAAAGGAATAGAAGCCCGGATCCTGGCTGAACGCGTCGGCAAACAGTTTTGCCGATTCCGCATCGCCTTCACCACGCAGGATACGGCCCTGGCGCTCGGCTTCCGCCAGCGTCTTGGTGACTTCATAGTCCGCGGTCGCGCGCAGTTTTTCCGCCTCTTCCTGACCCTGTGAACGGTGGCGACGAGCAACCGCTTCACGCTCCGCGCGCATACGGTTGTAGATCGCTTCCGACACTTCCGCCGGCAGGTTGATCTGCTTGATACGCACGTCGACGACTTCAATACCCAGCGCCGCCATACTGTTCGGGTTGATCACCTGCACTTTGCCGTTGGTTTCAGCTTCCACGCGCTCTGCCGCTTTGGCAATCGCGTCGTCAGCTGCCGGCGTGCTAACCTCGTCTTCCGTACCGGCCGACCCTGAGTTCAGCGCATCACGCACTTCCAGCGTCAGACGGCCACGGGAGTCGGTGACGATGTCTTTCACATCCAGACGGCCGATTTCAGAACGCAGACGGTCAGAGAATTTACGCTTCAGCAGCACCTCTGCCTGGGAGACGTCGCCGCCGCCGGTGGCCAGGTAGTAACGGCTGAAGTCGCTGATGCGCCATTTAATATAGGAGTCGACGATCAGGTCTTTCTTCTCTTTGGTGACAAAACGGTCAGCCTGGTTATCCATGGTCTGAATACGCGCATCCAGCATTTTCACCGATTCGATAAACGGGATCTTGAAGTGCAGGCCTGGCGCATATACCAGCGGCTTATTTTCGTCGTCGCGCAGAACTTTACCGAAACGCAGCGTGATACCGCGCTCGCCCTCCTTCACGACAAAGACTGACATGTAAAGCACTACCAGCACGATGACAATGATCGCGATAACAGATTTACGCATCGTTATTCCCCCTGACGCTGGTAGTCGTTACGCTGCGCGTTAGCGCGGCGTTGGTCCATAATGCTACCCCCGGTTGAGCTCGAGGTTGATGAGGTGCTGGCGCTGCCAGTGCTGGATGCAGGCGGCAGACGCAGCAGATCGCTGGCGTCACTGCTATCGCTCTTTGCTGCCGGCGCAGCGGCGCCTTTCAGCATCTGGTCCAGCGGCAGAACCATCAGATTGCCGTTTTTGCTGTCATTAACCAGCACTTTACGGGTGTGGCTCAGCACTTTTTCCATCGTTTCGATGTACAGACGCTCGCGGGTAATCTCCGGCGCGGCTTTGTATTCCGGCAGGATCTTAGCAAAGCGAGCCACTTCACCCTGGGCTTCCAGGACGGTCTGGGTCTTATAGGCGCGTGCCTCTTCGAGGATACGCTGCGCCTGACCATTCGCGCGCGGCTGGACTTCGTTGGTGTATGCCTCCGCTTCACGAATGTACTGCTGTTCGTTCTCACGCGCGGCAATGGCATCGTCAAACGCGGCTTTCACCTCTTCCGGCGGACGTGCCGTCTGGAAGTTGACGTCCAGCAGAGTGATGCCCATGTTGTACGGGCGAATCGTCTCTTCCAGCTCACGCTGAGTATCGCTACGGATCACGGTACGACCTTCGGTCAGAATGCGATCCATGGTGTATTTACCGATCACCCCGCGCAGCGCGCTGTCGGTGGCCTGACGCAGGCTGTCGTCCGCGCTGGTGACGCTAAACAGATAGCGCTCCGGATCGGTGACGCGGTACTGCACGTTCATCTCAACGCGCACCACGTTTTCGTCAGAGGTCAACATGACGCCGGACGCCGCCAGTTCACGTACCGACTCCACGTTTACTGCCTGCACGTTATCGATAAAGGTCGGCTTCCAGTTCAGGCCCGGCTCAACCAGATGGCTGAACTTACCAAAACGGGTGACCACGCCGCGTTCGGCTTCTTTAATAGTATAGAAACCGCTGGCCGCCCAGATAATCACTGCCGCCGCGGCAACGATGCCGACAATACGCCCGCCCATCGGTCCGCGAGGTCCCTGTGCGCTATTGCCGCCGCCCAGTCCGCCCTTGCCGCCGCCGAGCCCGCCAAGTTTTTTACTTAACTTGCGGAAGATATCATCCAGATCCGGCGGCCCCTGCTCGCGACCGCCTTTGTTGCCATTTCCCTCAGAGTTGCCGCCAGGTTTGCTGCTCCCCCACGGGTCGCGGTCCTGTCCGTTATTACCGGGCTGATTCCACGCCATGTATATGCTCCATATTTGTTTTTGATATCCCCACAGGGGTCAATATCTTCAGGCAAGCTGCAAGGTCAAACCACATAGTCAACAAGCGTTGGCTCTTGCTTACAGAGGCGCCGCCAGTCAACGATCGGCATGCGCACCTGCAGACTCACGCTGCCGTCATCCTCCATCCACTCTTTTTCTATCGCCTGAAGCTGATAGAAACGGCTTCTCAGTCGCCCTTCTTTCGGCGGTAAGCGCAGCGTATGCTGGGCCACTTCACCGGAAAGGCGCTCCGTTAACGCCTGAAAAAGCAGTGGTACGCCAACCCCGGTCTGAGCGGAAAGCCAGACCCGAATCGGTTTATTTTCATCGTCGCGATCGATGCGCGGTTCAAAATCGTCCAGCATGTCGATTTTGTTCATCACCAGCAGCGCCGGGATCTCATCGGCCTCAATTTCAGCGAGAACCGTATTTACCGCATCAATGTTTTCCTGCACGCGGACATCCGCCGCGTCAATCACATGCAGCAGCAGCGTCGCCTGACGCGTCTCCTGCAACGTCGCTTTAAACGCGGCCACCAGATCGTGCGGCAGGTGGCGAATAAAGCCGACGGTATCGGCCAGCACCGTTTCGCCGACGTCAGGGACGTCAATGCGGCGCAGCGTCGGGTCCAGGGTCGCGAACAGCTGGTTCGCGGCATAGACCTCGGCGGCGGTGATCTGGTTAAAGAGCGTTGATTTTCCGGCGTTGGTGTAGCCCACCAGCGACACGGTTGGAATATCGGCTTTCGCGCGCGACCGCCGCCCCTGCTCACGCTGCTTTTCGACTTTTTCCAGCCGCGACAGGATCTGCATGATGCGGTTACGCAATAAACGACGGTCAGTTTCGAGCTGGGTTTCACCCGGGCCACGCAAACCGATCCCGCCCTTTTGTCTTTCAAGGTGGGTCCAGCCGCGGACAAGGCGGGTCGCCATATGGCGCAGCTGCGCCAGCTCGACCTGCAGTTTCCCTTCATGGGTGCGCGCGCGCTGAGCGAAAATATCTAAAATAAGACCGGTACGATCGATAACCCGGCATTCGCACAGGCGTTCCAGGTTGCGTTCTTGCGCCGGACTCAGGGCATGATCGAAGAGCACGACCGAAGCGCCGGTCGCTTTAACGGCTTCCGCAATTTCGACTGCCTTACCTTCACCAACAAAATACTTCGGGTGCGGTGCTTTACGGCTACCGGTAATCACCTGCATTGCTTCGACACCGGCGGAAGAGGCCAGAGTTTCAAACTCCTGGAGGTCTTCCATATCTTTGTCTTGCGAAAAATAGATGTGTACCAGTACCGCCTGCTCACCGGCGTCATAACGGTCAAACAAGCGTAAACCCCTTATAAAATACCAGCGGGGAACGCAGAAAACCTGGCTCCCCGGCGTGGAAAAACAGCACTAGCCTTATTCGGCGTCGTCGCTGTCTTGTTGTGGCGCAGAAGAGCCCTGCGCGCTACCACCGTGGTGATAGTTACTGGAACCGCCGCCAGCATTGTTGCTGTGGTGAGACACCGGGCGAGACGGGACAACAGTAGAAATTGCGTGCTTATAGACCATCTGGCTGACCGTGTTCTTCAACAGGATCACGAACTGATCGAAAGACTCAATTTGCCCTTGCAGCTTGATACCATTCACCAAATAAATAGAAACCGGAACGCGTTCCCGACGCAAAGCGTTCAGGAACGGATCTTGTAAAGATTGCCCCTTAGCCATTCTCTCTTTTCCTTATATGTATGCTTGTTTTGTACTCAGAACCTTACGATTCTCAAAAAAAATTACGCACGATACCGTTTAATTGTACACGTTCAGTTCTGGCTCGCACCAACAACCTGTAATACTTTGTTGAGCGCTTGTTCAGGTTGTTCACTGTCTAACCAGTGCACACCTTCCCAACCGCGCAGCCAGGTGACCTGACGTTTGGCTAACTGTCTCGTGGCGCAAACACCTCGATAAACCATCTCATCATATGGGATCTCGCCATTGAGATATGACCACATCTGGCGGTATCCGACACAACGGATGGAAGGCATATCCGTATGCAAATCTCCGCGGGCAAAAAGCGCCCGTACTTCTGCTTCAAAACCTGAAGCTAACATCTGATGAAAACGCTGTTCTATGCGTTGATGGAGCAGTTCACGGCTCGCCGGGGCGATGGCGAACTGATGCACCTGATATGGCAGAGCGTCTCCTGACGTTTGCGTCAGTTCCGTTAAAGTTTTACCCGAAATGAAAAAAACTTCCAGTGCCCGGGAAAGCCTTTGCGGATCATTTGGATGAATACGCGCAGCCGCCACGGGATCGATCTCCTGTAACTGCTGATGTAACGCGTTCCACCCCTGCTCTGCGGCCTGTTGCTCAATCCGCGCTCTGACCTCTGGGTCAGCGGACGGTAAGGGCGACAATCCTTCCAGCAACGCTTTGAAATACAACATCGTCCCGCCGACTAACAGCGGAATTCGCCCGGCGGCGACAATTTCCGCCATCGCCGCCAGCGCATCGCGGCGAAAATCCGCCGCGGAATAGGCCTCTGCAGGATCCAAAATATCCAGCAGCCGGTGCGGCGCGGCGCTCAGCTCTGCGGCATCCGGTTTGGCGGTGCCAATATCCATTCCCCGATAAATGAGGGCGGAATCAACACTAATCAACTCTACTGGCAAAACTTTACGTAAGGCTATCGCCAGCGCGGTTTTGCCGGAGGCCGTCGGGCCCATTAAAAAAATTGCCTTGGGCAGGCTCGCCTCGGTTACATCATTCATCTTTCAGGGCATTCATCGCCGAATGGAGATCTACAGGTTGTAACAGGCCACCCGGCGGCGTTCTCACCAACTGCGGGCAAAGACGCTCAACGTCCGCCAGCAGCGCAATCGCCTGCGCCATATTCCATGACGTCTGTTCGCTCGTCAGATTACGCGCCATCCATTGGGCGATATTGCCGACGTCGAATGCGTTTTGCTGCGCCAGGTAGCCTATCAGTTCAGGAATCAAGATTTGTAAATTTTGTTGTCTTAAGGGTAAAGGGACCGCGCGCACCGTCACGTGCAGGGCATCGGTATGCATATCGATCCCCAGCTGCGTCAGCGCCGACTGCGCGGCGGCCAGCGCCTGTTTTTCCCCTTCCGTCACTTTTAACCGCAGGGGGATCAGCAGCGGCTGGGCACAGACGGCCTCTGCTCCCGGGGTCAACTGCGCCTGGCGCAGCCAGCGCTCGGCAACGGTCAACGACAGCAGCGCCAGTCCGCCCTCGCGCTCGAGCAGCGCGCAGTCGCGGCTCACAATCGTCAGCACTCTGCCAAAGCTCTGGCTGTGACCGGCCAGTTCCGCCGTGCCCGGAGTCTGTAACGCGGGCTTTGGCGCCGTTGGCGTGTCGAGCAACTGACGATAAAGCGCCCCTTGCTGCTTCTGGTAACCCGGCTGCGCGTGCGGCCAGCTCGCGCCGCCCGGCCTGCCGCTGGAGGCCGCAGGCTCACGCGATGGCGTGATGCTGAAACGGGTTGCCGGTTCACGCGCTTCCGACGGCCGCGCAAACTGGTTGCCGCCCGCCGCGATCCGGTTCTCCGGCATCGCACGGGGCGCCGGCGGGTCGTCTTTTTCCGCCAGCGGCGCGTCAAGTTGCTGCTGCAGCACGCTCAGTACGCCCTGGTAGATAAAGTCATGCACCAGGCGCGACTGATGGAAACGCACCTCATGCTTGGCCGGGTGGACGTTCACATCCACCTGATGGGGATCGATCTCCAGATACAGCACAAACGCCGGCTGCTGATCGGCCCCCAGTTTGTCTTCACAGGCCTGGCGGATAGCGTGGTTGATCAGCCGGTCGCGCATCATCCGCCCGTTAACGTAGCAATACTGAATTTCCGCCAGCGCAGGGGTGGTATGCAGCGGATCGGCGACCCAGCCGCGCAGGGTCAGATCGCCATGCTGCCACTCAATCGCCAGGGCATGTTCAAGAAAGGCGGCGCCACAGATGGTTCCCAGCCGCCGCTCCCGTTGGCCATCCTGAGCGACTGCCCGATACTGGCGCATCACCTTGCCGTTATGGCTGAGGTTGATGGTGACGTCGAAGCGCGCCAGCGCAATGCGGCGGACCACCTCGTCAATGTGGCCGAACTCGGTCTTTTCGGTACGCATAAATTTGCGCCGCGCCGGGGTGTTGTAGAACAGATCGAGGACTTCCAGGGTGGTGCCGACCGGGTGCGCCGCCGGCTTCACCGTCACCGCCTGATCGCGGCCTTCGGCATACGCCTGCCAGGCTTCCTGCTGTTCCGCCGTGCGCGAGGTGAGCGTCAGACGCGCCACCGAGCTGATACTGGCCAGCGCTTCGCCGCGAAAACCGAGGCTGATAATGGCTTCGAGATCGTCGAGCGAGGCGATTTTGCTGGTCGCGTGGCGAGCCAGGGCCAGCGCCAGCTCGTCTTTTTTGATGCCGCAGCCGTTATCGCGAATGCGAATGAGCTTCGCGCCGCCGCGTTCGATATCAATATCAATTCGCGTGGCGCCCGCATCAAGGCTGTTTTCAACCAGCTCTTTCACCACCGACGCGGGCCGTTCCACCACTTCGCCGGCGGCAATCTGGTTGGCGAGCTGCGGCGGCAGAACCTGAATCGGCATCCCCTGCTCCTTAGTTAATCAACATCCCGTCTGGCGCTGCGGCGCTGGCGGTCTGCGCCGCCTCGCCGCGAGGCGCCGACTGCAGCGGATGCTGCATAAAGTAGTTGCGCAGACCGTTGTAAATCGCCTCCGCAATCTGCTCCTGGTAATCATCGCTCCCCAGCAGCCGTTCTTCCCCGTTGTTACTGATAAAGCCTGTTTCCACGAGAATCGATGGAATGTCCGGCGAGCGCAGTACGCCGAGGCTGGCATGCTCAGGACGGCGCTTATGCAGATTGCCAATCCGCTGCAGCTGGCTGAGTACGTTGGTCGCCACATCGTAGCCGACGCGCTGGGAGTGACCGAACTGCAGATCCAGCACCGCCTGGCTCAGGTAGGGATCGGCCTGGCTGTTCGCCAGCACATCGCCCGCGCCGCCGAGCAGTTCAGACTGCTTCTCATGCTGCTCCAGCCAGCCGGCCATTTCACTGTTGGCGCGACGGTTCGAGAGCACCCATACCGAGGCGCCGGTGGCATCGCGGTTTGGCGCGGCGTCGGCATGGATTGAGACGAGGAAGTTGGCGTTTTGCTTACGCGCCACATCCGAGCGCCCCATTACCGAAATAAAGTAATCCCCGTCACGGGTCAGCACCGGTTTAAACTGCGGATCGGCGTTCAGCAGCGCCCGCAGCTTGCGCGCGATAGCGATAGTCACGTTCTTCTCTTTGGTGCCATTCGGGCCAATCGCGCCAGGATCCTGACCGCCGTGCCCGGCGTCGATGGCGATAATCACCTTATCCTGCGCCGACACCGTGCGGGCCGCCGGACGGGTCACGGTCTGATTGTTGGTCATCGCCGGCTGAGAGGGGGTCATCACCGTCTGCCGATCGTGGCCCGACGAGCTAAACGGATTGCGTCCCGCCGTCGCCGTCCGGGAAGGCATTACCGGCGGCGGATCGGCCCGTTTCACCACCACAGGAGGCGGCGGCGGTGGCGGCGGCGGCGCGTCGGCGTTGATGGTAAAGACCACCGTGTAATTCGCCCCGTTCTGCTGCTTCACCGCCCGGGTTTTGCCATCTTCCGTCAGATCCACCAGCAGACGCAGCGTCTGCGTATCCTGCGGCGTACCGGCGCGAATACTCTTCACCAGGTTGCTGCCGCTAAATTTCAGCGGCAGTCCCTGCAATACGCCGGTCTGCTTGATATCCAGCGCCACCAGTCGTTTGCCCTGCGGGGTAAAGGAATACTCCGGTTCACCGACAAAGCTAAGAGTAATACGGGCCTGCTGGTCTCCATTGGAGACCTGGATATCGGATAAACTCGCCGCAGTGGCGTGAAGACTCGACAGCATCAGCGCAGCGGCAAGCCAGGTGGTTATGCGATACTTCATCCCGTCATCCTTCAGGCTAAATGGCTAAACGCGCCAGTAAAGAGTCACCCCGTGAGGAGATCGCGGTAATGCGCGCCTCACGCCCTTGTGCCTGGTAATCAAGGTGAATTTCAACGTCCGGGTCAGGCAGGACACCTGCGCCTTGCTGCGGCCATTCCACCAGGCAGATGGCATCGTCGGCAAAATAATCGCGGATCCCCATAAATTCCAGCTCCTCAGGATCCGCCAGGCGGTAGAGATCGAAGTGATACACCATCAGTTTGTCGAGGGTGTACGGCTCCACCAGGGTATAGGTTGGGCTTTTGACATTGCCGCGGTGACCGAGCGCCTGTAAAAAGCCGCGGCTAAAGGTGGTTTTCCCCGCGCCTAAGTCACCATACAGGTAAATCACGGTGGCGCCGGTACAGGCCTGCGCAATACGGTCGCCCAGGGCCAGCGTGGCCTGCTCATCGGGTAAAGGAATCACTCGGTTAATCATGGTCTACGTCAATCACATCCGGGTTAACAACACGCCTGAGCGTGGAAAAGAGATCGGTCGCCAGCATGCCGCGGGTGCCCTCGCGGGCGGCCAGTCGGTCGGCGGCATCGCCATGCGCGACGCACCCGGCACAGGCAGCATCATACGGCGTCAGGTGCTGTCCTAACAATGCGGCGATAATGCCAGTGAGCACATCGCCCATTCCGCCGCTGGCCATCCCGGCATTGCCGGCGTCGATAATGCCCATCGCCCCGCTTTCACTGGCCACCACCGTGCCCGCGCCTTTTAGCACGACCACGCCGCCATACCGTTTTACCAGACGCTGCGCAGAAAGTAAGCGATCGCTTTCAATTTCTGCCACGCTGACGTTCAGCAGACGGGCCGCTTCGCCGGGGTGCGGCGTCAGCACGCGATTGTGACGTTTATCGGGATTGAATGCCAGCAGGTTCAGCGCGTCTGCGTCCCAGACCATCGGTTTGTTAACACTTTCCATCATGCGCAGGGCGCTGCGTCCCCACTCGTTCTGCCCCAGTCCCGGGCCAATCGCCACCACATCCGCCCATTCCAGCGCGGCTTTCAGGGTCTGCGGCGTCAGTTCATCCACCATTAATTCCGGCCGGGCGGTGACAATGGGCGCCACATTCTCAGGGTGAGTGAGCACTCGCACCAACCCTGCGCCAGCGCGTAAAGCCGCTTCACCGCACATGCGAATCGCGCCTGCCGTGCCGCGATCGCCGCCGACGATCGCCAGCTTGCCGTGATCGCCCTTATGGGAGGTAGCCCGGCGCGGCGGCAGCCAGTCGGCAAGGTGGGCGGCGCAAAATCGCGTCAGGGGGGTACTTTGTCCGGCGAGCCAGCGCTCAAGCCCCAGCGCATGATGGTGGAGCTGCCCGACGACATCCCGCGCCTTGCCGGTCAGCAGCCCCGGCTTGAGCGCAATAAACGTCAGCGTATGGTCGGCCTGAATGACCGCCCCCGGCGTCGCGCCGGTCTGCGCATTCAGGCCGGAAGGGATATCCAGAGCCACCACCGGCGCAGGATGGTGGTTCGCCTGGTGGATGAGCGCCGCGATGGATTCGCGCGGCGCACTGCGCAACCCGGTGCCGAGCAGGCCGTCAATAATCAGTGAGATATCGTCTGGCCAGGGGACAGTGTCCGCATGGATCACGCCGCCGGCGTTAAGCCATGCCTCCCGCGCCGCCTGCGCCTCTTCCGGCAGCGGGTTGTCACTCTCCACCGCCAGCAGCGTCACCCGCCGCCCGGCGGCCTGGGCCAGACGCGCGACGACATATCCGTCGCCGCCGTTGTTGCCATGCCCGCAGAGGATCAGCCAGTGCGCGCTGTCAGGAAAAGCGCGGCTGGCCAGCTGGAACGCCGCCTCGCCCGCGCGCTGCATCAGTTCAAACAGCGTCAGTCCCAGGCTGTCCGCCGCCTCTCGTTCGGCCAGGCGCAGCGCCTCCGCAGGCCAAATGTTGTATGGTATACTGTCAGGGTTTTTCGTCATTGTATGGTCCATCATGTCACAGCCCCTCGATCTCGTTCAGTTAGCGCAACAAATCAAACAATGGGGCACAGAGCTCGGGTTCCAGCAGGTCGGTATCGCCGATACCGACCTTAGCGCCAGTGAACCCAAACTGCAGGCATGGCTGGATAAACAATACCACGGCGAAATGGAGTGGATGGCCCGTCACGGTATGATGCGCGCCCGCCCCCACGAACTGCTGCCCGGTACGTTACGCGTCATCAGCGTGCGGATGAACTATCTGCCCGCCAACGCCGCCTTTGCCCGCACCCTGAAAGATCCCGCGCTGGGTTACGTCAGCCGTTATGCCCTTGGGCGTGATTATCATAAGCTGCTACGTAATCGCCTGAAAAAACTGGGTGAGAAGATTCAGGAACAGTGTGCTTCGCTCAATTTTAGACCGTTTGTCGATTCCGCGCCTATCCTGGAGCGGCCCATCGCAGAAAAAGCGGGCCTTGGATGGACAGGTAAGCACTCACTTATCTTAAGCCGCGACGCCGGCTCCTTCTTTTTCCTCGGCGAACTGCTGATTGACCTGCCCCTGCCGGTCGACAGCCCGGTCGCGGAGGAGTGTGGACGCTGCGTCGCCTGCATGACCATCTGCCCCACCGGGGCCATCGTCGAGCCCTATACCGTCGACGCCCGCCGCTGCATCTCCTATCTCACCATCGAACTGGAAGGCGCGATCCCGGAGGAATTCCGTCCGCTCATCGGCAACCGGATCTATGGCTGTGACGACTGCCAGCTCATCTGCCCGTGGAACCGTTTCTCACAGCTCACCGATGAAGAGGATTTCAGTCCGCGCCAGGCGCTGCATGCCCCGCCGCTGGTGGAGCTGTTCGCCTGGAGCGAATCGTGGTTTCTGAAGGTGACCGAAGGGTCGGCGATTCGTCGCATTGGTCACCTGCGCTGGCTGCGTAATATCGCCGTCGCGCTGGGTAATGCGCCCTGGGATGAAGCCCATCTTCGCGCGCTGGAGAGTCGCCTGGGCGAGCACCCGCTTCTCGACGAACACATTGAGTGGGCGATGGCCCAGCAGCTGAAAAAACGGAGCGCCGACGCCGTTGAAGTACAGCTGCCGAAAAAATTACGTCTGGTCAGGGTGGTAGAGAAAGGGCTGCCGCGCGACGCCTGATTCATTCACAGGCTGTGAATAAAATCTAAAACACATTGCGTTTCAAGGCGCAGACCGAGGTCAAGTGATCGGATTAACATTTCGAAATGAAATTTAATTGTTAAATTTCAATTAGATATAAAGATATTATTTACAAAGCGAAGCATTTACGCCGTCAGAGACGAAACGACAACCTGTGGATAACTCTGTTCACAGTATTTCTGCAGACCAAATGAAAATCATCCCCGGCGCTGGATTGCACTGTGGATAAATAAGAGATGGAAGAAAATTTGGAGCGGGAAACGAGACTCGAACTCGCGACCCCGACCTTGGCAAGGTCGTGCTCTACCAACTGAGCTATTCCCGCTTAATCATCGTCATTCAAGCTACTGTGTAGCAACCTGAAAACTGCGACTGGTGTGGTGTGTCATTCAAATTTTGGAGCGGGAAACGAGACTCGAACTCGCGACCCCGACCTTGGCAAGGTCGTGCTCTACCAACTGAGCTATTCCCGCTTAATCTTTGGCTTTCGCCCCGCATCTGCGAGATGAAATCCTTTGATCAGGATGGTGCTTTCAAATTTTGGAGCGGGAAACGAGACTCGAACTCGCGACCCCGACCTTGGCAAGGTCGTGCTCTACCAACTGAGCTATTCCCGCGTTACTGCATTTTTTGCCATATTTTGATGGCGTCGTAATTTGCATTTCTGCGTCGTTACGGGAGGCGCATTATACGAGAATTCGATGCACCTGCAACCCCCTGTTCATCACTTTTTTGCGTTTTTTGTTTAAATGGATATTTTCTCGCCACCTACGCTGCTGAATTGTATAAATAAGCGTCATTTCGGGCAAAATCGCTTTTTCCGCCCGCCTGAATGACGCAAAATCGCTCGCATCATACAGCGGTGGCGCGACGTAAAACGAGGCCACCACGCCGCCAAACAGGGAATTAGCATGAGAAAAGTCCTCACCGTCCTGCTGCTGAGCACGCTGGCCATCGGAACCGCGTCAGCCGAGACGCTCCATTTTGGCACCAGCACGGCCAATCCGCCGTTTGTCACCGCCAACGGCAAAAATCAGCCTGTCGGCTTCGATATCGATCTTGCCCAGGCCCTGTGCCAGCAGATGCAGGCGCAGTGCCAGTTCACGGCGCAGCGTTTCGATACGCTGATCCCGGCTTTACGCTTCAAGAAATTTGACGCGGTGATTGCCGGCATGGAAGTGATCCCGATGCGTGAGAAGCAGGTCGCCTTCAGCCGTCCCTATCGCCAGTCGCTCTCCGGGGTGGTGATCGTCAACAAAGATGTCGCCCATACCTTTGCCGACCTGAAAGCCAAAAAAGTCGGCGTGGTGAAAGGCACACTGCATCAACACTATCTGCGTGATAAACAGAAAGCCGTACAGGCTGTTCCTTACGACGACGTCGGCAGCGCCCTGGCCGCGCTGAAGGCCGGGCAAATAACCGGCGTCATGGGCGACTTCGCCACCCTCGACGCCTGGCAGCAGGAGAACCCTGACTACGCCATCATGGATGAACGGGCCACCGACCCGGCTTATTACGGTAAGCAGTATGCGATTGCGGTGCGCAAAGACGATCCGGAGCTGCTGAATGCGATCAACGATGCCCTGACTGCGGTCATGGCGACGCCTGACTTCCAGCAGATGCAGCAGAAGTGGTTTAAATAACGCAGAAAGGTGTACCGGGCCGAGCACAGGGCCCGGTCGCGGTTTACAGCTTAATGAAATGCTCGCGGTAGTAAGCCAGCTCGGCGACTGATTCGCGGATATCGTCCATCGCCTGATGGGTACCCTGCTTTTTAAAGCCGTCGAGAATTTCCGGCTTCCAGCGACGCGCCAGCTCTTTCAGCGTGCTAACGTCCAGATAGCGATAGTGGAAATAGGCTTCCAGTTGCGGCATGTACTTAAACAGGAAGCGACGATCCTGGCCGATGCTGTTGCCGCAGATCGGCGACTTGCCCGCCGGCACCCACTGCTTAAGAAACTCAATGGTCGCCAGTTCGGCGTCGTGCTCGCTGACGGCGCTGGCCTTCACGCGATCCACCAGCCCGCTGCCGGTATGCGTCCGCACATTCCACTCGTCCATCAGCGCCAGCTGGGCATCCGATTGATGCACCGCGATGGTCGGCCCCTCGGCCAGAATGTTCAGGTTGGCATCGGTCACCAGGGTGGCGATTTCAATAATGCGATCGCGCTCCGGATCCAGCCCTGTCATCTCAAGATCGATCCAAATGAGGTTGTTTTCATTTGCACTCATGCTATTTTCCACCCTTCTTGCGTGACTATATTCATCTAAAATAGCGTGTATCATAGAGGTTTTGCCCCATCAGGGCGACCAGGAGCCAGTTCGATTGAGTAAAAATAAACTCTCCAAAGGCCAGCAGCGCCGCGTCAAAGCCAACCACCAGCGCCGTCTGAAAACCACTGCGGAGAAGGCCGACTACGATGACAACCTGTTTGGCGATACGTCGGAAGGCATTGTCATCAGTCGCTTTGGCATGCATGCCGACGTCGAATCCGCTGACGGCAGCGTGCATCGCTGCAATATCCGCCGGACGATCCGTTCGCTGGTCACCGGCGACCGCGTGGTCTGGCGGCCGGGTAAAGACGCCGCCGACGGCGTAAGCGTCAAAGGGATCGTCGAAGCGGTTCACGATCGCGCCTCCGTCCTGACGCGCCCGGATTTTTACGACGGCGTGAAGCCTATCGCCGCCAATATCGACCAGATCGTGGTGGTTTCCGCGATCCTGCCTGAGCTGTCGCTGAATATTATCGATCGCTATCTGGTGGCCTGCGAGGCGCAGGATATCGAGCCGTTAATCGTCCTGAACAAAATCGATCTGCTGGATGACGATGGCCTGCGCTTCGTCAATGAGCAAATGGACATCTACCGCAACATCGGTTACCGCGTACTGCTGGTCTCCAGCCGTACTCAGGACGGCCTCAAGCCGCTGGAAGCGGCCCTGACCGACCGCATCAGCATCTTCGCCGGGCAGTCCGGGGTGGGTAAATCAAGCCTGCTGAACGCCCTGCTGGGGCTGAATGAGGATCAGATCCTCACCAATGATGTCTCGGACGTTTCCGGCTTAGGCCAGCACACCACCACCGCGGCGCGCCTCTACCACTTCCCGCACGGCGGCGATGTGATTGATTCACCGGGGGTACGTGAGTTCGGCCTGTGGCATCTGGAAGCGGAACAAATCACCAACGGCTTTGTCGAATTCCATGATTATTTAGGCCGTTGCAAATATCGCGACTGTAAACACGATACCGATCCTGGCTGTGCGCTTCGCGAAGCGGTAGAGAGCGGCAAGATCGCCGAAAGCCGTTTCGAGAACTACCACCGCATCCTGGAAAGCATGGCGCAGGTACAGGTAAAAACGCGTAAAAACTTTTCCTCGACCGATGACTGACCATTAAGCTGAGCGTCACGTCAGGCGCTGCCGGGCAGCGGTGATGGCGCGGCTTACGCGGATGCCATTTGGCGAGTTTTACGTATAGAATCGTCCCCTTTTTTCAGGTCCCCGCCCGCAGGCGGGGTCAGGAACGACATATCATGGCCTGGAGGCTACTTTGTTAAACGATCTTAAACTTTCACTGCAATACATTCTGCCTAAACTGTGGCTCACCCGCCTCGCAGGCTGGGGTGCGAGCAAACGCGCAGGTTGGCTGACGAAGCTGGTCATCGATCTGTTCGTGAAATACTACAAGGTCGATATGAAAGAGGCGCAGAAGCCGGATACCGCGGCCTATCGCACCTTCAACGATTTCTTTGTGCGCCCGCTGCGCGACGACGTTCGCCCGCTGAATACCGATCCTAACGTACTGGTGATGCCGGCCGACGGCGTGATCAGCCAGCTTGGTGCCATTGAGAACGATAAAATTCTGCAGGCCAAGGGCCACGACTACAGCCTGGAAGCCTTACTGGCCGGCAACTACCAGATGGCCGACATGTTCCGTAACGGCAGCTTCGCCACCACCTATCTGTCGCCGCGCGACTATCACCGCGTGCACATGCCGTGCAACGGTATCCTGCGCGAAATGATCTACGTTCCTGGCGACCTGTTCTCCGTTAACCATCTGACGGCGCAGAACGTGCCAAACCTGTTCGCCCGTAACGAGCGCGTCATCTGCCTGTTTGATACTGAGTTTGGCCCGATGGCGCAAATTCTGGTGGGCGCGACTATCGTCGGCAGCATCGAGACCGTGTGGTCCGGCACCGTAACCCCGCCGCGCGAAGGCATTATTAAACGCTGGACCTGGCCCGCTGGCGACAGCGAAGGCTCCGTCGCCCTGCTGAAAGGCCAGGAGATGGGCCGCTTCAAACTGGGCTCCACCGTGATCAACCTGTTTGCCCCGGGCCAGGTGAAGCTGGTCGACACGCTGCAAAGCCTGTCCGTGACTAAAATCGGCCAACCGCTGGCGACAACGGTGGAAGCAACCACCGCCGCTGAACCGGCGCCGTTACCGGAAGAAGAGATCCGCGCCGAACATCGCGCCAGCCCGCTGGTTGACGATAAACAAGACCAAGGTTAATTCTTCAGCAAAAGGGTTATGCCGTGCGCCTGATATACACTTTCCTGTTGGCCTTGAGCCTCAGTTTCGGGGCGTACGCTGCGACAGCCCCGGATGCTAAACAGATAACCCAGGAACTGGAACAGGCGAAGGCGGCAAAGCCCGCCCAGCCTGAAACCGTTGAAGTTCTGCAGTCCGCCCTGAACGCGCTTGAGGAGCGAAAATCGTCTCTCGAGCGCGCCCGTCAGTATCAGGACGTTATCGACAATTTCCCCAAACTGTTTCAAAGCCTGCGTGCCCAGCTCAACAATCTGAGCGAAGAGCCGCGCCAGGTGCCAGTCGGCCTGACCGCCGATGCGCTGAACCAGGAGATCCTCCAGGTCAGCAGCCAGCTGCTGGAGTCAAGCCGTCAGGCGCAGCAGGAGCAGGATCGCGCGCGTGAAATCGCCGACTCCCTGAACCAGCTGCCGCAGCAGCAAACCGACGCCCGGCGTCAGCTCAATGAGGTTGAGCGCCGCATCGGCACGCAAACCGGCAACAATGCTCTCGCCCAGGCGCAAAATCTTGCCCTGCAGGCGGAATCGGCGCGCCTGAAGGCGCTGGTGGATGAGCTCGACCTCGCCCAGCTTTCCGCCAATAACCGCCAGGAGCTGTCGCGCGCCCGTTCTGAACTGGCGCAAAAGCAGAGCGAGCAGCTGGATGCCTATCTGCAGGCGCTGCGTAATCTGCAGAACAGCCAGCGCCAGCGTGAGGCGGAAAAAGCACTGGAGAGTACCGAACTGCTGGCGGAGAACAGTGAAAACCTGCCGCCGGACATCACCGCCCAGTTTAAAGTCAACCGCGAACTCTCCCAGGCGCTGAACCAGCAGGCGCAGCGTATGGATCTGGTGGCGTCCCAGCAGCGGCAGGCGACGAATCAAACGCTGCAGGTGCGCCAGGCGTTAAACACCCTGCGCGAGCAGTCGCAGTGGCTGGGCTCCTCTAATCTGCTGGGCGAAGCCCTGCGCGCCCAGGTGGCGCGGCTGCCGGAGCGCCCTCGCCCGCAGCAGCTGGATACGGAGATGGCGCAGCTGCGCGTGCAGCGTCTGCGCTTTGAGGATTTACTCAGTAAGCAGCCGCAGCTGCGGCAGATCCGCCAGGCCGACGGCGAACCGCTGACCAGCGAGCAGAACAAGATCCTGCAGGCGCAGCTACGCACGCAGAACGAGCTGCTGAACTCGCTGCTGCGCGGCGGCGATACCCTGATGCTGGAGCTCACCAAGCTGAAGGTCGCCAACGGCCAGCTGGAAGACGCGCTGAAGGAGATCAACGAAGCCACCCACCGCTATCTGTTCTGGACTTCGGACGTCAGCCCCATCGGCTTCTCCTGGCCGCTGGAGATCGTCCAGGATCTGCGGCGCCTGATCTCCCTGGATACCATCAGCGAGCTGGGTAAAGCCAGCGCGATGATGCTCACCAGCAAAGAGACCCTGCTACCGCTGTTTGCCGCCCTGCTGCTGGTTGGCTTCAGCATCAGCTCCCGGCGCCATTTCACCCGCTTCCTTGAGCGCTCCAGCGCTCGGGTGGGGAAAGTCACCCAGGATCACTTCTGGCTGACGCTGCGCACGGTCTTCTGGTCGATACTGGTGGCTTCGCCGCTGCCGGTGCTGTGGATGACGCTCGGCTATGGTCTGCAGTCCGCCTGGCCCTTCCCGCTGGCGGTGGCGATTGGCGATGGGGTCACCGCGACGGTGCCTCTGCTGTGGGTGGTGATGATCTGCGCCACCTTCGCCCGGCCAAACGGGCTGTTTATCGCCCACTTCGGCTGGCCGCGTAACCGCGTGGCGAAAGCGATGCGCTACTACCTGATGAGCATCGGACTGATTGTGCCGCTGATAATGGCGCTGATCATGTTCGATAATCTTAACGACCGCGAGTTCTCCGCCTCGCTGGGCCGCCTGTGCTTCCTGCTGATCTGCGGCGCGCTGGCGGTGGTCACCCTCAGCCTTAAGCATGCCGGCATCCCGCTCTACCTGGATAAAGAGGGGAATGGCGACAATATGGTGAACCGCCTGCTGTGGAACCTGATGCTTGGCGCCCCGCTGGTGGCCATGCTGGCGGCCGCCGTCGGCTACCTCGCTACCGCTCAGGCGCTGCTGGCACGTCTGGAAACCTCCGTCGCCATCTGGTTCCTGCTGCTGGTGGTCTATCACATTATCCGCCGCTGGATGCTGATCCAGCGGCGCCGACTGGCCTTCGACCGGGCCCGCCATCGTCGCGCGGAAATTCTCGCCCAGCGCGCCCGCGGCGAAGATGAGCCTGTTCACGTCAGCAGCCCGGAAGGGTCGGTGGAGACGGAGGTCAGCGAGGTCGATCTCGATGCCATCAGTACCCAGTCGCTGCGTCTCGTGCGCTCTCTGCTGATGCTGATCGCGCTGCTGTCAGTCATCGTGCTGTGGTCGGAAATTCACTCGGCGTTTGGCTTCCTCGAGAATATCTCGCTGTGGGACGTCACCTCGACGGTGCAGGGGGTGGAAAGCCTCGAGCCCATCACCCTTGGCGCAGTGCTGATTGCCATTCTGGTGCTGATCATCACCACTCAGCTGGTGCGCAACCTGCCGGCGCTGCTGGAGCTGGCGATCCTCCAGCACCTCGATTTAACGCCCGGCACCGGCTACGCCATCACCACCATCACCAAGTATTTGCTGATGCTGATCGGTGGGCTGGTGGGCTTCTCGATGATTGGCATTGAGTGGTCGAAGCTGCAGTGGCTGGTCGCCGCGCTGGGTGTGGGTCTCGGGTTTGGCCTGCAGGAGATCTTCGCTAACTTTATCTCCGGCCTGATTATCCTGTTTGAAAAGCCGATCCGCATCGGCGATACGGTCACCATCCGCGACCTGACGGGCAGCGTCACCCGCATTAATACCCGCGCCACCACCATCAGCGACTGGGACCGGAAAGAGATTATCGTGCCGAACAAGGCGTTCATCACCGAACAGTTTATCAACTGGTCGCTGTCGGACTCGGTCACCCGCGTGGTGTTGACGGTGCCGGCTCCGGTGGACGCCGATACCGAAGAGGTGACCAAGATCCTCATCGCCGCGGCGCATCGCTGTTCGCTGGTTATCGATACCCCGGCGCCGGAGGCGTTTCTCGTCGACCTGCAGCAGGGGATCCAGATTTTCGAGCTGCGTATTTTTGCCGCCGAGATGGGGCACCGCATGCCGCTACGCCATGAGATGCATCAGCTGATCCTGGCGGGCTTCCGCGAGCATGGCATTGATATGCCGTTCCCTCCGTTCCAGATGCGGCTGGAAAGTATCGACGGCAGGCAAAGCAGTAAAACCATGACCTCGGCCGGGAAAACCAGCCGACGTACGGCTGGCAGCCTGTAGGCCATACCCTGCCCGGCGGCGGCGCCGGGCAGGTTTTCTAGCTCGCCATCAGGCGCGGTCGACCGTAAAGGCGATCACTTCGCCGATGCTTTCAGCGCCCAGCGCCAGCATCACCACGCGATCAACACCCAATGCCACGCCGGAGCAGTCCGGCAGACCCGCCTCCAGCGCCGCCAGCAGGTTGTTATCGATGGGCTGCTGCGGGAGGCCGCGCGCGGCCCGCTTGCGGTTGTCCTGCTCAAAGCGCAGGCGCTGCTCATGGGCGTCGGTCAGCTCGTGGAAACCATTCGCCAGCTCAATTCCTTTGTAATAGACCTCGAAGCGCTCAGCGACCCGATGATCTTCCGGGCTGATCTGCGCTAAAGAGGCCTGAGTCGCCGGGAAATGATAAATGAACGTCGGCCGATCTTTGCCGATGTGCGGCTCCACGCCCATGGTGAACAGCAGTTGCAGCAGCGTGTCGCGATCTTCTTCAGTATCGGCGATATTGCTCAGATCCAGCTTCGCCGCGACTTCGCGCAGCTGCGCTTTATCGGCAGAGAGCGGGTCAATATCCAGATGACGCTGAAACGCCTGCTGATAGGAGAGGCTTTCCGCCGGCTGGCACTCAAGCACCTGCTGCAGCAGATCGTCCACCTCGTTGATCAGACGATACATGTCATAGCACGGACGATACCACTCCAGCATGGTGAATTCCGGATTGTGATGCCGCCCCATCTCTTCATTACGGAAGCTGCGGCACAGCTGGAAAACCGGGCCGCAGCCCGCCGCCAGCAGGCGCTTCATATGGTATTCCGGACTGGTCATCAGGTACAGATTGAGTCCCTGTGAGTGCCCCGGGCCGACGAAACGGGTTTCAAACGGGAACAAATGGATATCCGTTACCGTCGCCTGACTCATGCAAGGCGTCTCCACCTCCAGCACGCCGCGATCGGTAAAGAACCGGCGGATTTCCGCCATCACCGCCGCGCGTTTCAACAGATTGGGAATGGGTGCGCTCGGCTGCCAGGTTGCCGTCTCGCTCATGGTACTTTCTCCGATTGCAAACAAGGGCACGAAGTCTACTCGCAACCGGCGAGTGAAACAAATTTTGTGCAATCCCCGGCAGATTACATGCCATTAATCTATCGTTAACCTAAATGCATAAATATCACTGATAAATAACCGCACATATCGATAAAAAAATCGAACACGTCAATTTTCCATACTGACCCTACGGCTATACTCCTGTACCTATAAAGGAGCAGTGATACTTTTTCGCCAGCCCGGCGGCGAAATACACTAAAACTGGAGGAATGTCGTGCACACTTTTCAAGCCGATCTCGCCGTAATTGGCGCCGGCGGGGCAGGCCTTCGCGCCGCTATCGCCGCCGCCCAGGCCAACCCCAATGCCAAAATCGCCCTGATTTCTAAAGTCTATCCGATGCGCAGCCATACGGTCGCTGCAGAAGGGGGGTCCGCAGCCGTTGCCCAGGATCACGATAGCTTTGAGTACCATTTTCACGACACCGTCGCCGGAGGCGACTGGCTGTGTGAGCAGGATGTCGTCGACTATTTCGTTCACCACTGCCCGACGGAAATGACCCAGCTGGAACAGTGGGGATGCCCGTGGAGCCGCCGCCCTGACGGCAGCGTTAACGTCCGGCGCTTCGGTGGCATGAAGATCGAACGTACCTGGTTTGCCGCCGATAAAACCGGCTTCCACATGCTGCATACCCTCTTCCAGACCTCCCTTCAGTTTCCCCAAATTCAACGCTTTGATGAACATTTCGTCCTTGATCTGCTGGTCGATGACGGCCAGGCCCGCGGCCTGGTGGCGATGAATATGATGGAAGGCACGCTGGTGCAGATCCGCGCCAACGCGGTGGTGCTGGCCACCGGCGGCGCCGGACGCGTCTATCGCTACAACACCAACGGCGGCATCGTTACCGGTGACGGGATGGGGATGGCGCTGGGCCACGGCGTGCCGCTGCGCGATATGGAATTCGTGCAGTATCACCCGACCGGCCTGCCGGGCTCCGGGATCCTGATGACCGAAGGCTGCCGCGGTGAAGGCGGGATTCTGGTCAACAAAAACGGCTATCGCTATCTGCAGGATTACGGCATGGGCCCGGAAACCCCGCTCGGCGAACCGAAGAACAAATATATGGAGCTGGGCCCACGCGACAAAGTGTCCCAGGCCTTCTGGCACGAATGGCGGAAAGGGAACACCATTCCCACGCCGCGCGGCGACGTGGTCTACCTCGATCTGCGCCACCTCGGCGAGAAAAAGCTGCTGGAGCGCCTGCCGTTTATCTGTGAGCTGGCGAAAGCCTACGTCGGCGTCGACCCGGTGAAAGAACCGATTCCGGTACGCCCGACCGCGCACTACACCATGGGCGGCATCGAAACCGATCAACAGTGCGAAACCCGCATCAAAGGGCTGTTTGCCGTGGGCGAATGCTCGTCCGTTGGTCTGCACGGCGCCAACCGCCTGGGCTCCAACTCGCTGGCCGAGCTGGTGGTCTTCGGCCGCCTGGCCGGGGAACAGGCCATGCAGCGCGCCGCGCAAGCGGGCGAGACGAACGGCTCCGCCCTCGATGCGCAGGCTGCCGATGTGGAGCGTCGTCTGAAAGATCTCGTCAACCAGGAGGGTAACGAAAACTGGGCGAAAATCCGCGACGAAATGGGGCTCTCGATGGAGGAAGGCTGCGGCATCTACCGGACGCCAGAGCTGATGCAGAAAACTATCGACAAGCTGGCTGAGCTGCAGGAGCGCTTTAAGCGCGTGCGCATTACCGACAACTCCAGCGTATTCAACACCGATCTGCTTTACACCATTGAGCTGGGACACGGTTTAAACGTTGCCGAATGTATGGCTCACTCGGCCATCGCCCGTAAAGAATCGCGCGGGGCGCACCAGCGTCTGGATGAAGGCTGTACCGAACGCGACGACGTCAACTTCCTCAAACATACGCTCGCCTTCCGCGAGGCTGATGGCACCACCCGCCTGGAATATGGCGATGTGAAGATCACCACGCTGCCGCCGGCGAAACGTGTCTATGGCGCTGAAGCGGAAGCGGCTGAGAAGAAGGAGACCACCCATGGCTGAGATGAAAAACCTGAAAGTCGAAGTGGTGCGTTACAACCCGGAGGTCGACACGGCACCGCACAGCGCGTTCTATGACGTGCCTTACGATGAGCAGACCTCGCTGCTGGACGCGCTGGGCTACATCAAAGACAACCTGGCGCCCGACCTGAGCTACCGCTGGTCCTGCCGGATGGCGATCTGCGGCTCCTGCGGCATGATGGTCAATAAGGTACCGAAGCTGGCCTGTAAAACCTTCCTGCGGGATTACACCAAAGGCATCAAAGTTGAGGCGCTGGCCAACTTCCCGATCGAGCGCGATCTGGTGGTGGATATGACCCACTTTATCGAAAGTCTGGAGGCCATTAAGCCGTATATCATCGGCAATAACCGCACCCCGGACCAGGGACCAAACAAGCAGACGCCGGCCCAGATGGCCAAATACCATCAGTTCTCCGGCTGTATCAACTGCGGACTGTGCTATGCCGCCTGTCCGCAGTTCGGCCTGAATCCGGAGTTTATCGGCCCGGCGGCGATCACCCTCGCCCACCGCTATAACGAAGACAGCCGCGACCACGGCAAAAAGGAACGCATGGCGCAGCTTAACGGCCAGAACGGCGTCTGGACCTGTACTTTCGTGGGCTACTGCTCGGAAGTGTGTCCGAAGCACGTCGACCCGGCGGCCGCGATCCAGCAGGGCAAGGTGGAAAGTTCGAAAGACTTTCTTATCGCCACCCTGAAACCACGCTAAGGAGTGCATTATGACGACGAAACGCAAACCCTACGTGCGGCCGATGACCTCCACCTGGTGGAAAAAGCTGCCGTTTTATCGCTTCTACATGGTGCGGGAAGGCACGGCGGTACCGACGGTCTGGTTTAGCATTGTGCTGATTTACGGGCTGTTTGCCCTCAAGCACGGCGCCGAAAGCTGGGCGGGATATATCGGATTCCTGCAAAATCCAGTGGTGGTGATCCTCAATCTGATCACCCTGGCGGCGGCGCTGCTGCACACCAAAACCTGGTTCGAGCTGGCGCCGAAAGCCGCCAACGTCATCATCAAAGGCGAAAAAATGGGGCCAGAGCCGGTGATTAAAGGACTCTGGGTGGTGACGGCGTTGGTCACCGTGGTGATCCTGTTTGTCGCCCTGTTCTGGTAAGGAGGCTGAGATGATTAATCCCAATCCGAAACGTTCCGATGAACCCGTTTTCTGGGGGCTGTTTGGCGCTGGCGGCATGTGGGGCGCGATTGTCGCGCCGGTGATGGTGCTGCTGGTGGGCATTTTGCTGCCGCTGGGGCTCGCCCCGGCCGACGCCTTCAGCTATGAGCGCGTGCTGGCCTTTGCCCAAAGCTTTATCGGCCGCGCGTTCATCTTTCTGATGATTGTCCTGCCGCTGTGGTGTGGGCTGCATCGTATTCACCACGCCATGCACGACCTGAAAATCCATGTGCCAAACGGCAAATGGGTCTTCTACGGTCTGGCGGCGATCCTCAGCGTCATTACTCTCGTTGGCGTACTGTTTATCTGATCCTGCAAGAGCCCGGCAGCAATTCTGCTACCGGGCTCGCTTCATAGAAAAATCTTGCCGCCTTTGCCCTGCCGGACTCTACACTTAGCTTAAAAGCCAGCAAGGAGCATACCATGCGTATCCTGCCGATAATCACCGCGGTCGCCGTCTCGTTCCTGTCTGTCGCCTGCAGCACCCCTGCCCCGCCGCCGGGCGTCACCGTGGTCACCCCCTTCGACGTTCAGCGCTATCTGGGTACCTGGTACGAAATCGCCCGCTTCGACCATCCTTTTGAAAGCGGGCTTGAAAAGGTCACGATCGCCTGGCAGCCGCGCGATGACGGCGGTCTGGACGTGGTCAATAAAGGCTATAACCCCGACCGCGACATGTGGCAGAAAACGGACGGGGTGGCGTATTTTACCGGCGAGCCCAGCCGCGCCGCGCTGAAGATCTCCTTCTTCGGCCCCTTCTATGGCAGCTATAACGTCATTGCGCTGG
Organism: Klebsiella sp. M041; assembly: GCF_059759695.1. Lineage (NCBI taxonomy): Bacteria > Pseudomonadati > Pseudomonadota > Gammaproteobacteria > Enterobacterales > Enterobacteriaceae > Klebsiella > Klebsiella sp. M041. The sequence continues at coordinate 136,846 of NZ_JCAXWU010000014.1, forward strand.
ATAAGGAGTATCGGTACGCGCTGGTCTGCGGCCCCGACCGCGACTATCTCTGGCTACTGGCGCGAGCCCCCACCATCGCCCCGGAAGTCAGGCAGCAGATGCTGGATATTGCCACCCGGCAGGGTTTTGATATCAGCAAACTGGTCTGGGTCAATCAGCGCTACAACTAGTGCGCGCTGATCTTCAGGCCAATGATGCCGACCACGATGCAGACAAGACTGGCGATACGCATAGCGCTGGCGGATTCACCTAACAGTACGATACCGGTCACAGCGGCGCCCACGGCGCCGATCCCCGTCCAGACGGCGTAAGCGGTACCCACCGGCAGGGTTTTCATCGCCCATGAAAGCAGCGCCATGCTGACGACCATCGCGACGATGGTGATGACGCTGGGAACCAGGCGGCTAAAGCCATGGGTATATTTCAGGCCGACGGCCCACACTACTTCCAGCAGGCCAGCGATAAATAAGACTATCCAGGACATAAGGCTCCTTTGCTGGGGCCGTCCCCGGATGAGAAACGCTTACGGGTCGTCCCGTAAGGTGGATGAAAAGTCGTAGTGAGTATATCCAACAGGATGGGGGAAGTGAAGAACGGTACGGCGCAAAACCGTACCGTCGAAGGCTGTTATTGCTGAGCTTTGGTTGCTGCGCCAGAGATTGCGCTGCCGCCCTCTGAAATATCCTGACCCACACCGCGCGTGGTGTTACAAGCGGTCAGTGCTGAAGAGAGGACCAAAACCGTAAAGAACGCTGCAATCGTTTTTTTCACCATAATGTCATCCTTAGTGTCAGTTTTGTTTTCATGCCCTATAAGCATAGACAAACCGTCCACAGATGAAGGGATCTTTGCGTTTTTTAAGAGAAAAGGAGTATTCGTGGAGGAAGCAGGCGCACCGGAAGGCGATCGCGGCAGGCGAAACGGAAGGAAGTCAGCTTACAGCGCGAGAGATGGCGTGACCCAGGCCCTGAATATCTTCACCGAAACCGCGGGCGGTATTGCAGCCAGACAGCAGTGCGCTGCTCAGAAACAGTAACGCCAGGAGTTTTACGCTGCGCTTCATGTGTCGTGCTCGTCGTGCCAGTACAGAAAGAGCGGCGCAGCACAGAGGCTGCGCCAGTCATCATGACGTGAAATTACTTCACGCGGGATACGTATTCGCCAGAGCGAGTATCCACTTTGATTACTTCGCCAATTTGGACGAACAGCGGCACTTTAACCACAGCGCCAGTAGACAGGGTCGCTGGTTTACCACCGGTACCCGCGGTGTCGCCTTTCAGACCTGGGTCGGTTTCAACGATTTCCAGCTCAACGAAGTTCGGCGGGGTGACCGCGATCGGCTGGCCGTTCCACAGGGTCACGATGCACTCAGCCTGATCCAGCAGCCATTTGGCATTGTCACCGATCGCTTTCGCATCAGCAGACAGCTGTTCGAAGGTTTCGTTGTTCATGAAGTGCCAGAACTCACCGTCGTTATACAGGTAAGTCAGGTTCATATCGACAACGTCCGCGCCTTCTGCAGAATCAGTAGATTTGAAGGTTTTCTCAACGCGGGTGCCGGTCAGCAGACGGCGCAGCTTAACGCGCGCAAACGCCTGGCCTTTACCTGGTTTAACGAATTCGCTGGCTTCTACCGCATAAGGTTCGCCATCTAACATGATTTTAAGACCAGCACGAAAATCGTTGCTATAGTAAGTCGCCATAAGGCCCTCTGAAATTGTTTAACTGGTAGCTAAGCCACAAAATGGCGCATATTGTAACCCTAAATACCCCATCCAGAGAAGATTGGATAACGCAACTTGCCAATGTTGTGACCAGTCCTGATGAACTGCTGCGTCTTTTAAATGTAGACGCTGATGAAAAACTGCTCGCCGGACGTGAGGCCAGACGCCTGTTCCCGCTGCGCGTCCCGCGCGCGTTTATTGCCCGAATGGAGAAAGGCAACCCTGACGATCCGCTGCTTCGTCAGGTACTTACCGCCGAAGAGGAGTTTATCGTCGCCCCCGGCTACTCCACCGATCCGCTGGAAGAACAGCACAGCGTCGTGCCCGGCCTGTTACACAAATATCGCAACCGGGCCCTGCTGCTGGTGAAAGGCGGTTGCGCGGTCAATTGCCGTTACTGCTTCCGCCGCCACTTCCCTTATGCCGAAAATCAGGGCACCAGGCGCAACTGGCAGACGGCAATGAACTATATCGCTGAGAATCCGCAGCTTGATGAAATCATCTTCTCCGGCGGCGACCCGTTGATGGCGAAGGACCATGAGCTTGACTGGCTAATGACCCAGCTGGAAGCCATTCCGCACGTTAAGCGTCTGCGTATTCACAGCCGGTTGCCAATCGTGATCCCGGCGCGCATCACCGAGACGCTGGCCAGCCGCTTCCACCGTTCGTCGCTGCAGGTGATCCTGGTTAACCACGTCAACCACGCTAATGAAATTGACGGCGAGTTTCGCGCGGCGATGGCCATGCTGCGTCAGGCGGGCGTCACGCTGCTTAATCAGAGCGTGCTGCTGCGCGGGGTGAACGATAACGCGCAAACCCTGGCCGATCTCAGCAATGCGCTGTTCAATGCCGGGGTAATGCCCTACTACCTGCACGTGCTGGACCGGGTACAAGGGGCGGCACACTTTATGGTCAGCGATGATGAAGCCCGTGAAATCATGCGTGAACTGTTGACCCTCATCTCCGGCTATATGGTGCCGAAGCTGGCGCGAGAGATCGGTGGCGAACCCAGCAAGACGCCGCTGGATTTAGGACTGAAGCAGCGTTAGCTCCCCCTCCTTTGTCTGCCAGGTCGTGCTGGCAGACGTCTTAATATGAATACACCGTCAGGTTGGGACTAAAATACTCGGCAATCCACTTTACCGTTACCTTCTCAATATAAACCCCAATGGCGGCGTATTATCGATGTAACACGATCAGTACGATAACATTAATAACTATCATCACGACAATCAGCGCGATTAACCAGGTGGGAACTTTAAAGGTTATATGTAATCGTTCCGATACTTTCTCTGCCACCTTTACACTATTTTCCCGCTTATCACTCTCCTGGATTGCTAAATTCACTGGTAATGGAAGACTTAATTTATGGTCAGTTTTTCCCGTATCATTGAAAATGATATCAGCAGTTTTACTACTGTGAAAATGCGTTAATCTTTCCCGATTCATATTCTCGCACTCTTCATCCGAGAGCGGGATAACCAAAGTATCCGGGGCGACGCTAAAGCCTTTTTGCCTGACGGTGATAATGATATCCTCAGAGAGTCCGGCTTTGAGCAGCGATTTTCTCAACAAAGAGATATTTTGATAAAATGTATTTTGCGAAACTACCACTCCCCGTGTTTCCCATACAGCCGCCAGAAATTCATCCCGAGAAATCACTTTGCCGCAATTCTGCAATAGCAGCAGCAAGCATCTGGCGGTAGGCGCATTGAGGCTGATGCTCTCCCCATTCCCGGCAAGCGGTCGCAGCTCATTCATATTGGCATTAAATATAATCTCCTGATTAATTATACAGCCATTAAATAATGCAATGTCATCCATATCCTTGCCCCACGCAACCCTATTATCCATAACAAAAATAAATAATCCCAGCTAAACTATGGCGTGAACATTATCGCTTCAGACAGAAGCGGGGTCAGTTCACATTGAACTTCAGCTTTGAGGATACCGCATAAAAAATGACAAGCGATAGTTATCTTATTTAAAAGCCACATTTTCGGATTAAATTTATCTCAACCTAACTCAACATCTCATTAGAAAAGGTCATTATTAAATTCACGCGTACTTCATCAAGAATTCACAAGCATTTTTTGCACCAGACTTTTAAATTACCCCCGCTTCTCCATGGTTCGCTATGGCAAGTGATATTGTAGCGTCGTTCAACAGGAAGGTAGGTCTCAGCACTATATAAGGAATGCTGGCGCTTATTTTCAATATCAATAGGAATGTATACTCCATTCCCATGATAACTGTTATCGATTCTACACAGGACTAAGTATCTATATATGGATTAATTAAATGAAAAAGACAATCGTAGCTGTAATGGTCGCTGCTTCTGCAGTTCTGAGTGCTCAGGTAATGGCAACCAACACCGCTCAGGTAACTGTACTGGGTGAAGTCTCTGATGCAGCTAACTCTTGCGTCGTGACTCCGACGGGTACCCTGAACAACGGTATCGTTCAGCTGATGACCGTGACCACTACCGAAGCGAATGCTGAAGCGGCTGGTGCTCTGTTTAAAACTCAGGACTTCGGTTTTGACGTGAAAGACTGCGCACAGGGTAGCGCCACTCCGGTTACTGCTGTAACCGTCAATGTGACCGGTGCCTCCAGCAACGCTAACATCCTGGACAACACCGCACCTGGCGGCGCTACCGGCATTGGTATCGGTATCCAGCGCGTACGTGATGCACACCGCGTAGGCTTCGACGGTTCTGACCTCATGACCGAAAGCTACACTGCAGCTGGCGGCACTCAGCTGAAGTACACCACTGGTTATGTGAAAGTGAACTCCGCGACTCCGGTTACCGAAGGTCCGGTTAAAGGTGTTGCGACCTTTACTATCGATTATACCCTCTAATTTTTCCCCGAAGGGCTCCGCTTCACAGCGGGCCCTTTTTCGCATTCAGAGAAAAACCATGTTCAGGAACTTATTAAATATCACCGCATCCTGTGCATTACTCCTCAGTAGTATTGCCCATGCTGGTATTGTGATTGAATCCACACGCTACCTCTATAAAGAAGGTGCGCGTGAAATCACCGCGCAAATCGAAAATAAAGATGACATCCCTTATCTGATTAAATCCTGGGTTGAAGCGCCGGCAGGGAAAACGCCCTCTTTTATGGCTACACCTCCGTTATTCCGCCTTGAGGGTAAGCAGCAGAATACCGTGCGTCTATTTTCTACCGGAAACGTCAATGCCCCGAACGACCGGGAATCCATATACTATTTTAACGTGATGGCCATCCCGCCGGCGGACGATGAGAAAGCCAACGCCAATACTATTCAACTGGCGGTCCGCCACCGCATGCGTCTGGTCTATCGTCCAAAAGCACTTTTCGACCTTTCTCCAAACATTGAAGCCAAAAAACTCGAATGGCGGAAATCAGGCACAAAACTGACGATTAAAAATCCTACACCGTTTTTCTTCTATTTCCATAGTGTTCAGATTGGTAGCAAAGAAGTGAAGCCGGAAGTCAACTCGGTCGCTCCAATGACGACCAAAGAAGTGACATTAAAAGAAAATATCAATGCCTCCAGCGTCAACTGGAAAGTAGTTAATGATTATGGCGGAGCAGGATCGCTCTATTCCTCATCGCTGTAATAAGAATTTTATTTTATCATTATAGGGATGTGTCTATGCCAAATAAGAATAATGGATTATTCAAACTATCCGCGGTCTTCCTCGCAATGCTTCCGGCATTGCTTTCTGGTTTGAATAATAAAGCGCAAGCACGTGACTTTTTCGATCCCTCATTCATTAGCTCATTGAATGGTAGCGATCCATCAACCACTCCCGACTTATCTATTTTCCAGACGCAGAACGCACAGGCGCCAGGGGATTATCGGGTAGATATCATGTTTAATGGTCGCTATCTGGATACCAGGACAATGAAGTTTGTTGCGAATAGCCGTGCCACTGGGAATAATCGAGAGCCCGCCCTGGTGCCCTGTTTGAGCCTGAAAACATTGGCAGAGTATGGCGTACGGGTTAAAGCCTTTCCCGAACTGGTCGAGGATAAAAACGGCTGCGCCAATCTTTCAGTCATCCCGGATACCAAAGCGGATTTCGACTTTACCGTCCAGCGCTTGAATATATCCATTCCGCAGGCGGCACTATCTACCACCGCGCAGGGATATATTCCACCGGATCAGTTTGATGACGGCATCAACGCCCTGCTGGTGAACTATCAGTTCAGCGGCTCAAACGACATGCAGGCCAATGACGAATACTACAGCCTGAACCTGCAGTCTGGCCTCAACGTTGGCCCATGGCGTATCCGTAACCTCAGCACCTGGAATAAAAACAACGGCGATGCGGGTGATTGGGACTCAGCCTATCTCTACATGCAGCGCAGCATTCGTCCCATCAACAGTAACCTGGTGATGGGTGAGAGCTCGTCACTCTCAGGCATCTTTGACAGTGTACCGTTTACCGGTATTCAACTGGCCACCGATACATCAATGTTGCCGGAAAGTATGCGCGGCTATGCGCCGATTATCCGTGGTATCGCCAAAACCAACGCCCGTGTCTTCATTAAACAAAACGGCTACCAGGTATACCAGACCTACGTGGCGCCTGGCGCATTTGAAATCACCGATATGTACCCGAGCGGCGGTAGCGGCGACCTTTACGTCACCGTGGAAGAGTCCGACGGTTCTAAGCAGGAGTTCGTCGTACCGTTCGCTACGCTGCCGGTGATGGTCCGTGAAGATCAGCTGGAATATGAAATTACGTCTGGTAAATATCGTCCTTACGATGGCGGAGTCGATGAAACGCCCTTTACGCAAGCTACCGCGACCTACGGTGTCTCCAGCAGCCTGACGCTTTATGGTGGGGTGCAGGCCGCATCGCGCTATCAGGCGCTGTCAACAGGCCTCGGCTATAACCTCGGCGAGCTTGGCGCCGCCTCGGCAGACGTCACCCAGGCCTGGTCAAAAATGAAAGACGACGAAAAGACCTCTGGGCAGTCATGGCGTGTCCGTTACGGGAAAAATATTATCGAAACCGGTACAAACGTGACTATCGCTGGCTACCGCTATTCCACCCGCGGATTTAATACCCTCTCTGAAGTGTTAGATAGCTATTCTAATGATGGCAAGTATACTCCTCGCTCGCTGCGCAACCGCACCAATCTGACGCTGAATCAAAGCCTGGGTAAAGGCCTCGGCAGTCTGTCTATCAGTGGATTGATTGAAGATTACTGGGACGATAAGCGCACCAACAAGTCGATCAGCGTGGGGTACAACGGTGGCTTCCGCAATGTAAACTATTACCTCGGGTACAGCTATAACCGCTATACCTGGAGCGGGAATAACTCCGGGAAAGACGCCCAGGACGATCAGCGTATCTCGCTGACCGTCACGCTGCCGCTGAGCAACTGGCTACCGGGCACCTATACCAGTTATCAGTTAACCAACAGTAATCCGGGGTCTACCGATCAGTCGGTCTCCATCGGTGATAACGCGCTGGATAACGACAGCCTGGAGTGGAGCCTGCAGCAAGGATACAGCAACCGGGAATACTACAGCGGCGATATGCGCGCAACCTATAACGGTGCTCGCGGCAGCGTCAATGCCGGTTACAGCTACGATCGCGGTAGTGAGCGTATAGACTATGGCGCCAACGGCAGCATTCTCGCTCATGCCGATGGGGTCACGCTTGGTCAGGACATCACCGATGCCGCCGTACTGGTTAAGGCCCCAGGTTTGGATAACGTCAAGCTGGCCAACGATAACACCATCACCACCGACTATCGTGGTTACGCCATCGTACCTTATGTCACGCCTTATCGTCGCACCGATATCACCCTCGATAGTACTTCGCTTGGCGAAGATATGGAGCTTCCGGAAACCACGCAGAGCGTCGTTCCGACACGCGGCGCCATCGTACGGGCCAATTATGCCGGTAATATCGGCCAGCGCGCATTTGTCCATCTGAAAACGGCCAGCGGCCAGGACGTACCTTATGGTGCGATGGTGTTACTCGCCGGGAGCAGCCAGGCACAGCCAAGCATCGTCAGCGACGCCGGGATGGTCTATATGTCCGGCCTGCAGCAAACCGGAATACTTAACGTGCAATGGGGCAAAAGCGCGGCGCAGCAGTGCAATGCTTCCTTTACTTTACCGGCCAGGGAAGGCAAAGCGGCTGGCATCAGTCAAATCGAAACAATTTGTCGCTAATATTGACCAAGGACAATAAAGAATGAGAAAAACACTGATTTTTCTATCTATATTATTATGTTGTTGTGAAGCAGCTGCCAAATGCGATTATGATGGTTCCGCTGGGCAAGCAGTATTTAACTTAAGTCCTAAAATCGCAACGGATCCAACAATACCCGTAGGTACAGTTTTGTATACCAAAAAAGTTGGTACCGGACACTATAAAACCTTTGAATGCAGCAAGATAATGGGTGATCAGTATATCATTACCTCATCCGCACCCGAGGTCTCTGGTGTCACGGGTATAATGGGAAAACCGGTCTATGAAACGGGGATTGATGGTATTGGTTTTCAGTTTTCAGATATTCTGGACAGCAAGCATGGTTCAATTAAACCCGCAGTGGCACAATCTACGATTGTGCCAATTTTAGAGTCGAATGATGACTACAAATTTATGACAGTATGGTTAATAAAAACAAAACCTGTCATTGATACATCCGGCGTCAGTACCAATCCAGTATTTAAATTCTCAGCGGGTAACTTAAGCACCAACCCCAGGGCGGCAGATCGTCTGTTAATGACTGCGTCTCTGAAATTCAAGAGTATTTCTTATAAGGCGACCTCGTGTGATATTTCTGTGTCTGGACCGAGCCAAATCACCTTAAATACAATTGAAAAAAACACATTAATGTCAATCCCTCGGGGTGGCACAACCCCATCACAGAAAACTATCACAATGGACGTTTCATGCCCAGCGGGTTCAATTGGTAATAAACTTTACTATTGGTTTAACCCAGTTAGCGGCACCAGTCCTGCGGGGGATGGCATCATCGATAATCTGCTAACAGGAGGCGGAGCAGCAAGCAACGTTGGCATTATCTTCAAAAAAGACAATAGTCCCGTTATATTTTATGACGCAGAGACATACAGTTTTGCCAGCGCTCAAGCATCACAAAAAATTAACTTTACCGCCGATTATTACCGAATGAGCGACAACAGCGCTGAAGTCTCGGCCGGGCATGTAAAAGCGATACTAGAGGTAGTAGTTCAGGAGGAATAAAGAGAACCATAATCTCATAAAAGGTGGATAATGATATCCACCTTTTTTATTTGCCCATACATAATCAAAAGCATTATGATATGTACGTATGAAAGTAACGCACTACAATTTGAATTACACCCATAATAACAGCTTAATTTAACTTGCTAAAATTAATATTACTTTATGAATCTGTAAAATAATTAGATTAGATTCAGAATGAATCTGAAATTTCATCAACAATTCACATTAAGTTGAGTTGATTCATACTACAGCAACGACTATCTTCTCTGCGGACCAACTTCTGGTCTGGATTGAACATATAATTTTAATTTTAGTTAAAGGACTAATCATGCATCAATTAACTGTATTTGAAATGGAAGAGATTTCTGGCGGCGCGCTGACTGATACTCTTACCGATATTATGACCTGGGCTGCTAAAGAAGTAGGCGCCGTCGCTCTGGGCGCCTCTCTGGGGGCGATTTTTGGGACAGCTTTCGCTGGACGTTGGGGCGGGGCTGGTGGTGGTCTTCTCGGCTTTGGCGCAATCGGTCAGGGTGTAGGTATCTTGTTTGGCTTAGTAGCTGGTGGCGTTTGTTTTGGCGTTGCCGCCGGTATCGTTGGCTGGGATATGACTCTGGATTATGCAACAGGTGTAATGGATGCCGTTTATGATGGCACATTAAACTTCTGGAGCAATTAATTTACGCCTCAGCTGGTTGCTCAACGTTTTGTTGACATTCTTTATTAAGTAAATAGGGCCTGAAATATCGGGCCTTTTCATTTCATTATGTAAGTGATAATTATGTTAAGAAAAATCTATCGCAAGGAAGCGATCGAATACAAAAAGCATCACTGGAAAGGAAAGGCTTTGCTGCTAGCAGGGCTTCCGGCATGGCTTATTGCATTACTTTCATTTGCCTTTTTAGCCATTCTAATAACCACCACAATATTTTGTACCTTTACCCAACGCATTGATGTTCGTGGGGAAGTTATTACTTTACCTCATTCTGTCAATGTTTATGCGCCACAGCAAGGGTTTGTTATTTCCCAATATGCAAAAGTCGGTGACCTTGTCGCCAAAGGACAGTCTTTATATGAAATTGACATCTCCCGAAATACAACAACAGGCAACGTCAGTACGGCGCAAATAGAAGTCATTAATGAAAAGATTGCGAACGCTGAAGATATCATCACCAAACTTTCTCATAATAAAGAAGAAACCCGATTATCTTTAGATAAACAGCTAAAAACCATCAATGATTCGTTAAAAGAAACTAACCGCATGCTGGTTAATGCGCAGACTGGTTTAAAGAAAATGCATGATAATCTTTCCAGTTACGATAAATATCTTCGTGATGGCCTTATCACCAAAGATCAGTATAACTATCAGCATTCATTATACTTTCAACAACAGAGTACCTATCAGTCTTTGGTCAGTCAGAAAATGCAACTGGAATCCCAGGTAACCCAGTTAAATAGCGATAAAATCACAAAAACGGCAGATTTTGACAACCAAATATCATCTCAGGAAAACCAGATTAATGATTACAAAAACCAGTTGGTTGAATCAAATGCCAATGGTAATGTCATTATTAAAGCAACCACAGAAGGACGTATTGAATCGCTGGCTGTAACAAAAGGACAAATGGTCGACAAAGGCAGCAGTTTAGCGCAAATCAAACCCACTGGTGATATAGAATATTATCTTATTTTATGGTTACCTAATAATAGCATACCTTATGTCAAACCGGGTGATGTCATTAACATCCGCTATGATGCTTTCCCATCCGATAAATTTGGGCAATTCCCGGGAAAAATACTTTCAATATCTTCGGTCCCGACATCCCGACAGGAACTGTCTGAATACACTAATGTTAATAATGGAACGAATCAGCAGGAACTGGCACTCTATAAAACCATTGTCAAAATTGAAAACAAAACCTTTAATTACAATGGTAAAACGCTTTCGCTTTCGAATGGACTGAAGGCTCAAGCCGTTGTATTTCTCGAAGAGCGCCCACTTTATATGTGGATGTTTACCCCTGTGTATAAGATAACTCAAAGCATTACTGGGCCAATCCATGACTAACGAACTGTTCAAAACCATTGTTGCAAAGCTAAATTTTTCTCTGGTTAACAAAACGCCTGTTATTCTACAGTCAGAATCATCGGAATGTGGAGTTGCCTGTCTGGCGATGGTCTGTGGTTATTATGGGTTAAATATCGATTTATTTAATTTTCGTCAACGATTCGGTAGCCCCTCACAGGGCTCCTCACTGCTGTCTCTAAGCAAAACAGCCGAGCAGGCTGGTTTAAAAAACCGTGCGCTAGCGCTCGACCTCGATGAAATAAAACAGCTTAAGCTTCCCTGCATCATCCACTGGGGAATGAACCACTATGTAGTCCTTACAAAAGTAAAGAAAAACGGATTTGTGATTCACGATCCCGCGCTGGGTAAACGAATCATTGGCATCAGTGAGATGTCAAATAATTTTACCGGCGTTGCGCTTGAACTCTGGCCTGACCATAACTTCCAACAAGAGGAGGCGAAATCCCGTTTACGACTCCTGGATTTAATGCATAAAATTGTTGGTTTAAAATCGGCGCTGATTAAGATCTTTGCTTTCTCTGTTGTGGTAGAAGCGATTGGCCTCCTGTTGCCTATTGGTACACAGTTAGTAACTGACCATGTGATTATGGCGCACGATGAAAGTTTACTCTCTGTTATTTGTATTGGTTTAATATTTTTCACGCTATTCCGCACGTTTATTAGCATGCTCCGAGCATGGACGTCGTTAACGTTGAATACGTTGACAAACATTCAATGGAAAACAACGCTATTCGATCATTTAGCAAGTTTGCCATTATCTTTTTTCGAGAAGAGACACTTAGGTGATATCCAGTCTCGTTTCTCGTCTCTGGATACCATTCGTTCAATTTTTACCAACAGTATCGTCACTGGCATCATCGATTCGATAATGACGATCGGTTTGTTAGTCATGCTGACATTATATGGCGGCTGGTTAGTCTGGGTCGTCATTGGCTTTACCGTCTGCTATGCGATTATGCGCTTCGCTACCTATAGTTTTTATCGGCGCGTAACGGAAGAGCAGGTCGTTAAGGGGGCGCGTGCTAACTCTCACTTTATGGAGTCGCTTTATGGCATTTCCACGATCAAAGCATTAAATTTAAAAGAACGTCGCTCGCAGCATTGGCTGAATCTTAACGTTGATGCCAGTAACGCAGGTATTAAGCAAACTCGCTTTGATATGATGTTTGGTGGGATTAATACCTTTATCACCTCTATCGATCAGGTGGTGGTACTGTGGTTGGGTGCCATTATGGTAATTGATAACGAGATGACGCTCGGTATGTTTATGGCATTTAATGCTTATCGAGGCCAGTTTTCTCAACGTGCATCGAATCTCATTGATTTGGTGATGCAGCTTCGTATGCTCTCGCTTCATAATGAACGTCTATCTGAAATCGCCTTTAGCGAACCGGAAAAAGAACTTCCATCCCGACGTGTGTTTACAGAAAACACCGGCGTGATGCTTGAAGTCAGGAACCTGAGTTATCAATACGATCCTTTTTCACAACCCATTTTTACCAATCTGAATATAACGGTTGCCCCAGGAGAGTCTGTCGCGCTAATTGGCCCATCTGGCGTTGGCAAAACCACGCTGTTGAAAGTCATGTGCGGTTTGCTTTCACCTGACTCCGGCGAAATACTGGCGGATAATCTGGAGATTCAAAAAATTGGTTTAAATAACTATCGTCTCGGTATCGCCTGCGTACTTCAGGAGGATCGTCTCTTTTCAGGTTCACTTATCGATAATATCAGTGGTTTTGATGATAACCCCGATTTGGAATTCGTAATGGAATGTGCCAAACATTGCAACATCCATGATGAAATCATGAAGATGGCGATGGGATACGAAACCATTGTCGGCGAACTGGGGCTGGGCATTTCCGGCGGTCAAAAGCAACGTATCCTGATCGCTCGTGCTTTGTACCGTAAACCGAGTATCCTGTTTATGGACGAGGCCACCAGTCACCTCGACTTAAAAAATGAGTCGGTTATCAACCAATCCATCTCATCATTAAGTATCACCCGAATTATTGTCGCGCACCGGCCATCAACCATTGCATCTGCCGATCGCGTTATTGACCTCTCACAATCGAAGTCGATGGCTACCGCTTAATAAAGGAGAAGATTATGCAAGGAACGTTTATTGGTTTTAATACTGCAGGAATTACTTTTGAAGAGCGTTTCCTGGCGCTGTTACTTAAGGTCAAGAAAGCGAATGATACCTGTGAGATTTTCTATCTTCAGGCACCCGTACTGGCCGACCTGCTTCTGATACTGCAAAGTAGAATGGCCTTAATTTTTCAGCGACTTGAAAATAAAGGCGAGGCTTACAAAGATGAGATTATCGCTTATAACGAAACACTTGTTACCCATATCCCCACGGTAGAAATGGCTGAAATACAACAGCCTTCTCCTGAGCGGCGTATAATGTCTATTACGCTTAAACCTGGCGAAACGCAGTCGACGCTGATCCTGGTATTTCAGGATGAGCAAATTAAGACGTTAACTATTGATGACCGACAGGTTGAAGCCCTGATAATTGGTATTCAACAGGCATTAAAAACAGTCGGCGATCAGGAACTTATCCAGTATTTAAGTTCAAATATGGATTTTTTAATGTGCTATGCCGTGGACTTAACCACCCAGCCAAATATTGATTATCAACAGTATCCGCAGGAAGACTGGAAACTAAACTTGTTTTCCCATTACCTGGGCGTGCTGTACTGCTGCGAGACGGAGGAAGGGAAGAAAATTGTCTCCGGAGCTGTGATCAAAACCAGTGCGCCGCATTTATCGGAACTGGAAAATAACGTCGTGATGCAGCTTATCGAGAAAAGCCCCAAGCTCAAGGCGATGCACACGGCGCTGGCGCCATGCCAAATCTTCAGTACCATTATTCCTTCCCAGCCAGGAAGAATGCTCAGCCTGGAAGAGTGTCTGCGTCCCCTGCATGCCTTCTATCTGGAGAAGAAAGCGGAGCTTAACGCCTGACCCTCTTCTACCGGTCACGCCTCTCTCTACGCTCGCAGAGAGAGGCATCGCGCATCAGTTCGGGCACTTATAAACCTGGCCGTTCATCTCGCTGTCGGTGGGCACAAAGCTCGACAACAGATTTTGCGTCGGGCTGCTGACGCCATAAATCACGTTGCCGCCCATGGCTGCCGCCTGGTTACGCAGGGCGTTAGCCGCACCGCGCATGGAGCCACCCTCATCGCCATTCTGGCCGGAGAGCCAGTTGCTCTGTTTACCCGTCGCGGTCCCTAACAGCTGACACTCTGCGCCCGGCTTCTCCTGCACGAAGCGCACATTCTGGCCGGCAGAGGTTAATTCATTGCTGGAACTGCAACCTGCCAACAGTAAGGCTGCGCCGACAATCCCTGCTAAATATTTTACCTGCATGTTAATCCCCATGATCGATGAGCTGGACGCACTGGCCCGGATGTAAACCTGTCATCCTTCAAACTGCGTCGGCATGAGCCGCTTTCATTCCTTAGCCGGTCGCGCTAGTTAGTCGCTTCCGATACGGAGGTGCTTGCCGCTCTGATGCAGCTTAAATGATTTTTATGTATAAGCCTTATACTAAAAAGCGCGCCAAAAGAAAAACCCCCAGCCATTACTGGCCAGGGGTTTCTGCTTTTTTATGCCGTAGAGCGCACGATTACATCATGCCGCCCATACCGCCCATGCCGCCCATACCGCCAGCAGCACCTAAATCAGGCGCATCGCCTTTCGGCAGGTCGGTCACCATGCACTCGGTGGTGATCATCAGGCCAGCCACGGAAGCCGCGTACTGCAGTGCAGAACGGGTAACTTTGGTTGGGTCCAGGATACCGAAGTCGATCATGTTGCCGTATTCTTCAGTTGCCGCGTTGTAACCGTAGTTACCGTCGCCGGCTTTCACGTTGTTCGCCACAACAGACGGCTCTTCACCGGCGTTGGACACGATCTGACGCAGCGGCGCTTCCATTGCGCGCAGCGCAACTTTGATACCGACGTTCTGATCTTCGTTCTGACCGGTCAGGCCAGCGAGTTTCGCTGCAACGCGAACCAGCGCTACGCCGCCGCCAGCCACCACGCCTTCTTCAACCGCAGCACGAGTGGCGTGCAGGGCATCGTCGACGCGTGCTTTTTTCTCTTTCATTTCAACTTCGGTTGCCGCGCCGACTTTGATTACGGCAACGCCGCCAGCCAGTTTAGCGACACGTTCCTGCAGTTTTTCACGGTCGTAGTCGGAGGTTGCTTCTTCGATCTGCTTACGGATCTGAGCAACGCGGCCCTGGATTGCGGATTCTTCGCCAACGCCATCGATGATGGTGGTGGTGTCTTTGTTGATAACCACACGTTTTGCCTGGCCCAGGTCTTCCAGAGTCGCTTTTTCCAGCTCCATACCGATCTCTTCAGAGATAACGGTACCGCCAGTCAGCGTCGCGATATCCTGCAGCATGGCTTTACGACGGTCGCCGAAGCCCGGCGCTTTCACCGCAGCCACTTTCACGATGCCGCGCATGGTGTTAACCACCAGGGTCGCCAGCGCTTCGCCTTCAACGTCTTCAGCGATGATAACCAGCGGTTTGCCAGCTTTCGCTACGGCTTCCAGAACCGGCAGCATTTCGCGGATGTTGGAGATTTTTTTGTCAGCCAGCAGGATGAACGGGCTTTCCAGCTCAACGGCGCCGGTGTCCGGCTTGTTGATGAAGTACGGAGACAGGTAGCCGCGGTCGAACTGCATACCTTCAACCACGTCCAGTTCGTCTTCCAGACCGGTACCGTCTTCAACGGTGATCACGCCTTCTTTACCAACTTTGTCCATCGCTTCCGCGATCAGTTTACCGACGGTTTCGTCGGAGTTAGCGGAGATGGTACCTACCTGAGCGATAGCTTTGGAGTCAGAGCACGGAACGGACAGCGCTTTCAGTTCTTCAACAGCGGCAACGACAGCTTTGTCGATACCACGTTTCAGATCCATCGGGTTCATGCCTGCAGCAACCGCTTTCAGGCCTTCGTTCACGATAGCCTGCGCCAGCACGGTTGCGGTGGTGGTACCGTCGCCTGCCGCGTCGTTCGCTTTAGAGGCAACTTCTTTCACCATCTGCGCGCCCATGTTTTCGAACTTGTCTTCCAGCTCGATTTCACGTGCAACGGAAACACCATCTTTGGTGATGGTCGGCGCGCCGAAGGATTTGTCCAGAACCACGTTACGGCCTTTCGGGCCCAGGGTCACTTTAACTGCATCTGCCAGTACGTTTACGCCGCGCAGCATTTTTACACGAGCGTCGTTACCGAATTTTACGTCTTTTGCTGCCATTTCTTATATTCCTCAAATTCGTTCAGGGTCGTGCGAATTAAGCTTCAACAATTGCCAGGATGTCGCTTTCGGACATGATCAGCACTTCTTCGTTGTCAATCTTTTCAGTCTTCACGCCGTAGCCATCGTTGAAAATCACGATGTCACCAACTTTAACGTCCAGCGGCTGCACGGTCCCGTTTTCCAGGATGCGGCCTTTACCGACAGCGATGATTTCGCCACGCGTTGACTTAGCTGCTGCAGAACCGGTCAGAACGATGCCGCCCGCAGATTTGGTTTCAACTTCTTTACGTTTGACGATCACACGATCATGTAACGGACGAATACTCATTGATAGCTCTCCTTCGAGAAAGTCATTATCAGTTATGGGTGACGCCGGGCCGAACGCGGTTTACCGGCTAGTGCAGAGAGAGATGGGGATGGCCATTTCCCGCTTCAAGGGCAAAATTAAAAAAAATTTTTACCTTTGCGCTGGCGCGCAAAAAGCGGCGCCACCGGGCAACCGGTCATAAGGAAAAGCGATTGTGATACTCTCTTTCTTTTTACTGGCGCAGGATGGAATCATGAGTGGTTTAAAACAGGAGTTAGGGCTGGGACAGGGAGTCGGGTTGCTTTCCACCTCACTGCTGGGCACCGGCGTTTTCGCCGTTCCGGCGCTGGCGGCGCTGGTCGCTGGCGATAACAGCCTGTGGGCATGGCCGTTGCTTATCCTCCTTGTTTTTCCGATTGCCATCGTCTTCGCCCTGCTGGGCCGCCATTTCCCCAGCGCGGGCGGCGTGGCCCACTTTGTCGATATGGCCTTTGGCCCACATCTGGCCAGCGTCACCGGCTGGCTGTTTTTATCGGTTATCCCGGTCGGGCTCCCCGCCGCCCTGCACATCGCCACCGGCTTCGGCCAGGCGCTGTTCGGCTGGCATGATGCGCAGCTGCTGCTGGCGGAGTTGGGTACCCTGGCCATCGTCTGGTGGGTCGGTTCACGTGACGCCAGCTCCAGCGCCAACCTGCAGACGCTGGTTGCCGTGCTGATCGTGGCGCTGATCGTCGCCGTCTGGTGGCGCGGCGGGATAAGTCCGGCGCAGATCCCCTTCCCCGCCCCGGCGGAGATCGACCGCGGCCAGCTCTTCTCCGCGCTGTCGGTGATGTTCTGGTGCTTTGTCGGCCTGGAAGCCTTTGCCCACCTCGCCTCGGAGTTTAAACACCCCGAGCGCGATTTTCCCCGCGCGCTGATGATAGGCCTGCTGCTTGCCGGTTCGGTCTACTGGGCCTGCACCGTGCTGGTGTTGCACTTCCACGCCTTTGGCGAGGAGATGGCGGCGGCGGCGTCATTACCGAATATCGTGGTCCGCCTGTTCGGCGTCGAAGCGCTGTGGGTGGCCTGCGTCATCGGTTACCTCGCCTGTTTCGCCAGCCTCAACATCTATATTCAGAGCTTCGCCCGCCTGGTCTGGTCGCAGGCGCAGCATAAGCCACAGAGCTACCTCGCGAGGCTGTCGCCGCGGCAGATCCCGCGCAACGCCCTCAACGCCGTGCTGGGCTCCTGCGTGGTCAGCACCTTGTGTATCTATTTTCTCGATATCAATCTGGACGCGCTGATCGTCTATGCCAACGGCATTTTCATCATGATCTATCTGCTGTGCATGCTGGCGGGCTGTCGTTTGTTGCGCGGGCGCTATCGGCTGCTGGCGGCAGTGGGCAGCATTCTCTGTCTGCTGCTGCTGGCGATGGTCGGCTGGAAGAGTCTGTACGCGCTGGTGATGCTGGCGGTGCTGTGGTTGTTTTTACCGAGACGTAAGCTGGCGACAGGAGGCGTATAGGCTCAAAAAGAAAGCGGCCCGGTCGCGTCTGCAGACCGGGCCGATAAACGTTAATCGCGGCGATCGTCCTTGTGGTCCAGACGGTCGCGCTGTTCATCCTTGCGCTGGAATTCCCCTTCGAAGGTCTCTCCGCCGCCAGTCCCGGCGCTAAAGCCGCCGCCCGGCATCCGGCTGAAGCGCAAATGCGGCATCAGCTTCATCGTCAGGTGCTTCTGCACCGGGGGCAAAAGCAGCAGCAGGCCGAGGAAATCGGTAAAGAACCCCGGGATCAACAGCAGCAGGCCAGCGATAATCAGCGAGACGCTCTTGATCATCTCCGCCGCCGGGCTCTCGCCCGCGGCCATCTTCTGCTGCATCAGCAGGAAGTTTTTGAAGCCCTGGTTGCGCACCAGCGACATCCCCACCACCGAGCTAAAGATCACCAGGATCAGCGTCATAAAGACGCCCAGCACGTGCGCGACCTGGATAAAGATCGATATCTCAATGTAAACGTAAAGAAAAAAAGCAATAAACGGAATCCAACGCACCGGCGTCTCCTTCATCGACAGGCGCCGAATTCGGCCCCCGTAGTCATCAATTTGCTGATCGCATCCCACTAAGATGGGGACGCTGAGCGGCTTTTCAATCAGCGGAAATGCTTATTTTTTCCAAGAATAGGAAAGCGGTGACCCATTTCACAGATTAATAAATCTTCTCACACCCGCGATGTAATAAGTGATCAAGCTTACTGATATTCGCTATCATCAGCATATGATCTTGGGCACCGGGCCGGTTAAGGAAATAATCGTCGGCCAGAAAATATACTGAATCCTGGATATTCTGTGTATTTGGTGAATTCATTGGCAGCTTGAAAAGAAGGTTCACATGTTAAACAACATTCGTATCGAAGAAGATCTGTTGGGCACCAGGGAAGTTCCCGCGGACGCTTACTACGGCGTTCATACTCTGCGAGCGATTGAAAACTTCTACATTAGCAACAGCAAAATCAGCGACATACCAGAATTCGTGCGCGGCATGGTGATGGTGAAGAAAGCCGCCGCGCTGGCGAACAAGGAGCTGCAGACCATTCCCAAAAGCGCGGCAAATGCGATTATCGCCGCCTGTGACGAAGTCCTGAATAACGGCAAATGCATGGACCAGTTCCCGGTCGATGTCTTCCAGGGCGGGGCCGGCACCTCCGTAAACATGAACACCAACGAAGTCCTGGCAAACATCGGCCTCGAGCTGATGGGCCACCAGAAAGGCGAATACCAGTACCTGAACCCAAACGATCACGTCAACAAATGCCAGTCCACCAACGATGCCTACCCGACCGGGTTCCGCATTGCGGTGTATGCCTCTATCCTCAAGTTAATCGATGCGATTAAGCAGCTGGGCGAAGGTTTCCAGGCGAAAGCCGAGGAGTTCCAGGACATCCTCAAGATGGGCCGCACCCAGCTGCAGGACGCAGTGCCGATGACCCTCGGTCAGGAGTTCCATGCCTTCAATGTGCTGCTCAATGAAGAGACCAAAAGCATTCTGCGCACCGCGGAGCTGCTGCTGGAAGTGAACCTGGGCGCAACCGCCATCGGCACACGCCTCAACACCCCGGACGGTTATCAACAGCTGGCGGTGCAGAAGCTGGCGGAAGTGAGCAACTTACCGGTCGTTCCGGCGGAAGATCTGATCGAAGCCACCTCGGACTGCGGGGCGTACGTCATGGTTCACAGCTCGCTGAAACGCCTGGCGGTGAAACTGTCCAAGATCTGTAACGACCTGCGCCTGCTCTCTTCCGGACCGCGCGCGGGTCTCAACGAAATTAACCTGCCTGAGCTGCAGGCTGGCTCTTCTATTATGCCGGCGAAGGTTAACCCGGTGGTGCCGGAGGTGGTCAACCAGGTCTGCTTTAAAGTGATCGGCAACGACACCACAGTGACCATGGCCTCCGAAGCCGGGCAGCTGCAGCTGAACGTGATGGAGCCGGTGATCGGCCAGGCGATGTTCGAGTCTATCCACATTCTGACCAACGCCTGCTACAACCTGCTGGAGAAATGCGTCAACGGCATTACCGCCAACAAAGCGGTGTGCGAAGGTTACGTCTATAACTCCATCGGCATCGTCACCTACCTCAACCCGTTTATCGGCCACCACAATGGCGATATCGTCGGCAAGATCTGCGCCGAAACCGGGAAGAGCGTGCGGGAAGTGGTGCTGGAGCGTGGGCTGCTGACGGCGGCAGAGCTGGATGACATTTTCTCCGCGCAAAACCTGATGCATCCCGCTTATAAAGCGAAGCGTTATACCGATGAAAGCGAACAGTAATCTTTCCGGATAGTCATTCAAAGGCATGTCAGCGATGACATGCCTTTTTGCTTTTTAGTTTTACTAAAATACAACAATCCAATATCAACTTGTTAAAAAACAAGGAAGGCATATATGTTTGGTGCAGAACTGGTTATTGTCCTGCTGGCGATTTATCTCGGCGCCCGGCTCGGCGGCATTGGTATCGGCTTTGCCGGTGGCCTTGGCGTCCTTGTCCTGACGCTTATTTTTCAAATTAAACCGGGTGCGATCCCCTTCGACGTTATTGAAATCATTATGGCGGTGATTGCCGCTATCGCCGCCATGCAGGTCGCAGGCGGAATGGATTACCTGGTCAGCCTCGCCGAACGGATGCTGCGTCGCCACCCGAAATATATTACCTTCCTTGCCCCACTGGTGACCTGGTTTATGACCGTGCTCGCCGGCACCGGCCATACCGCCTTCTCCACGCTGCCGGTGATCACCGAAGTGGCCAAAGAGCAAGGCATCCGTCCGTCCCGTCCGCTATCGATTGCGGTGGTGGCCTCCCAGATAGCGATCACCGCTTCGCCCATCTCCGCCGCGGTGGTGTTCTTTGCCGGGATCCTGGAGCCGCTG
Organism: Klebsiella sp. M041; assembly: GCF_059759695.1. Classification (NCBI taxonomy): domain Bacteria; kingdom Pseudomonadati; phylum Pseudomonadota; class Gammaproteobacteria; order Enterobacterales; family Enterobacteriaceae; genus Klebsiella; species Klebsiella sp. M041. Next base: position 157,886 of record NZ_JCAXWU010000014.1, read on the forward strand.
GGCGTTAGCTACCTGATGCTGCTGGCCATCTGTATTCCGGTCACCCTGCTGGCGGTGATGCTCACCGCTATCGTCTGCAATTTCCTCGGCTGCGAACTGAAAGATGACCCGGTTTACCAGGAGCGGCTGGCCAAGGGTGAGGTCAGACTGCGCGGCAGCCAGGTGTTTGAGCTGAAGCCGCACGCCAAACGTTCTGTTCTGCTGTTTCTGATCGGCATCGTGGCGGTGATGTTCTACGCCACGGCCATCAGCGATACCGTCGGTCTGATCAAAAACCCGGTACTACCGCGTAACGAGGCGATCGTGGTGTTTATGCTGACCATCGCCACGCTGATCAGCATCACCTGCAAAATCGACACCGGCGAAGTGCTCAATGCCAGCACCTTTAAGTCCGGCATGAGCGCCTGCGTCTGCGTGCTCGGCGTCGCCTGGCTGGGGGATACCTTCGTTAAAGCGCATATCAGCGATATCCAGGCCGTGGCCGGCGACCTGCTGCATAACTACCCGTGGCTGCTGGCGGTGGTGCTGTTCTTTGCCGCCACGCTGCTCTACTCGCAGGCGGCCACCACCAAAGCGCTGATGCCCGCCGCGCTGCTGCTGGGCGTGAGCCCTCTCACTGCCATCGCCTCGTTTGCCGCCGTCTCCGCCCTTTTCGTTCTGCCGACCTACCCCACCCTGCTGGCGGCGGTCGAAATGGATGACACCGGCTCCACCCGCATCGGTAAATACGTCTTCAACCACGCCTTCCTGATCCCCGGCGTCATCGCCATTACGCTGTGCGTGATCCTCGGGTTTATTTTTGGCGGCATCATGCTGTAAATCTCTTCAAATTCGGGCCAGATCCTGGCCCGTTTCGTTAATCCTCCCCACCTTGCGTGCTATAGTGCCTCTTTTCGCTGATACGAGGTTCATGATGACTACGCCTGATGCTGTTGTTGTGCTCTGTACCGCGCCGGATGAAGCAACCGCCCAGGATCTGGCGGCAAAAGCGCTGGCCGAAAAGCTGGCCGCCTGCGCCACGCTCCTGCCGGGCGCCACCTCGCTCTATTACTGGGAAGGGAAGCTGGAGCAGGAGTATGAAGTTCAGATGCTGCTCAAAACCGATCTTGCCCATCAGCAGGCGCTGCTGGACTGCCTGAAGTCTCACCACCCGTATCAAACCCCTGAACTGCTGGTTCTGCCCGTCACGTATGGAGACAACGATTACCTCTCATGGCTTACCGCATCTTTACGCTGATCCTGCTGCTGTGCAGCGCGTCAGCCACCGCCGGGTTATTCGACGCGCCGGGGCGCTCGAACTTTGTGCCTGCTGACCAGGCCTTCGCCTTTGACTTTCAGCAGCAACAGCATGACCTCAACCTGAGCTGGCAAATCAAGGATGGTTACTATCTTTATCGTCAACAATTTACCTTCCGCGCCGCCGGGGCGACGATCGCCGAACCGGCGCTGCCGGCGGGCGAGTGGCATGAGGATGAGTTTTACGGCAAAAGCGAGATCTTTCGTCAGCGCCTGACTATCCCGGTCACGGTGAAGCAGGCGGACAAAGACGCCACCCTCACCGTCACCTGGCAGGGCTGCGCCGATGCCGGATTCTGTTATCCGCCGGAGACCAAAGTGATCCCGCTGAGCGCCGTGCTGGCGGCTTCGGCAGATGGCCGGGCGACCACCATTGCCCCTGCGCCGCCGGCGAGCAGCCGTCCGGCGTTCAACCCGCCGCTGCCGGTTGAGCCGCGTCCGGTCCCGGAGGTCGCCACTTCACCTGCGCCTGCCTCAGCGCCGCCCGCTGACGCCCCCGCCCGCCTGCCTTTCACCGCCCTGTGGGCGCTGCTGATAGGCATTGGTATCGCCTTCACCCCCTGCGTGCTGCCGATGTATCCGCTGATTTCCGGCATCGTGCTGGGCGGCAAACAGCGGCTTTCCACCGCGCGCGCCCTGCTGCTGGCCTTTATTTATGTCCAGGGCATGGCCTTAACCTATACCGCGCTGGGGCTGGTGGTGGCCGCCGCCGGGCTGCAGTTCCAGGCGGCCCTGCAGCACCCGTATGTGCTGGTGGGTCTGTCGGCAGTCTTTATACTGCTGGCGCTCTCCATGTTCGGCCTGTTCACGCTACAGCTGCCCTCCACGCTGCAGACCCGACTGGCGCTGCTCAGCAATAAGCGCCAGGGCGGCTCGCCCGGCGGAGTCTTTGCGATGGGCGCTATTGCCGGGCTGATCTGCTCCCCCTGCACCACTGCGCCGCTGAGCGCCATCCTGTTATATATCGCCCAGAGCGGTAATCTGTGGCTGGGCGGCGGCACGCTGTACCTCTACGCGCTGGGTATGGGCCTGCCGTTGATTCTCGTCACCGTGTTTGGCAACCGGCTGCTGCCGAAGAGCGGCCCGTGGATGAGCCATGTGAAGACCGCCTTCGGATTCGTGATCCTGGCTCTGCCCGTTTTCCTGCTGGAGCGCATCCTCGGCGACCAGTGGGGATTACGTCTGTGGTCAATGCTTGGCGTCGCCTTCTTCAGCTGGGCGTTTATCACCTCGCTGGGCGCGACCCGGTCGTGGATGCGGCTGGCGCAAATCATTCTTCTTGCCGCCGCGCTGGTCAGCGCCCGTCCGCTGCAGGACTGGGCGTTTGGCGCCCCGGCGCTCGAGCAGCAGGCGCATCTGGCCTTCACCCGCGTCAGCTCGGTGACCGAGCTTGATCGGGCGCTGGCGCAGGCAAAAGGCCAGCCGGTGATGCTCGATCTCTACGCCGACTGGTGTGTAGCCTGCAAAGAGTTTGAAAAATACACCTTTCGTTCACCTGACGTGCAGCAGGCGCTGAAAGGCGTCGTGTTATTACAGGTTGATGTGACAAAAAACAGTCCGCAAGACGCCGCGCTGCTGAAGCGCCTGCAGGTGCTCGGTCTGCCGACGATCCTGTTCTTCAACGCGCAGGGCCAGGAACAACCCGACCGGCGGGTCACCGGCTTTATGGATGCTGCGGCATTCAGCACCCATTTGCGCGATTGGCTAGCGTGAGCGACACTTTAGGAGGAAAGATGGAGGAGAACACCGTGCTACGTGAAGACGTCCTGGCAGAAGCCATTAAAATTCTTGAAATTGAAGGTATCGCCAACACGTCGCTGGAGATGGTCGCTGAGCGCGTGTCCTGTCCGACGAGCGACCTGAAACGCTTCTGGCCCGATCGCGAAGCGCTGCTCTACGACGCGCTTCGCTATCTGAGCCACCAGGTGGATGCCTGGCGCCGTCAGCTGCTGCTGGACGACACCTTAAGCGCAGAGCAAAAGCTGCTGGCGCGCTATAGCGCGCTTACCACCTGCGTCAGCAACCAGCGCTACCCCGGCTGTTTATTTATCGCCGCCTGCACCTTCTATCCGGATGCCCAGCACCCGATCCACCAGCTGGCGGAACAGCAGAAGCAGGCTTCGCTGGCCTACACCCATGAGCTGCTGACCCAGCTGGAGGTGGATGATCCGGAAATGGTCGCCAAGCAGATGGAGCTGATTGTCGAGGGCTGTCTGAGCCGTCTGCTGATCAAGCGTAGCCAGACGGATGTCGATACGGCGCGGCGGCTGGCAGAAGATATTCTGCGCTTCGCCCAGTGCCGTATGGGCGGGGCCTTAACCTGATTCTGATATCCTAACCGCCACGTCGCGCCTATAATTTCCCCCTCACTGATTGCTGACAGGGATTGATATGCGCGCGTTCTTCTGGGCTGCCTGGCTGGGGCTGTGCTCCACACCTCTGCTGGCGGCGCCCCTGCAAGGTTTTTCCTTTGCGCAAAAAGACTGGGAGCTCGCCTGCGATAACACTGGCACCTGCCGGGCGGCGGGTTACGGCGTCCGCATGGGCGAGGTCAGCGTGCTGTTGACCCGCAACGCCGGCAGCGAACAGCACCTCACCGCCACGGCCACCTTCGCGCAGATCGAACACGATATCCCCGCCGACTCCACCGCCAGCCTGCTGATCGACGACCGGGACCTCGGCTCGCTGGATGCCGTGGATGACAGCCACTTCCGTCTGGACAGCGATCAGACCTCCGCCGTGCTGCAGGCCCTGGCGAACCAGCGCAAAATCGAATTCACGCTTAACGGCCAGCACCTGCCGCTTTCCAGCGCCGGTAGCCGCGAGGTGCTGAGTAAAATGGATGCGTTTCAGCGACGAACCGGCACCGCCGACGCGCTGCTGGATAAAGGCGACGCGGGCGACGATGCCATTTTGCCCGCAGCCCCCGCCCCGGAAATCATCGCCGCGCCGGTGATCCACAACGCGCAACCTGTACCGCTGAGCATGCTCCAGCGCCAGAAGCTGTTGCCCGCCCTGACGCCGCTGCTGAACCAGCGCTGTGAAGACTGGCAGAACCCGGCCATTCCGGCGGCAGAGCGCCAGATCACCCTCACCGCGCTGGATAAAATCCATTCGCTGGCGCAGGCGCTCTGCTGGCGAGCGCCCTATAACGATGGCTATGCCCTGTGGCTGGTCGATAACGCCCAGTTGAGCAAACCGCGGCTGCTCACTACCGAGGCCTCCAGCTACGCCAACGGCACGCTGGTCTTCCTGCACAAAGAGCGGGGCATGGCCGACTGCGTAACCGGCGAGACGCGCGTCTGGGAGGGTAAAACCTTCGTTCCCAGCCTGAAGTACAGCACCGGTATGTGCCGGGAAATCACCCCGGGCGGCACCTGGATGCTGCCGACCTTTGTCAGCCAGGTGATCCCGAAGCAGCAGAAAGAAGCGGATAACCTGGCCCTGCGAACGCTGTACAACGCGGTGCTGAAAGCGCAAAAAAGCGATCCGGAACTGGCGCTGAACCGGGTCGCCGAGCAGTTTCCGTTAACCGGCCATATTACCGACTTCACGCTCACTTACGCCGATGACAGCCTGGTGACGACCAGCAAACCGTCCCCGGATATCAGCGATGACGAGTGGCAGGCGTTTCTGCGCTCCGCAATTAGCGCAGATTCAGAAAACGGTAAAGTCAGCTTTACGCTTATCGACCTCGACGGCGACGGCAAACGCGATCTGATCATCGACAGCTACGTGGGCGGCACCGGGCTCTTCAGCTACACCGGGGTACTCCGGCGCGGCGATGATGATTTTGCCGCCGTCAACGATAGCGACAGTGATAACGGCGATGATTTCGATGCCGGGGTGCCCGGCGCCCTCTTTTCGATCAATGGCCGCGGGGCCAACCAATGGAACCACTGGGTCAAAATCAACGGCCAGGTGTATGCCCTGTGGTACAACGGCCAGTTTGGCGAAGATAATCTCTATCTGCTGCGCCCGTTCAGCACCGCCAGCCAGACGCCCGCGGTGACGGTTCGCTACCGCTATACGCTGAACAGCATCCGCTCCCCGGAGAAAGACCAACCGCTGACCCCCAGCCTGAGCGACAGCGATAAAGCGGATCTGCTGCGCTCGCTGGAGGTGATGCAGGGCAACCTGCTGAAAGACAAACCCGCCAGCGACAACGATGCGCCGATCTGCCCCATTCCGCCCGGCGCCTCCGCCGACGAGGCGGACAACTATTACAGCGGCGTTGCCGTTAACTATATCTATGAGACGGTGGCCTATATTCCGGTCTGGCTGAATGGAAAATGTTATATCGGCACCATTTTCAGCCATCATGGCGCCTATCGTCACGGCGTGGATGCGGAAATTACGCTGAGCTCGCCGCGGGAAGATGAAGAGGTCATTGGTGATTACCTGATCTCCGGGTTGCGCCACGTTATCTCCGTCACCAGCGGCTGGAAAAGCCGTGAAGGCGATAACGGCATGCAGTGATATTGAGTCAAAATGCGCCTTTGAACGCGGAATTGCCGCAAAGATAAGCAATCGACAAGTAATTTAAGAAATTTGGTTGACGGGCTGGGCGGATTACGGTTTAATGCGCCCCGTTGCCCGGATAGCTCAGTCGGTAGAGCAGGGGATTGAAAATCCCCGTGTCCTTGGTTCGATTCCGAGTCCGGGCACCACTATTTAAAGA